>JAEOSY010000335.1 GCA_016840125.1 Candidatus Helarchaeota archaeon | reverse complement strand
ACCTATACTCCGAATCCCCCCACCCTTTACCCTCCAGAACCCGCTACTCTATACCCTTCTGAACCTTCTATTATCCCCCCTCCAGAACATTCTCCTAGCTATTCAACTCCTCCAACTCCATCACCCCCTTCAGTGGAGTATCACACCCCCGAGACTCCTTATTATCCCAGTCCTGCGCCCCCATCTTCCTCAACACCTTCTCAAACTCCCCCATCACAGACAATGGCACAGAAATTACAACAGCTAAAAAATTTAGCTGGATCTTTAATTGGGCAACGTCGTGCGGAACAAGGCTCTGCGCTTGATTCCGGAATTATTCCAACTGTTGTACGTGATGAAAGGGAAGTTATCATGGAAATCATCAATGAAAAATTACCCTACATGTCCGATAAACAAAAAGAAGATGCGCTAAATAGAATACTAGAGAAACCCTCAGGTCCTCAGCGTGACGCTTGGTTAAAGGTCTTTCTCATTAAAAATAAGCAATATTCGAAGTAATTTTGAGAAAATTAACCCATTTACTGTTTGAACCTTTTCTTTTCGTTAGCTCCTTTTCATTTTTTTTAAAATATTTCATAAGAACAGGTCTGAAAAAATATCTTTGGACTCTAAAAAATAAAATTAAAAGGTGATTTGCAATAGTTCAACCCGCAAATTCTAATAATTAAATACATGAAATATTAATCAAAACATAATTTGTGAATTAAAGAAGAGAATTAATGAATAGGAATGAAAAAAAATGACTGCAACTGTTTTTTTTACGGATCCGAGAGCCTTACATAATAACCAATCAATGGTAGCAAAAACCATTGCGTTATTAGATAAGGCGAAGTTTAACCAGCTCTTTGAGCCTGGGGATTACGTTGCCGTGAAGTTACATATGGGTGAATACAATAATACGCAATATATACGTCCAGTTTATGTCCGTGCCGTTGTAAATTGGATTAAACAATTAGGTGGAATTCCATTTGTTACTGATACTTGCACATTACCATATCATCCATGGGCTGCCAGAACAAACCCAATTGATCATTTAAAAACTGTCGCACGAAACGGGTTTACTATGGCGAGTGTAGGGGCGCCAATTGTAATTGCCGACGGTTTTGGAACTGATGACATTCATGTGGATCTACCTGAAGGTTTATTCTTGAAAGAACAATATATTGCAACAGGATTTGCAGAAGCCGACGCCATGATTGTGCTTTCTCACTTCAAGGGGCATCCTATGGGGACATTCGGAGGTGCAATTAAGAATATAGGAGTGGGTTGCGCCTCCCAAAGAGGAAAACTAAACCTACATCTTGGCAAACATCCGAAATACGGACTTCATACTTTTGCATTTAATCCATCTTTCTGTATGGGTGAAAAATGCGAAAATGCACCGCGTTGTGAGGCCATCTGCCCCGAAAAAGCTCTCAAAGTTACTAAGGATACCATTGAATGGGATAGGTCTAAATGTATCGGTTGTACTGCACATACCTTTGCGACCTTAGAATGTGGAGTATTTACTTCAATTGAACAGTTAGAATACCTTGAAGTCACATCTGTCGCAATTGCAGATTCAGCGAAAGCGCTTGTGAAACTAATGGGAAAAGATCATATTGGATATGTCAATTTTGCTATGGATATTACTCCTTGGTGTGATTGTATATCATATTCCGATGCGCCGTTTGTTCCTAATATTGGAATTTTAGCATCAAATGATCCCGTCGCCATAGATCGCTGCTGTCTTGATCTAGTGAAGGATAGTCCTGGATTGCCAAACACTGTCGCCCAAAGTAAGGATGTAATTGATCCTGGATTGCCTAAAATGAGTGCATGTGGAAGTTTCCTTGGCGTTTCAGAAAATATCCAAACTAATTCAGGTGTGGAAAATGGACTGGGTGAACTCCAATATAGTATGAAAAATGTAGTTTCCTTAAAATCCAAAAAAATGACCGAATTTGGTTTATTTATCGACTCTGGCTATGCAGGTATTCATATGGCAAAACTACATAAGAAGAGGTCCCTGCTAGCAGAACCCTCAGCCGCCGATGGTGGATTTAAACGTCTTATTGATATAGATATGGAACAACTTAGGATAAGGAGAGAATAAAATGCCACAAAGAGGATACATGGAACAAATTGCACGAATCAATCTCTCAGATGGTTCGGTAAAGATTGAAAATCCGGGAATAGATTTCGCTCAAGCTTATATTGGTGGTAGTGGGTTTGGAACCCGCTTTCTCTATGATGAAGTTCCTGGCGATACAGATCCCCTATCCGTAGCTAACAAGATATATTTCTTCGCCGGTCCATTAGTTGGTACTCCTGCCCCTAGTTCTGGTCGTTTCATGGTGGTTTCCAAAAGCCCCTTAACAGGCTTGTTCGGTGAGGCAAATTGTGGTGGGACATGGGGCCCAATGCTCAAAGCTTCCGGATTTGACGGAGTAATTTGTGAAGGCAAGGCCGATAAACCAATATATATCTGGATTAACGAAGGGCAAATTGAGCTTAAAGATGCTTCAGATCTCTGGGGTATGGATGCAATTGAAGCTGAGAACAAATTAAAAGATGTTTTAGGTGATAAGAAAGTTAGTTTTGCAGGTATTGGGCAATCTGGCGAAAAGTTAAGCAAGATGGCTGCAATAATGAACGATGGAGGACGTGCAGCAGGGCGTTGCGGACTTGGTGCGGTGATGGGGTCAAAAAATCTTAAAGCCATCGTCTGTAAAGGAACGCAAAAGGTCCCTATTGCACACCCCGAAAGTATTAGAGCTATTAATCGTAGTATTATGGGAAAATTAAATACTAATCCACTCGTCTATTCATTGAAAAATTATGGGACACCTTGGTTCATGAATACTATGTGGATAATGGGAGATGTCCCATTTAAGAATTGGCATTGGAGTGCAGAGGATTGGGGTGGAAATGAACATTCCGATAAAATTGCGGGTGGTACCATTCGAAAAACCATCAAAAAGAAAGTTTACGCATGCCACGGTTGTCCTATAGCTTGTGGATGTCATATTGAAGTCAAGGAAGGACCATGGGCCGGGATCACTGGACATCAACCTGAATATGAAACGCTTGCGTTCTTTGGGACAAGCTGTTTGAATGATGACCTCGGTTCCATCTGCAAATGTAATGACATTTGTAACAGATATGGGTTAGATACCATCTCAACTGGATCGACTGTTGCCTTTGCACTTGATCTCTATGAGCATGGGATTTTAACAAAGGAAGATGTTGGCTTCGAACTTAAATGGGGTGATGCTGCAGCGATCGTGAAATTAACAGAAATGATCGCTAAACAGGAAGGCATTGGCGCGATTCTCTCTGAAGGGACTAAAGCTGCTGCTGAAAAGATTGGAAAAGGCGCGATTGATTATGCTGTACAAAGTAAAGGTCTCGAAGCTCCTGCGCATGATCCACGTGCCTTCGTTTCACTGGGCCTTCAGTATGCAACAACGCCTCGAGGCGCGGATCACTGCTCTGGCTTTACAGCTGCTACCGATCAAGGTATTATTTTTCCTGTTATAGGTATCCCATATAAGACCGGACGATTTGATACTATTGGGAAAGGCGTAATAACTGGCACGTTCCAAGATGTTTGGGTGCTTTTTAATTCATTAACCATCTGTTACTTTGCAGGATTAGGCTATGGATCTGCGGACTTAATGCGGATGGTCAAAGCGATAACCGATGAAGACGTTTCAATGGATGAGTCAGTGCATGTCCGTGCAAATCGTATTAACATGTTGAAACGAATGTATAATTACAACTGCGGATTCAGACCAAAGGACGAGACCCTCCCCAAAATCCTTATGACCCCATTGAAAAAAGGAAGTACCGCAGGCGTTGTACCAGACTTGGAAACCATGAAAAAGGAATACTACGAATACAATATACTAGATGAAAGGGGTGTTCCTACCCTAGAACGTATGAAAGAACTCGGCCTTGAAAAAGAAGCGAAAGAGTTCTATTAAAATCTACCTTTTTTTCATTTTTTTTTTGAGGATATACACAAAACCTTCTTTTATTTTTGTAATTATCATATAAGAAACACCCATCCTCACAGGAATTGACTTCCAATGTTAAAATCTGAGAAAATTCAAGCGATGGATACAATATTTAACCCACAAAATATCGTTGTAATCGGGGCTTCCAAATCGATTATGAAATGGGGAACAATTATTATGGCAAACCTCGTCTCTGGAGGTTATCAACGAAAAATTTACCCCATCAACCCCAGACAATCTCATATTTTAGGTGTTAAAGCATATCCGTCTATTCATGACATTCCAGAATCACCCGATATGGTATTTCTGTGTCTTCCCGCAAACTCGGCTCCTGAATTCGTTGACATATGCGGCAATGCAAACGCTAATACTCTAGTGCTTATCGCTGCGGGATTTGGCGAAATTGGGCCTGATGGCGCACAATTAGCGGAGAAGGTTAAATCAATTGCAAAAAAATATCCCCTCCTCAATATCATTGGACCAAACACCATGGGTGTGAGTAATCCAAGGATTAATATGTATGCCCTTATGCCACCAGTTGCCCCTTCAAAAGGGAATATCGCCTTTGTTTCACAATCTGGGAATTTAGGAACCCAAATGATGGCATTTGGTGAGACTCAACGTGTTGGATTTTCGAAATTTGTGAGCAGTGGAAATGAACTCATTCTCCGTACTGAGGATTATATTGAGTACTTTGGACAAGATTCGGAAACGGATGTGATCCTTTGCTACATCGAGGGAATTAGAGACCAAAGAAGATTTTTTCAGGTTACAAAAGAGGTTTCAAAAAGGAAACCTATTATAGTTTTCAAAGCTGGGAAGTATGAAGAAGGAGCTCGTGCAGCCCATTCACATACTGGTGCATTAGCAGGGTCATATGAGCTCTACCAAGCAATTTTCAAGCAATGTGGAATTATAGAAGCTAAGAATACTATTGAGATGATTGATTTTGCCAAAGCATTCAGCCGACACCCTCCCTTAAAAGGTGATCAAATTGGAATTTTGAGTTGGGGTGGTGGTTGGGGCGTAATTACTACCGACAATGTTGTTTCTGCTGGATTAAAAGTTCCCCCCCTCCCAGAAGACATCTTACAGAAATTAGATGCGATCTTACCTCCATTTTGGAGCAGAAACAATCCAATAGATTTAGTTGGTTCTTTGAATCGAAGAAGCCATATAAAAACCTTGGAATATCTCTATGAAGCGGGAATGGATGGGATTATTGCGATGGGTATTGTTACAGGGGGAGCATTTGACGCAGAAAAATATAAAATGTTCTTCAGGGAGGATCCCCAAGAAATTGAGGCATTTGCGGACTCCTTTAATCAAACCGATTTCCGCTTTTTGAAAAAAATCAAGAAGCTCATGACTCGCTATCAAAAACCAATTATAATCGTTGCCCTCACTGAAAACGAACTTCTCGCGAGTGATGATTTCGTAATCTATTCTATGCCCGAGCAAGCTACAAAAGCACTTAAAGAACTCTATGGATACTACCTTTATCGTTTAAAAAATAAATAAAACATTCTAAAACATACGTATTTTAGAACTATATGACTTGATATGTGATATAAGCAATTATACTCTATTAAAAGTCGAAAAATTTTATTTAATCACTTAGCAAACACTCCCTCCTAACTTATTTACAGATTCTATTAAAGATCATTAAGTGAAAAAATAAAGGCTTTTTAAGATGACACTCCTAAAATCCCATTCATTAAGCTCAAATGGTGATGTTTTTAATAAAAAAAGGAGTGTTTTGATAACTCAATCCTCAAAAAACTCCATCAAGAAACAAATGAGAGTGTTAAATACCAAATTTCAAGAAATGATGAACGAATACACAAATCAAACTAAAAAGAAAATTGAATATGGTATTAAAATTTCAAAAAAATTCATTAATTGGATTCAGAAACATGCGTCACGCACTGAGATTGAAAAAAATAGATTAATTGAATATTGTGAAATTTACGAACAACAGATTCCTACAATAAAACTCAGAGAAATGCAAAAAATCGCAGAAAAATGGGGGGGGATATGCGAAGCGATTGAATATATTAATGCTACAACGAAACTACAGTTCAAGTGCAAAGAAGGTCATGCTTGGAAGGCTCTCCCAAGTAATATAAAAACCGGTCACTGGTGTCCTAAGTGCAGACACAAAGAAGGTGGTAGCAAGTTGAGATCATCAATCAATGAACTAAACGACTACGTGACGCAGCACCATCCTGGTGGTAAATGTGAGGCAACCAAATACGTTAACAACCGTACGAAATTGCCCTTTCGATGTGAAAAGGGGCATTTCTGGAACGCCACTCCAAGTAATATAAAAAAAGGTCGGTGGTGTCCGAAATGCGGACATACTGCTGCTGGCAACAAGTTGAAAGCATCATTGGGGGAGCTGCAAGAGATCGCTAGGCAACGTGGAGGCGAATGTACGGCAACTGAATACATAAATGATCGTACAAAATTGCCGTTTCGGTGTAAGAAAGGTCATACTTGGAATACTACTCCAACTCATATTAAAAGAGGTCAGTGGTGCCCTAAGTGCCGGCGAAAAGAAGTAGGCATCCGCCGAAGATTATCTATTGAAGAGATAAAAGAGATAGCAAAGCAACGAGGAGGAGAATGTGAGTCGAAAGTTTATGTAAATAACCGTACAAAATTGAAATTCCGGTGTAAAAAGGGACATACTTGGAAAGCTACTCCAGATAAAATAAAACGAGGTCAGTGGTGTGCTGTGTGCTCCGAGGGCGTGTCTGAACGATTTTGTCGGAAAATCTTTGAAACTGTTTTTAATAAAGCTTTTCCAAAAGCTCGACCAAAATGGTTGGTTAACGACCGTACAAACCAAATGGAATTGGATGGATATAATGAAGAGCTTGGATTGGCCTTTGAATATCAAGGCATCCAACATTATGAATACGTTGCTTTTTTTCATCAATGCAAAAAAGACTTAGAGCGGAGGAAAAGAGATGATAAAAAAAAGCGTCTTTTATGCAACCAGAAGGATGTGATTTTAATTGAGATTCCTTACACAATTCAGAAGAAATTAATTTTGGAGTATATTATAAAACAATTTGAGCAGAAAAAAATCATAATTCCAAGAAGTATAGATAATATTGAATATGAAAAATTACTGAATCAGGCTTTAGGTAGAATCAAAACGAAGAATAGTTTACCAGACGCCCAGAAGCAAATTGCAGAATTTCTTCCGCCTGCTACAGCAAAAGCTGAAAATTTTGAAATGATAAAATAAAGGATTGGGACGCGAATTCATTGATCGTATTAAAATACGAAATATCTCAAAGTGTAATTTGAAGGTAGAATGCAAATATCCCATGTAGCTCCTCGGTATTTTCCCGCCATTTCCGGCAGTGAATTCTATATCCAAGAAATCTCAGAGAAGTTACAGAAACGAAATCATAAAATTAAAGTTCTTTGTTCAAATGCACTCGACTTTCGCGCCTTTGGTAGCTCTAAGGGTAAATTTGTCAAGGATAAACATTCAAAAATTAATAATGTTGATATATTTAGATATTCAATCAAATATGTCCCGGGTATCAGTTTATTTTTTAATAACACCTATTCTTACTACAAGAAAATTTTACGCAAACTGAATTTTTTGCGCATCTTCCCTTTAAACTACCTAAACTTATTATCCAATGGTCCATTCACTCCCGATTTACTCCTTCAATTAATCCGTAGCCAGACCGAGATCATTCATTCTGTTTGTATGCCCTTTACTAACAATGTATTTAGCCTTATTGCAGGACTATTGAAGAAGATCCCAACTGTCTGTACTCCCTTTTACCACTATATGAATCCAAGATATCAGGACTCAACTTATACGAGGTTCTTAAATAAATTTGACCGGATTCTTTCCTGTTCAAATAAAGAATCATATTATCTTATCAAAAATGGGGTTGAACGAGGCAAGATTCAGCGTATCCACATGGGAATTGATTTTAAACAGTTCCTACGGGGAAATGCAAAAAAGTTTCGTGACCAATTCAACTTAAACGAAGATCAAAAGATCATCCTATTCTGTGGTTATAAAAACTTCGAGAAAGGGTCCATTACACTTCTCCATTCGATTAAAAATGTAGTAAAAAACTGTCCACATTCTATATTTGTTTTTATTGGACCAAGCACTACAGCCTTTAACATAACCAAAAGGAAACTAGGTCCACTTCGGAAGAATATTATTAATTTAGGCGTTGTCCCATACTATTCAAAAGTAAAACTCAATGCTTTCGCGGCCCATGATCTGTATGTGATGCCATCACGATCTGATGCTTATGGCATTGCCTTTTTGGAGGCTTGGGCCTATAAAAGGCCCGTAATAGGTGCGAATATTGGTGCTACACCAGAAATCATCCAAAATCAAAAGGATGGATTATTAGTACCCTTCCACTCCCCTCTTAAACTGGCAAAAGCAGTTACCTACTTATTAAAGAATGAAAAGGAAGCTCAGCAACTAGGGGAATGTGGCTATCAAAAAGTTCAAAATTTAACATGGGATAGAGTTGCTACAAAGATTGAAAGGATCTATCAGGAGCTGACCCAGAATTAATTCTAAGCGTAAGCGAGTTCAAAAAACTCAGTACTCATATTTCAATAATAAACAGTTAGCGATAGTAAAAGGTGAATTAATAATTGATGGAACGCCCGCAAAATCTCTCATTCAGAATTATGGAACCCCAATTTATATATATCTTGCGCAAAGAATTCGTGATAATTGCCAAACAATTTTAAAATTATCAAATAAATATTTAAAATCAAAAATATATTACTCTTACAAAGCCAACTATCTACCTGCTATCTGTAAAATCATAGGAGCTGAAGGGCTCGGGGCTGAAATTGCCACTAATTATGAGTACAATCTTGCAATTCAAAATAGAGTTGATCCTAAATCTATCATTTTAAGCTCCCCTTACAAAACCACAGCTCTACTCGAGGCTAGTATCGCTGAGAAAATTGGTCTTATCTTCCTTTCCCAAGTCGAAGAGATTGCAGATTTAGCTAAATTTTTGAAGGCGGGTGAAGCTCAGAACGTGGGGATTCGTCTTCGAAGCCAACGTCCGAATAAACAGCTCGGAATCCCTATTGATAAGAAAAAACTCATTGAAATAGTCAATAAACTGCAAAAAAAAGATTCCTTAACCCTTACTACATTACAATTACACTCTGGAACTCAATTAGATTCTCAGATGTTTAAAGATGGAATTAAATACATTTTGGATGTGGCTAATCAGTTTGAACAACAAGGGATTACCATATCTCAACTCGATTTTGGGGGCGGATTCCCAGAAGCTGGCCTTTTAACCGAGAATGAACTTGATGACCTCTTTCTCCTATTATCTGAAACCCTATATGACCGGGGTTGGCAAAAAATTACATGTCTCTTTGAACCCGGACGATACATTGTTGGTGATGCGGGGCTAATGTTGACCCAAATTACGCAAATATTTGAAGTTAATAATACCCCTTGGATCATGCTCAATACTGGGACTCATCACTGCCCCAAATTTTCCAATAGTAAATTCCGATTTGAAGTCATAGATCGTATGTTCGATCCTCATAACACCCCTACCTCAATTGCAGGGTGTCTTCCTACCGATATGGATGTCTTTACAAAGCGATACCCCTTTATTAAAGGTGCAAAACGAGGCGACCATCTTGCTATTTTCAACGCAGGTGCCTACACTCTGACTTGGTCTACCCGCTTCAGTTATCCCTTCCCACCAATGCTGCTGGTTAATAAAACCCAAATTACAGGATTAGAAGTCCCTCGAATAACTAAATAAAATTATTAAAAATTATATAGATGGAAATACTACTTTCTAATAATAAACCCGATTTTTTTTTCTGAAATTATAAAATGGGAATACGAAGAATGAAAGATTATAAGTTTAAAATTATGGTCCTAGGAACATCGGATGCGCTAAGATCTGAGTTTTTATCATTAATTTCCCAGAAATCATGGCGTATCGATGGCGTTAGTGGGCACTTCCACTCAACAAATGGTGTAACCTTAGATATTTGGTTTCCTCGCGAGAACGCTTCCTCCAAAATCTTGGCTAGCTTCAGCTATTCAGATTCTAATGGAGTGGCTATTGTGATGGGACGTCGAGATAAACGTGTGTTACGTCGTATGACTAATCTAATCCACGCGCGCGTCGGAAAAGTCCCATTTGTGGCAATAGTTCTCCGGAAAAACATGTCTGAAGGCGAAAAGGCGATGAAATCCCTACATGCAATACGCCTCCTTTCAGATCGTATGAAAGCTGTATCACTTAAGATGAAGGTAGAAGTGCCCCCGAAGAAAGAAATAATAACTCCAACAGCCGTTGCTGGGCAACCTGCTTTCAAAGTAGATCAACTAGGCTTCATCATCCCTGATTCCGATGAGGGTATTCCACTTTTTATGGACGAACCCGAGAAAAAAAAGCAAACAAAGCTCTAAATATTAGCGATATTAAATTTCTTTCTCAATCTCGGTTTGATAGATTTCCTCAACGACGCGTTGTTTAGTTTCAGGAATAAAGAGCGTCACGATTATGAGTGCGAGTAGACACGTTGTTCCTATAACAAAAAACGTGGTCCCCCACCCTCCAAGAGCCTCGACGAGGTAAAACATAATAAAATTACCAACCACACCTGCAATTGACGCGAAGGTAAAAGCCCAGCCGCTTCCTGCGGCACGTGCATCAGTTTGAAAAAATTCTACCGCCATAATTTCTGCCACTAACCGAAAAACCGCAAAGGAAATGTTAATTATGAAGAAACTTATGAAAATAAGAGTAGTATCCCATGTATTCAAAAATATCATGCTGCCGATAAAATATGTGGTTACTGTGATATATATCGCCTTTTTTCTTCCGATTTTATCTGATAGGTAACCCGCCGAATAGTACCCTATAATAGAGCCTATGAAAATAGGAAGCATCCAAATTCCTAGGATTTCTTCAGTTAAGAAGTCTCCTCGCTCATATTTGAAAAAAAATCGAAAATAGTATTTGATTGTAAGATAGATCCACGTAGTAAGAAAGAGCGTTAAACTACTGAGAATCAATATTTTGGCATACTTTTTCTGAAATGGTTTAAAAATTGAATGGCTTGGGCGCTCATTTTTAGCTAAATGAACGAATCGGCGTGTTTCCTTCAACCAAAACCATAAGATACAAATTATAACTAACCCAATTAAGGCAACTATTGAATATAAATAACGCCACATGTGTAGTGGTCCCGCCAAAGTGAGTAGACCCGCAGCTAATAAGGATGCCGTCATGCCAATCCCTGTAGTGACGCCAATCGCCTTACCTCTATGGGCGGCAGGAACCTCTTCAGATAATATCACCGCTGAGAGGTTTATCCCGAACATTCCCGAAACAATGCGAAGAGCAGCAAAAGCAGGTGTGTCATATGCTAAATTTGAGCATATTACTGCGGATGTTGAAATTAGTGCGAAAAATATAACCATGGGTTCTCGTCCGTAACGGTCTGCAAGAATACGGGGGATTATCGCAAACACTGCACCAATACCAATAATTCCAAAAACAATTAAAACGTCTCCCTCCGCCCATCCAAATGATTCCTCAATATTTGTTGTGATCAGGGAGCTAAATACTATGGAGAAGAGTCCGAAAAAGGTGATTATTGATGTATATATCGTTAGAAATGTGTGGTATCTTGTCCATTCCTTTGCTTCTAGTTCATTTTCAGTACTCGATTGAATATAAACCAACACCGAAATCTGATAGCTTCATTGATAAGGAAAAACATACAAACTATTGGTTAAAGAATCGTTGAATCCAACAAATAATAAATTTCTTATAAGATCTTCGCGTTAAAAATTGATAATAGTTTAAATAGGGAGACTTAGACGATGCGAATTCCCGAGAATTTAAAAAAGATTTTTGAAATGTATCCAATCCTCAAGCGTACCACTTACTTAACGCCTTTTTTCACAACACTAGATGATGCTGAAACAGAAAAGGAGCGAGAACGGATTGCTTCGTTCCAGAGACAGGTAACCCGAAACATTTATCGAAATGCTCGGATGAGTAAGAAGCATGAGGGTGAAGATTCAAAGAGGTATCGGCGTTCTTTTGTTGCATCTCCAAAAGAGAGGCGGTGGTTCAGACTTGCAAATTCAATTTTTAGGGAAATTCGAATCATGCTTCGATTACGCATTATCCAATATAGCATTCCCACCGTAAAGGCGGCATTGCTCGATTTTCTTGGTGCGAATATTGGAAATAATGTTATGATTACAATGGGGAACACGCTTGATCCTTACTTCCCTGAGAAAATTTCCATAGGGGATAATACTATTCTCGGGATGGGTAGTAGTATTCTCTGCCATGAGATATTAGATGGGGAACTCCGTGTTGGAGATGTATCAATCGGGAAAAATACTCTCATATGTGCTGGATGTTTCATTTGTCCCGGTGTAAGTGTTGGTGATAATTGTATTGTAGGGCCTGGGATCCTCACTTCTGATGTGGAGTCCAATCATTTTGCAATAGGGGAACCCGAGAACGTCCGCCATAAACTATCCCGAAAGATCAAACTCCATGCTGCCCAACAAAAGAGGCGCGTTGAAAAAACCGGACTCACTCTTCATAAATGGCGTGAAATCAAGAATCCCTTCACCGCTCTTGTTACGAATCTCGTGCTCCAATTGCAACGGCGCCCGATGGATCAACGCTTACGGCACGCACTCCTGCGCTTGGTGGGAGTAAAACTCGGTAAGAATGTATTCATTGATGATGATGTTTTGTTTGATGGCTGGTATCCGGAATTGATTAGCATCGATGATGGATCTCATATCCGAAGCCATACGGCACTCGCAACACATGAAGGAATGGTTGGTGCTTTCCGGAAAGGCGGAATTGAGATTGGAAAGAATGTGTTAGTCGGTGCTGGCGGAGGTGTTTTACCCGGAGTTAAGCTTGGTGATAACTCCGAAGTCCTCCCCTTTGCTTTTGTTGCCTCCGATATAAAAGAAGGGACTCGTGTCGAGGGGATCCCCGCCAGAGAAGTCGGTAAAACTTTCGACTTTGAATCCTTTACTGAAGAAACCTTCCATCTCGCTCGAGATGGCTGGGATGAAATTGTAAAAATCAAAAAAGAAGACCAAGAACCCTAATTGGAGGGATTTTTATATCCGATGAACAGGATCGCTTTCGGGAATTTAACGAGCCTACTGAAGACGCAAAACCCGCTCCGCAAGGAGTTCCAAAGGCACACACCCCTAATGTTACAGAACGAGGGTTTCTCGCTCCCAAATCTCAAGACACGATGAAAATTGAGATCGAAAAAGAGCCCGTGAAAACCGGAAAGGTGTTGGGTGGGTTAATTACTATTATAGGTGGCGGTGTGGGTTCTTTCCTAAACGTAATCACACTCTTCGTTGGATTGCTTGTGAGCATCGGCTTACTACTTGCAAGCTCCCCCTCGGCCTTCATCATATTAGGTGTGCTGGCAATCGGGACTGCAGGTGCTCTTCTCACCGTTATCGGCGGAATTATGGGACTCGCGAGTAAATCCAAAACCGGTGCGAAACTTGCTTTGCTCGGTGGAATCCTCTTCCTCGTCGGGAGTATCATTGGCTATCTCTATTACCCTACTGTTCTTGAATTAGAAACTCATCACTTTTTCATGCTTTTTACCTTGTACTCAATTCCCTGTAGTATCGGGGGAATTGTCGGCGCAATTATTCTCTACAACGCCTATCGGACCTCTTATTACGTCGAATGACCCCATGGCTTACAGCGTTCCTATCTGCCCTCTCGCTTCTCTCAACGCTTGGTGCCGCGCATAATACGCCCCGGCTACCGGGTCCTCCTTCATCGCCTTGAGCGAGTTTTCTATCAATACCAGCATCTTCGCCTTATCTTCCGGCAGCTTTCCGTCCAGTTGTTTTGGTCTTCCGTTCTCCCATACGTGGAAGTTTAGGAGATGATCTGAGACATAAAAAGAGGTGCAGTCCAAGTTTTTGATCAATTCATACTCTTCCTGAAGCATCTCCTCTGGTGTCAGCGGAGTTAGTTCCCCTTTCTCTATCCGATCTGCCATTTGAGTACCGGGTATCGCTTGGAATGTTCTTATTCGAATGAACTCGGGGTTGACCGCATTTATGACTCGCGCAGTATTTACCGCATGTCGGTGAGTAAACTCTTTTCCCCCAAGCCCAGGCATGACGTAGAAGCAAAGAGAAATACCCGACTCCACAACCTTCCTCCCCCCTTCTATCATATCTGCCGAAGTGGTGCCTTTGTTTATTAACTTCAACAGTTCGTCATCGCCCGTCTCCAACCCAATGTGAAGACGAGACAATCCATGTTTATGGAGCTCCTTCAATTCTTCTACCGTCTTTCCTTTGGCGATGGTTTTTGCCCTCGCATAGGATGTAACTCGCTTCATCTTCGGAAAGTTTGCATAAATTGTGTCCAAGATTTTAATTAAAGCCTCTGTTTTTAGAACCAAAGAATTGCTATCTCCGATAAAAAGGGTAGTCAAATTTTTCCGATACATGCTCGCAGTCACTATATCATCCAAGATTTCTTGCAAATCTCGCCGCTGGAACCGCATCTCCTTATACATGTTGCAGAACTGACAGGCATTCCAGGTGCAACCGCGAGTTGCCCGAATTAACACACTGAAACTCTCACTGGGTGGCCGGTACGGAGGATGTTCCCATGGAAACATAATTATTGATATGAGTTTATTGAAAAAAAAGTTATTGGCAAAAAATAAATTATGAATTACTCATTATCCTTTGCGTTTTTTGTGAGCACACTTTGCACACCAGTGGCCATTTTTTATGTCTTGAGGTCGAATTTCAAAGGTATGCCCTTCAGCACATTGAACCCTTATTTTTGTTTTATTATTGATGTATTAAGTAGCAAGCTTGTGCTCAACAATTTGTTTCAAGAGAAAGAAAGGGTAATAAATCGTTCATTTATTCCTCTGCGGGTGGCTGGAACCAATAAAATACCAACGCCGTGAGATTTAAGAGCGCCATGAGGACGCCTATTGAGAGGAATAAAATGTACATTGTATGTTCCGTGAGGGTGCAGTAATGGTCGTCGCATTGCATGTACCACCCAAGATACCCTGCAAAGGCAAGAATAAATCCCGCAATCAAGAGGAGGAAGGCTCTGAGTTTTCCCATAGTACTCGAGTTAATATCATAAATAATGAAATATATACACTTGTGTTGCCTTTGAACCGCTTTTGAGTCAGCGGAGGTTAGGATTTCCGGATTTGAAGCGCGGCAAACCCCGTGCAAATCACCACAAAGATTGCTGCCGGAGAGATGAAAAGATCCCCGGAGAGAAGACTATAAGCAGTTGTGCCAAGAATCGCAGTGGCACCAAAACCGAGATTGAGGAAAGCGGTGATGAAAAGGAGCCGCCGGCGAGATGGCGCTTTAATCGAGAATATGATTAATACGATATCTACCACGATCCCGATCACAGCGGCGAGGGCAAGATAATACCATTCTATAGATACAGATGCAAAGCCAGATGCGAACACTTCCCAAATCGGCGCGAACCCCGACCAACTTGACTGAAATACCAATAACCAACCGAATCCATAACCATATGGCAATTGCAGATATAACATCGGGATTAGCAGTAATCCGAGTAATATGATAACAAATATTATCTGGATTTGTTTGGTATTCATTCAATCTCCTCTTTTCATCAGTAATTCGATCCGAAATATTGAAAACTCAGGATTCATATCCAATTATTTGTTCTTGCATCTTTTGAATTTTCCTCTATAAAAATGATTAGAAAAAAAGGAGGGAACTAATCCCTGGTGGTTTGAAAAAGGATGATTCCGCCCATTACCAGAAGAACAATCGCTAAGGGTGAAAAGACAAGAGACCCCGCAACAGTAGTATACCAACTCGTGATTGCTAGCACAGCCGCGCCAAACCCGATGTTGAGTATGGCTGTGAGTCTAACGAACCACATGCGAGAGGTCGCCATAAGCGAGACTAGTATTAATGCAGTATCTATGAGAGCCCCAATAACGGCGGCTAATGCAGCGTAGTAGATTGCATCGACAGGTGGAAAAGTAGGGAACATCTCCCAGATCGGATGGAAACCACTAGTACCATTTATAGGATTGGGGATAACATTGTAAAATCCCCAGGGCCAACCTATTTGAGTTCCCCACCAGTGTTCAAGATATATCATGGGTACCAGGAATAATGAGAGTAGTAGGATTACAAAAGTAATTTGGATTTGTTTTGTATTCATTCAATCTCCTCTTTTCAATAAGTTATTAAATCTGTAGGAACCAAAAATTCTGCGTTTAAAGTGTAATTAATACTATATAAATAAATTGAAATTCTTTCTAAATTTTCTAGAGTTAGAATAAATACTAATTGTTAGAATTGGTGGAAAAATTGAATGATACCTCTTCGAATTGGCAAGAATTCGCGCAACAATTTGTTACGGTACTGGAATTAAAGGGAAATCCGGTTGCCTTAACCTATACTGATGAGGAGATTGAACCTACCGTGAATAAAGGCATGTGCGCATGTCAGGCTATATTGTTGGCACGTGATGGTGAAATTATACGGTTGAGTAAAAGGAAATGCTCGTGTCCCGGTGGTAGATGGCATCTTGGTTTAGCGAAAGGCATGCAAGGGCTAGAAAAAATGTTAGTTAAGGGGGAGAAACTCTGGGCAACGGTACCCATTGCAAAAATGAGCATAGGTGAAACTCATAGAATAGCTCCTCCGCCCTTGGGGTTAGCAAAAAACGTCATTTTAAGCCCCTTAAACAGAGCGGAACTACGCCCTGACATTATCATTTTCCTCTGTAATCCGGGACAAGCGAGCCGACTAATTTATCTCGCTATCTATCACGGATTTCCTGTTAAACCTCAAGTTACCGGCTCTTTGTGTTGGGGCGCAATAACTTACCCCTTAATGACTGGTAACTTCAATATTACTCCAGGGGATCCGACCGCACGCCGCCATTATGGGTACGATCCCTCAGAAATAATTGTGAGTGTCCCCTATCGCATGATCCCTCTCATGATTGAAGCAATACAACACAGTACCGCCGGGAAAGGGAAACCTGCTCCCTGGTTTGAACGAGCCGCTCAGCAACTATAATATCTGCTTTTGAAATCTCCGTTTGCGAATTACATGGACTTCTCGAAAAGCGCATAATTTACCCGTTTTTATGTAGCTGACAGCCATTCGCAACGACTTTTCTGCGCATCGTAATATTTTGCGCATTGAGTAGATTGGTGTGGAGTTTATATATGCGCATCAGGACGCATTTTCAAGGCAAAAACGAGGTTTTCGCATGAAAAAGATCGAACTGCTCTCAGAAAGTAGAATACTCACATTAGGATTAGTCTTAATGGGTATCGTCATGGGTCTCTCTGTTTTAGGTACTGGTAGCGCAGATCCCTGGATTCCGTGGCCATGGCCATAAACTAAACAAAGAGAAATAGTCTTTTTTCCCCCTCCTTTTTTTTAAAGTTAAAAAGCGTTCGAAATTTGAATCGGTCAAAAACATAAACATACATAAAATTTATGGCATATAACATAAAAAAAATGAGCACCAATAATTTCTAATCAAGAGGTGAATGCAAATACAACATATTGTAGTTCCCATAATAATTGAAGAATTCACAAAGATCTATGAATCTACAATAGAAGAGGAAGAGACTGGTGAATGTGATATTGATTATAGGGAACTTCGGTTTAATCTAGCCAAAACTCTTCTAGAACTTTATAGTAAAATTGGAAAGTTGCCATTTAATAACTATTTAAATTAGAATTTTCACTCTTTTTCTCATGTATTGGTTTAAGAAATCCCTGTTAAATTCCCCCAACAATCTTTTGATGAGACATTTATAGGGGGATGTAGTGTTTATGATCCTTGTGAAGGGTCAATCCGATTCCTGTGAGGAACTTCTCTCCCAGCTGGATTCTGAGCTGAATAAATCATGGGAACAGTTGAAAGAACTGAAAGATGCATTAAAACACGGTGCAATTGGATTAGAGCAGTTTAACGAGGCGAAGTCAGAGCTAGAAACCAGAATAGAAGATCTTTCTGAACGTATCAAATATATTCATAAAGCTCAGCAAAAGATTCCGACAACAGAGGAGCGAATTCTGCAGGAAGCTCAACTATTGATGAACGAATACCAAGTGGATATAGTTAATGACAGAATATATCACCTTCAAATCTATTTAACGGTTTCTGTGGAACAAACATGGATAATAGAAATCAATTTTAAAGATCCAAAGGTTCCATTACTTAAAATCCCGTCTGACCTTCCCCTAATGATTGGAAATCCTTACGAAACTATAAAATCTTTACAAAAATGGCAAGGAAGTCGGAACGAACACCTGATCAACATCGTTCGGGAGATCGAAAGCAAGCTATTAAACCTTGAATTTGCCAAATCCATGCCGGAACTTGAGCTTGAGCGCGGACGGATCATGTCTCAAGCCAAGGAGATGGAAGCGGAAAATGAGTACAGTCGCGCAATGGTGTTTTATAACTATGCGGCAGATATTTCCGAACGGCTGGGGAACCAAGCAATTGCAGTAATGTGTAGATTGAAAGCAAAAAAGATGTTAGAAAGAATTCAGAAAAAAAGGTTCACCCCTGCGTAAAACTATTCATGAATAGACATTCCTCTTTAGGGATTCCCATTTCCGATATGGGATCTTCAATTAATTGAATCGGAGCTCCTTTAATTAGAACTGCAGGGATCCGTTCATCTGATTCGCCCATTAACATTTGGGCGGCACTTACCAAATCATCAGCAATTGCACGAAAAGTGATTTGTAATTCGCGACCGTAGAGATCCTTTTTTCCCCGAAAATCTTCAATAGGTTCCATACCTGCAACTGCGATTGCCACACCAACAGTTCCTCGCCGGAGTGGTTGTACCCGACTATCCCCTAGTATTACTGCAATTTTTTTCTGAAATCGTTCTACCAAATATTTTCGTATCACTCGGACTGTTTTTCGTGGATTTTTTGGAAAAAGCACAACGGTCCCTGGGGGTGCATTCGAATAATCGACTCCTGCATTAGCAATCAATGTATTATTTTTATAAGTTAGGAGGACTCCTTTGACCCCTCCTATGATTTCATCGGCCTCTTTGACAACGATCTCAACAAACTGGGGATCCATTTGGTATTTTTGTGCTAGTTCTTTTGCCAAACGTGATGGTTTTACCTTTTCTAACTCTTGAACTCGTCCCTCTGCCACCGCGACAGGTGTTTCCGCCACTATTACAACATCACCCTCCTCCACTTCTATCCCCTGCTCTGTAATCACTTCGAAAATAACATCTTCGATAGTATCCCCCATCTGAATTAGAGGCGTTTTAAGAGGAATTAACGTAATTTTTCCCATTCAAATCCCTTCAAACTGTCAATAAAATAGTTCTAAATTTTAATTAGAATTTTTTTTCTTCAATGCTTCTGCAATCTTGATGGTATCCCAAGTAGCTCCCACATCATGAGTTCTTATGATATGCGCTCCTTTATAGACTGCAATTGCAGTAGCAGATAGACTTCCAATTAAACGGTCAGCAGGTTTGGGTCTTTCAAGTATATCACCTATGAATGATTTTCTCGAAATACCAACCAAAATCGGTTTCCCTAAATCTCGTAGATTGTCTAATTGCTGTATTATTTTTAAGTTATAGTTATATGTTTTCGTACTTATCCAACGACCAATACCAGGATCCACGATGAGATGCTCAACCTTTACTCCATTATCGACTGCATAAGAGATAGATTCGTTGAGTACTGCCAAAATATCACTCATAGTTAGGCAATCTCCTGGAATCTCCTTCGTTGCCATGAGAACGAGCGGACAATCATAATCATTTACCGTTTCTACAAGCTTTGGATCGGTCTTCAATCCACTTACATCATTAATTATATGACACCCTAATTTCAAAGAACTCTCCGCAACCTTGGCATACTGTGTATCCACGGAAATTGGAATCGAGAGTTCATCCAAAAGAGCTTTCACGATAGGTCGAACTCGTTCCAATTCAGTCTCAACTGAAATTGGATCCACACCCGGAGCAGTTGACCTTCCCCCAACATCTATTATATCACAACCTTGCTTAAGCATCCCCTTAGCCGTCTCTACTACTTCTTTCGTCTTTATATAAACCGAACCCTCATAAAATGATTCCGGACTCAGATTAATAATCCCCATGATGCGAACTGGATAAGAATCTCCGATGTTAATTCCTGAAATATTGGCATTAATTTGCATAAATAGAATCCAACGTTATTACCCTATAAAAATTGTGAGGATATCCTTTTTAGCAGGGAAATTACGAACACACTCAACTCATAAAAGGGATTCAAACCAATTTCAAAATTTATTCTCTCTCAGAAGGATTTTTTGAATCTTCTACTGATTAAAGAAAAGAGGATCTACAAAATCATAGCGTTATAGTCGTAACATTTTCTCCAAATATAATTTAATGAATGTAGCTTTTAACTGTGCATCATTATTCATCTTTTGCTGGATATCACCTTTACATTTTCCATAAAAAGAACATAACCCCTGATTTCCCTGACAAGCATCACAAAAAGGCTCTCCTGTTATGAAATCAGGTCGCGTACAACCAATCACTCTGTCCAATTCGGTATAAAATATGACATTCTCCATCTCATCATCTCATACTAAAACCATTTGTAATCTCATGCTTTCCCTTCACTAGCATTATTATAAAAAGTGGAGAATATGCTCATATTTTTCGAAGGATAAAGCATCAATTATGATCGTATCACCTAATCCAAACAAAAAATTGGTTGAAAAAAACGCCCACCAACCAATTACGAGCTAACTGGAACCATTGGAGAGAGAAATCTCCCGACTTGCCTAGCACCATAGCCAATAATCGGAAAAATGATAATCCACGAAATAAAAACAAATTTTTGCGAGATAACGTGTAATAACAAGCCAAAATTAGTGTATGGTGCAGGTCCGAAAGTTGTAATTAGAATATGTGCCCATGTTAGAAGAGCTACTAATGTTAATAATCCCCCATATCGATTGGGAAAGTGGTTACACCTGAAAATAACGAAGACGTATAGCATCATTAAGATAGCTGCCGTAATAAGTGCAACTGCGTTTGTGTAATAATGAGTCATCTCATATAGATCTAATGGGATAAAACCGATTACGAACATTGTCGCGGCTGAAACTAACCCTAAAGGGATCCCAATTACAGTTAGCAATTTTTTATTTCTATCTTTGAAGAGACTTGGAAATGCAAAAAGAAAGAGGGAAAATAATATAGCGTAAATATTAAAAGAAATTGTAAAAAGTACACATGATATTATGTTTGGATTTGAGGATAACGATACGGTTCGACCCAAATCGCTGTAAAAATTGCTAAAATATAAATATCCCGAGGATGTGGGATCTATATTTGTGCCTCCCGTATAAAGAAACATAGCTATAGTAGTTAACACAAAAAATTCAATTGATCCAACTAAGATCAATTTATCCGCATGATGCTTCCAGTTATTAAAATGCATTCTATTTTCCCAATTAAAAAATGGTATAATAATATTTATTTTTTTTTTTGAAATAGGATGAAATATACTACTGAATATTTAAAAATCTACTATCCCCTTGTTTTTATTGCAAGGGAACTCGAGAGAAAGGTTCCCCTCGAATTTATTGTCCATTCAAAACAAATTTATTAACCCTAGTATTAGCTTAAATGTGTGGTAGAATTGACCGAAAATGCTAAAGAACCTGAGCCATTTACATTTAACCTAACCTTTTTTATTGGATTATATTTTCTAATGGCATTCCTTGGGTTTTTTCCCTCAGTGTTAGCTGGCTACTGGTACTTCACAACCTTCCCCTTTTCATTTGATCCTCTCTATATATTAACCCTAATTCCACTTTTTTTCGCTTTATATGGAATTGCTCTCCTTAGCTTACTCTTTTGGACGAAAGTTGGAATTTGGATTGTCCACAAACGCATAACCCCACCACTCCATGGTTCCTACCCCCGCACAATGGATCATCCGCAAGTGCGTGCCCACGTAATGAAAGGAAACCTTAAAGGTTTAGGGATGTGGGCCTATTACTTTTTCCATCTTCCATTTTTACGAGCTTTCTGGTTACGTCGAATGGGGGTCAAAATTGGGAAAAATGTGCGACTAGCTGCATTCATCCAAGATGAAGAGTTTATAGAAATTGGGGATAATTGTTTTTTTGGGACTACTGGAACAATAATTTCTGGACATATGATGGACCAAAATTTTCTAACAATTCACCCTACAATTATTGGGAAAAACTGTATATTTGAGAATCGTTCTGGAGCCGTGGGCTCAATAATTGGTGACAATTCAATCATTACAGCTATAACCGGTGTGATGAAAGGGCAAATTTGTCGCGGTAACTCCTTTTATCACGGTGTGCCTTGTAAAAAAGTAAAAGATAATGATCTATCACCTGAGGAGATCACGGAATTAAAAGAATCAATCCAACAAGATGATAAAACCAATTTTATTAAGCGAAAAAATGCTGTCATTCAGATTAGCGGTATAAAACTCTTCCTAATAAAGATTGCAATTGTTATTGGTGGTATCCTCTTTGGTCTCATCTTACCGATTCTCTACGCCCTCTTCTTTCAAGCTTTTTACTCTCCAACAAATCACCTCATAAATATTGCACTTTTAACCCTTGTCCCAGCAATATTTTTAATCAATCTTGCTTTTTTCATCATGGGAACCACTATCTTTACTAAAATTTTCCTTGCGTATTATGATAGAAAAGCTGAAATTCCCGAGGGGTATTACGAAGTGACCGATCCTAGAGCAAAGTTGTTTAAACTTAAATACCTCCTACGCCTTTTTGGATTACGATTGTTTGATGGAACCCCCTTCAAATTGGCAAATATTTTTGCCCTAAAATTATGGGGAAATGTAGAGTTAGGTAAAAATGTAAAGATAGCTGATGCCACAGTTGATCCACAATATATTGAAATCGGTGATTATAGTAATATTGCCTCGTTTACACGTATTCATACTCATTATTTCATAAATGGGAAGCTCTTTATCAAGAAAGTCAAAATCGGAAAAAATGTCCTTGTTGGGGCTTATACTCATATCAAACCCGGTGTAGAAATTGCGGATGGATCCGTTACCGCAGTTGGAGCTTGGTTTCGGAAAAATAGAAAGTGTAAACGTCCTGCTTTATGGCTCGGGAAGCCTGCTGCTGAATTACCCCTTTCACTTATGACCCGATCTGCGCGCTTAGAAGGAAAATATGTTGATTAAAGCTCTTGATGATAGTTAAAAGTTTATATGGTAATTTTTCCTATTTTTAAAATAGTAATTTAATTTAATAACAGAAACCCTAGAATTCAAAGCCTAACTTGGGTGGTGGAGTTGACCGAAGCAGTTGAAGAGCCTGAACCATTTACTTTTAGAATAGCCTATTTTATTGGATTATATTTTCTGATGGCATTCCTTGGGTTGTTTCCCTCTGTTTTAGTTGGTTATTGGTTCTTTACAACCTACCCATTCTCATTTAATCCACTTTATTTATTAGCATTGATTCCCCTCTTTTTAGCATTATATGGGATTGCCCTGCTTAGCTCCCTATTATGGACAAAAGCAGTTATCTGGATTGTAAACAAACGAATAACCCCCCCCGCCCCCGGATCCTATCCCAAAACAATGAAAAATCTGGGTTTTCGTGGTTTCACTATAAGAGCAAATATTAGAGGCTTTGGAATGTGGCTCTTTTATTTTTTCCACCTTAATTTTTTACGCGCAATCTGGTTGCGGCAAATGGGGGTCAAAATTGGCAAAAATGTGCGATTACCTGCCTTCGTTCAAGACGAAGAATTTGTTAAACTCGGTGATAATTGTTTTTTTGGGGCAAGAGGAACGTTGACTGGGTCCCATCTTATGGATCAAACTACTTTGACAGTTTCTCCAACAGACGTCGGGAAAAATTGCATATTTCAGAATATCTCTGGAACTATTGGCGCAACAATTGGCGAAAACTCCATTATTAAACCTGTGACTGGGATATTAAAAGGGCAAATTTGTCGCGGAAATGCTATCTATCAAGGTGTACCCTGTAAGAAGGTAGCGGATAATGATTTATCCCCTGAAGAGATCGAAAAGATAAAACAAACAATTCGAGAAAATGATAAATTAGATTTTATCAAGCGAAAAAATGCTCCAATTCAAATGAATAGTACAAAACTCCTCCTAATAAAGGTTGTAATTGTTATTGGCGGGCTCCTTTTTGGCTTCATCTTTCTCCTCCTCTACGCCCTCTTCTTTCAAGCTTTTTACTCTCCAACAAATCACCTCATAAATATTGCACTTTTAACCCTTGTCCCAGCAATATTTTTAATCATTCCTGCTTTTTTCATCATGGGAACCACTATTTTTACTAAAATCTTTCTCGTTTATTATGATGGAAAAGGCGAAATTCCCGAGGGGTATTATGAAGTGACTGATCCAAAGGCGAAGTTGTTTAAACTTAAATACTTCATACGCCTTTTTGGATTGCGATTGTTTGATGGAACCCCATTTAAATTGGCAAATGTTTTTGCCTTAAAATTCTGGGGAAATGTAAAGTTAGGTAAAAATGTGAAGATAGCTGATGCTATTGTTGACCCTCAATACGTTGAAATAGGCGATTATACTACCATTGCTTCCTATGCACGTATTCACACCCATACTTTCATCAAGGGAAAGCTTTTTATTAAAAAAGTCAAAATCGGAAAAAATGTCATTATTGGAGTTTATGTCCATATCCTGCCAGGTGTAGAAATTGCGGATGGCTCCGTTGCCGCAATCGGCGCATGGTTTAGAAAAAACAGAAAATGTAAAAGACCTGCCCTATGGGCTGGTAAGCCTGCTTATGAACTCCCGCTTTCACTTCTTACCAAATCCGCGCGTTTAGAAGGAAAATATGTGGATTAGAGTTCTCGATAGTAGTTAAAAGTTTATATGATATTTTATATTTCTTAAAATTGGAATTTTAATCTAATAACTATTATTCCTAGAATTCAAAGCCTAGCTTGAGTGGTGGAGTTGAACGAAGTATTTGAAGAACCCGAGCCAATCAGATTCAATTTAGCTTTTTTCGCAGGGCTATATTTTCTGATGGCATTTCTCGGCTTATTTCCCTCGGTTTTAGCTTGCTATTGGTTTTTTACAACCTACCCCTTCTCGTTTAATCCACTCTATTTATTAGCTTTAATCCCTCTTTTTTTTGCCTTATATGGAATTGCTCTGCTAAGCTCCCTATTCTTTACAAAAGTAGGAGTTTGGATTTTAAACAAACGGCTAACCCCAGCAATCCCCGGATCCTACCCCCGAACGATGGAAAATCTGCACTTTCGTGCCTTTACAATTAGAGCAAATCTTAAGGGTTTTGGAATGTGGCTCTTTTATTTTTTCCACCTTGATTTCTTACGTGCAATCTGGCTACGGCAAATGGGCGTTAAAATTGGCAAAAATGTAAGGCTTGCGGCGTTTATTCACGATGAAGAATTGATTGAAATCGGTGATAATTGTTTTTTTGGGACAACCGGAACAATAATTTCGGGGCATCTGATGGATCACACTTTATTAACGATTCATCCTACAATCATTGGGAAAAATTGTATTTTTGAGAATCGCTCTGGAGCCGTGGGCTCAACAATTGGCGACAATTCAATTATTTCAGCTGTAACTGGAGTAATGAAAGGTCAAATCTGCCGTGGTAATTCGGTCTATCAAGGCGTACCCTGTAAAAAGGTAAAGGATAATGATCTAACTGCAGAAGAGATTGAGGAATTAAAGGAATCAATCCGACAAGATGATAAAACCAATTTTATTAAGCGAAAAAATGCCGTCATTCAGATCAGCGGTATAAAAATCTTCCTAATAAAGGTTGTAATTGTTATTGGCGGTATCCTCTTTGGCCTTATATTCCCCCTTCTTTACACCCTCTTGTTTCAAGCTTTTTACTCTCCAACAAATCATCTCATAAACATTGCAATCTTAACTCTTGTCCCAGCACTCTTTATGCTCGCCCAAGCTTTTTTCCTTTTTGGTAGCACTATTTTTACTAAAATTTTTCTCGTCTATTATGATGGAAAAGGCAAAATTCCCGAGGGGTATTATGACGTGACCGATCCAAAAGCAAAGTTGTTTAAACTGAAATACTTCATACGCCTTTTTGGATTGCGATTGTTCAATGGAACCCTCTTCACAATAGGAAATGTATTTGCCTTAAAATTCTGGGGAAATGCAAAAATAGGCAAAGATGTGAAGATAGCTGACGCTGTTGTTGACCCCCAATATCTTGAAATTGGGGATTATAGTACTATTGCTTTATTTTCACGTATTCATACACACTATTTCGTCAAGGGGAAACTTTATATTAAGAAAGTCAAAATCGGGAAATATGTTATAGTTGGGGCCTATTCACATATCAAACCTGGCGTTGAAATAGCCGATGGCTCCATTACCGCCGTTGCAGCTTGGTTTCGGAAAGGTCGGAAATGTAAACGCCCCGCTTTATGGGTCGGGAAGCCTGCCGTGGAACTCCCACTTTCAATTATGACCAGATCTGCACGCTTAGAAGGAAAATACGTGGATTAAATTGTTGAACTCTCCCCTAATGGGATAAAGAAAATTCGTGTGTGAGATTAAATTTTGTACAATAACTTTTTTAAAAGACTTTCCACACCCTTGTTTAATTACCTACCCGAATTGCATGATTCTAAAGTAAACACATGTTGTGGTTCTAGTGGATGAAATGAATGAAAAAATTGAACCCTTTCAAATCAATATTGTGTTTTTTATAGGATTAGTTATGGTAATGACGTGGTTCGGCTTATTTCCGTCCGTAATAACCGCATACTGGTTTTTTACAGCAGTTCCCTTCACATTTAACTTGATCTCATTCCTATTGTTGATCCCACTTTTTTTTCTCTTATATGGGATTGCGTTAGTTAGTTCGTTGGTCAGTGCCAAAATTGGAATTTGGATCGTTCACAAACGCGTGGCCTACCCAGAACCAGGGACCTATCGGTATGTAATGACTGAGCCTCAAACCCGTGCCTTTATTACGAAGGGTAACATTAAAAACTTCGCAAGGTGGCTTTACTTTTTTTTTCATCTTAAATTTCTACAAGCATTTTGGTTACGGCGGATGGGGGTGAAAATTGGGAAAAATGTGAAACTGAGCCAGCAAGTAGAGGATGATGCTTTTATTGAAATCGATGATAATTCGTTCATGGCTAAAGAGAGTATTTTATCTGGACATATACTTGATCATACTCATCTAACGCTGCTACGAACTCAAATAGGAAAAAATTGCATAATAGATCATGATTTCATGGCTGTTGGCTCAACTATAGGCGATAACTCCGTTTTTAAACCCTATACCTTTCCAATGAAAGGCATTATTTGTAAAGGTAATGCCATTTACGAAGGTGTTCCTGTCAAAAAAATTGGGGATTACTCTGATTTATCACCCATTGATATCAAAGAGCTAAAAGCAGAAATTAAGAAAACCGAAACGAAAGATATTATGAAAGAAAAAATCGAGCCAATCAAAGTTAGTTCTCTCAAATTATTTCTCTGGAAATTACTAGTTGTCGTGGGGGGAAGTTTAATTGCTCTTATCTTTCCACTTTTATACTCTCTGTTATTTCTCTCCTTGTATTCCCCTACAGATCATCTATTTAATATTGTATTATTAATACCCATTCCTTTCCTATTTCTGTTCACTCTGGCTATATTCATATTTGGAACGAGCTTCATGATCACCCTAATTAGATGGTATTATGATTCCAAAGCGGAAATTCCCGAAGGGGTTTATGACTTAGAAGACCCTCGCGCAAAATATTTCAAGATCAAACATTGCCTTCAAAGATTTGGATTGAGACTTTTTCATGCAACCCCACTCAAAATAGGTGATACTATTGGAATCAGGGCTTTTACTAATTCCTTTATTGGTATTAATGTGAAAATGGAAGATGCCTACGTAGATCCACAATATATGAAAATAGGTGATTATACTCAAATCGCAACCCGTACACGCGTTCATACCTTTAAAATTGTGGACGGGAAACTTCACATTAAATGGGTGAAAATTGGTTTGAATGTTCTCATAGCTGTATATTCCCACATCGCTCCCGGTGTGGTAATTGAGGATGAAGCAATGTCCGGAATAGGGACATGGTTTGAAGAAGATAAAACTTACTCACGAGCTCTTTGGGTTGGAAATCCTGCCCGTAAATTACCCATTGAGTCCATCTCTCATTCCGATAAGATAGAAGAAAAAATTATCGATTAAACCTGAAATTTGGATAGTGATTTGATTTGACTGCAAAAGCCCCTACCTTAACAGGAGATGACAAGAGTGAATCCAACGAAAATTTTGGTGATGTACAAAATAATGAAATAGAATCCTTTACATTCAGTTATGTTTCTATGGTTGGTTTATATTTTGTTATGACCTGGGTTGGTTTATTTCCTTCGGTGCTTGTTGGGTATTTCTATTTCACCATCTTCCCATTTTCATTTGATCTCTTATATCTTCTGATGTTGATACCCTTATTTCTCGCATTGTATGGTATTGCGCTCCTTAGCTCGTTACTCTCAACAAAGTTTGGAATATGGCTTGTTCATAAACTCATTACCTATCCGCAACTCGGCACCTACCGCTTATCAATGGAAGAACCTCAAACTCGGGCGTTCGTTTTGAAAGGTAACCTGAAAAATTTTGGGAGATGGCTTTTTTATACCTTCAATTTCCAATTCTTACGCGCAATCTGGTTGCGGCAAATGGGTGTGAAATTAGGGAAAAATGTTAAATTGGGGGTTATTGTGCAAGATGAAGAATTTATCGAAATTGGTGATAACACTTTTATGGCTTGGAACTCCGGAATAACAGCTCATCTGATGGATCAAGAATACTTAACGCTTAGCAAAACGATCGTTGGGAAAAACTGTATATTTGAAGATATCACAGGTACTATGGGTGCTAAAATTGGGGATAATTCGGTCTTTAACCACGGAAGTGGTGCAATGAAAGGGCATCTTTGTCGCGGTAATGCAATTTATAGTGGGTTACCTCCCAAAAAAGTGGGCACCTATTCTGATTTATCTCCTGAGGAAATTGAGGACCTTAAACAAAAGATTCGAAAAATTGATAAAACCAATTTTATAAGGGAAAAAAATGCCCCAATCAAGATAAATGAGACTAAATTTTTTCTAATGAAGGTCCTAGTGGTCATAGGGGGGCTGTTACTTGGAATTATTTTTCCATATTTATACTCCTTGATTTGGCAAACCTTCTATGTTCCTTTAAACCATCTACAAAACATTTTATTATTAACCCTAGTTCCTTTGATCTTTTTATGTACTTTGGCACTTTTCGTTGTAGGAACATCTGTAGTCATAAAAATATTTCTTGTTTATTATGATCGGAAAGCTACCATTCCGGAAGGAACTTATGAACTGAATGATCCTCTAGCTAAATATTTCAAAATAAAATATTGCCTTCGAATGTTTGGGCTACGTCTCTTTCATTTAATGCCGTTTAGAATAGTGGATACATATGCCCTGCGGTTCTGGGGGAATATAAAGCTAGGAAAAAATACCAAACTGGACGATGCAACTGTAGATCCTCAATATCTTGAACTTGGTGACTACAGCCAAATTGCAGCCGGTGCCCGTGTCCATACGCATGATATCATTAAAGGAAAATTATATGTTAAAAAAGTAATAATTGGAAAAGATGTTCTAGTTGGCACTTTTTCTCATATTAAACCTGGTGTAGAAATTGCTGATGGGTCAATTTGCGCCATAATGGCGTGGTTCAGAAAAAATCGAAAATGCAAACGGCGTGCTCTTTGGCTTGGAAAACCCGCTGCTGAATTACCCATCGAAATTGTCAGTCGTAGCGCCAGAGCTAAGGAACGATATGTTGATTGATTTAAACCTAAGGTTCCTAAAACCTCTCATTCAGTATTTATTAAAATATGATTCTCTCTTTTTTGGTAAAATCTTGATCGCTTTTTATGATCGATCTTCATGCAGCACGGATTAGTGGCGAAAACAGCGAATCCCTGTGAAAACCATAGGAAGTTTTAATTCATTAGCTGCATTTATTACTTCTTGATCTCGGATTGAACCACCTGGTTCGATTATTGCCACCACTCCTGCCTCTGCCGAGGCATCTAGTGAATCTCGAAATGGGAAAAATGCATCGGATGACAATACTGATCCTCTTGCTTCATCTCCCGCCTTTTTAATGGCCAATTCGACTGCATCAATTCGACTCATTTGACCCGCCCCAATCCCTGTGGTATGTTTCCCCTTCACTAGGAGAATTGCATTAGATTTAATATGTTTCAACACCTTCCACGCGAACAATAGCGACTCGACCTGCTCCGCAGTAGGACGTTTTTCAGTTACATATTGTAAATCGGTTAACCCTATATCCTTTAAATCGTAATCCTGAACCAAAATTCCTCCAACTACTTTTTTCCAATCCCATGAAGGTTTCGGTTTGGAAAGCGGACCGGTAATCAATATTCGCAAATTCTTTTTTGTTTTCAAAACCTCAATCGCGCTTTGTTCAAACTCTGGGCCAATGACAACCTCGACAAATGTCTTCACTATTTCATCTGCGGCTTTTTTTGTGATTTTTTGGTTAAAAGCGACAATGCTGCCAAAAGCAGAAAGCGGGTCGGTCGCATGGGCTAATTTATAAGCCTCAAAAGTGTCTTTACCGAGCGCAAATCCACATGGATTCGTATGTTTAATGATAGCCGCTGCCGGTTCAGTAAATTCCTTGACCAGCTCTAGGGCTGCATTTATATCATAAATGTTGTTGTATGATAATTGCTTTCCATGGATTTGTTTTGCATTGGCGACACATAGATCAACAAAATCCAGTTCTGCGTAAAATGCAGCCTGTTGATGTGGATTTTCGCCATATCTTAAATCCTGTATCTTGCTAAACTTCATATTAAGGCGTGATGGGAACTCTTCCGAAGTTTTAAGAAATTGTTTTGATAAATAATTATAGATATAGTTATCATACTCCATAGTATGTTGAAAGGCTTCCACCGCAAGTTTCTGGCGCATATTCAAAGAAATTTTTCCCTTATTGGATTCTAGTTCGGTTATAATCGCGGGATATTTTTTCGGATTTACAACAATGGCGACTCCCTCATAATTTTTTGCAGAAGATCTTATGAGTGTGGGCCCTCCTATATCGATTTGCTCAATAGCATCACCTAATTCAACCCCTTTTTTCTGGATAGTCTCCCGAAATGGATAAAGATTAACAATAACCATGTCAATAGGAGTAATCTGATGCTTCTCTAATTCTTTTAAATGCGCATTTTTATCCCTTCTTGCTAAAATTGCCCCATGAATCTTAGGATGCAAAGTTTTAACACGACCATCCATCATCTCAGGAAATTGAGTTACTTCGGACACTTTTTGCACTAGTATTTTAGCTTCTTCGAGTACTCTAAATGTTCCCCCAGTTGAGATCATTTCAACATCAAAGGATTGTAGTTTCTTGGCAAATTCTACCAAACCTGTTTTATCAGATACGCTCAATAAAGCTCGTTTTATTTGTATCATTTATTTGCCTCTCAAAATACCTGTTTTATCATCAAACTGATAGTTTTAAAAGTCCAAAATCGGTAGTGAATTATTCATTGCTTTCTGCATAAAAAGTATTCCCGTTTTTGTCGGATGAATGAAATGAGTGAAAATCATAATAAGCAAGATCTTCGGAAATCCATGCTGGAGTTACGAAACAAGCAATCCCAAGAATTAATCATACAAAAGAGTGAACGAATTCTTGCTAATCTGATGAATCTTGAAGAATACAATAGTTCGAAAGTAATTTTGGTATATAGTGGAAAGGCCACTGAAGTCCAAACTGAAAAATTGATACGTCATGCATTAAAAGACAAACGCGTTATTTTACCAATTACAAATGTCGAGAAACGAATTCTTGAGATATCTGAAATTAAAAATTACGATTTAGAATTAGAGTGCGCTGTCTTTAATATTCTAGAGCCAAAAAGAGAATATTATCGACCAATAAATATCGATATTATTGATTTAGTTGTTGTACCTGGCGTTTGCTTTGATTATAGGGGAAACCGGCTTGGTTACGGGTACGGGTATTATGACAAGTTGCTCACTATCGTAAACCGCCCGATTCCCTTTGTAGGTCTGGCCTTTGAATTTCAACTAGTAGAAAATATACCGAACTCCTATCATGATGTCCCAGTTCATATTGTTGTTACAGAAAAAAGAGTAATAAAATGTGGAAATTGATTTGACTGAAAAACCAGAGGGAACCGAATATTTTCCCACTCTCCTGAGATATTTCATTATTATTTCCTGTATTTTTTTGTGGATTTTCCTCCAGACACCCGCATTCAGATATGATGGAATGGATCTCACTCTTTTTCGCCTTTATAATGATATAATCGGAAATCTATTGCTTGCCATGGCGATGATCTCCTTATTTAAACCAAGCCAGAAAGCGTTCATTTGTGGGATATTTCTTGGTTTTCTATCTGTGGGTATGGATGCATTGTTAGAGATGGTAATTAATCCTATATTTGGATGGTATAAACCTGGAGGTGGCTATGGTAATGTCGTTCCCACTGTTGGAGACTATCCTATACCCTATGAGATGTTAATTGGCTTTTTCACAATGGGAATTGTAGTAGCTGCTTTTACTGGATTCCCCAAAACCTTCCGGACATCTAGGTTGAGAAATGTTCCTGTTATTAAACAAGTTTTTTCAAACGGACTCGTCAAGAATCCGAAGTATGATCGGCTTATTGTGTATTTATCTACCTTTTTACTTGCATTACTCGGAGCTTCCGGCGATGCTGGGACCATGACATTAAGCGAAAATCCAGTTGGCTATGGCGTATTACTCGAATTCAATGCTCCGTGGTGGACCGTTTGGCATACATTCTTAGTATGGCAAATTTCGCTGCTTATTGGGGTCTCATTTTATTTCTACATTTTAGATAAGCTTCATAAAAGGAAATTCTCAATTTTTCCTGCGCCTGTTGAACCCTAACGGGTTTTATTCCTTGGGTTCATCAATTGTATAAATCGTATCACAGAATGGATCCCCTGCAGCCACTGTCTTCAGTATTTCTAATTGTGTCTTACCATTCGTCGCGGTAAAAAAATACTCCCGATCAATTGCCATGACTGCCTTACATAATTCTCTAGATGTATTTTCCAATCCGAATGGGCATTTAGAACCTTGGATATGGAACTTCTTATCGGAGAGAGAAATAACTTTGACTAGTTTCGGATCCCAATTTTTTGTGAATGCCTTTGCGATAGTAGATAAGTTAGTATCAGGGAGTTTCTTCTTAACTTTAAGTCCAAGTGCAGAACCTTGGGCCCCCAAAGCATCGTCAATAATCGGAAGTGCATCTTTCCCAAATTTTTGGTAAATTTTTTTGATTAACAGTCCCTGCGCTTCAATTGCATTGGCGGGAAGTTTTTTTGGATTTATTTTGGTCATCTATCTAACCTTCCTATAACCTTAGAATTAAAAAATAATATATTATCCTAAAATTTTTAACAATATTAACCGTTATGATATGCTCAAAAGAGTAATAATCACAATCAATCCAATAAGTAGGCAAAGCGCTCCCAATACATCTCGATTCTCTTCAAAATCCATGGATCATCCCTTAACTTCAGTCTAATCAGTTTTATTGGGGTTTTTCAAAAGATTTAATAATTTATTTTCTATTTTCACATATATAAACTCTATATCTCTCAAAAGAATTATGAGTTTATTCTAAAATAACAATAGTAAATTTTTTTTATATTAATGGTGGGACTGAATTGACTGAAAAGGAAGAAATTAGAAAATATATTTTATGGATTGGCTCCGGATTATTAATATCAACAGCTGTTTTCGCAGTTCTCTTTTTAACGGGTGTTTTAACTCCAAATATATTTCAACCCACAGGGCAACCCCTAGATCCGAGCCCTTTAGCCTCTACACTTATCATATTTTTCTTGCTAGTAATATTGATATACATTGGGACTCGAGTTCTCGATTTTGGATTAAAGTATGGAAAAGAGGATTTAACGTTAAAAAAATCAGAGTAACGGTAGTATCTCATGTTTTCTCAAAAGCAGATCGCGGAATATTTTTTCAAAAACATCGGATTAGCAGCAATTTTTATTGGGATTGCCTTTTTAATTTTTGGAGCGATCAACTTTAATAATCTCCCTCATGCGTATATTGCTCAAGCGGGTGACCCGGGATCCGATGGATTAGTTACAGTTTTATTGAATGGTATTCTCTGGTTAACGCTATCTGCTTTCTTACTTATAATGGGGATTGAATTATATTTCAGTGGTAAAAGGCTGGCAAAAAATCAGCCAAGTGATGATAAAGACACCTCTCTTAAATTCTTTCTGTTTGGCGTTACCATAAGCTCTGGTTTAATGGTATATATTCTTCTTCTTTTGCTCCATTTTGTGACCCCAATTCAATTCTTTCCATCACTTCCGTTTGGAGGGGTTGAGGTTCAGATAGATCTTTCAGTTCTTTTCAATTCCCTTCTGCTTTATTTCCTGCTCTCTATTATCTATCGGGTTTCATATAAATTCATAAAATATGGGATCAAAATTGGAGGGATTCAATGAGACGGCTTCTTAATTTTCTAAGAAGTAAAGAGATGTTTAAGTACCTAGTCATCGTAATTTTTCTCGCCTCTATCGTCCTTGCTCTTTTATATGTCGATTTTTCTCCCCAAGCTAATTCGTTTCGCTCGGAATATAATGGTTATGTCACTAATAGCGTGCATGAGCCTAAAGCCCATCTCAGTAATAGCACCGATAACATTTTCTGGTTTGTGCAAATCACAGATGTACATATCGGCGCCTATCGGGCTACAGGTGATAATAGACAAGCTTTTCGTGATTTCTTCAATAATATCGGACATGTCGATCCTGAATTCATCGTCGATACTGGTGACTTAACAAATGCTATCATTCCATTACCTCTATGGCAAGACGTGGAACAATGGCGAGATCGCTATAATATTCTAATGGCTGCAGGCGTCAATAATAGTTTTTATTATGATCTACCAGGAAATCATGACGGGTATAACGATTCTGATTCGTTCTCCTTTTTCTTGAATTGGAGTATCCAACAAAACTTACAGTATACTTGGAACCGAACCTTCACCTTTGGTAACTATACCTTCATCGGGTTAAACTCCGCAGCAAATACAGGGGAACAGTGGCCTGGTGGAACTGACGGTGATCTGGATAGAACCGAGTTAGATTGGTTGGAGCTACAGCTTAACAATACACAAAATTCTAACCTTACTTTTGTATTTTCACATCATCAAATGACGGGTGTAGGACATAATACAACCAACTCCGGAAGAACTTTCGTTGAGTTATTAGAGATTTATAACGTTTCCGCTCATATTTATGGACATGGGCACAGTAACCATGAGCTAAACCAAGGAGGAACCGTGGCAATCATGACTGATTCACTAGGACAAACATTCGATAAACCCGGCTACCGCATTTTCGCTGTTGATAATGATGGTTTCTCTTGCAAGTTTCAATATCTCAATGAATGGCCTGCAGTAATAATCACATGCCCAATCGATCGGGGGCTTACTATGCAAGCTTTCGATATTCCAAATGATTCGAAGGTAGTTCCTATTCGGGCCTTAGCCTTTGATCAAAATCCAATCTCTACTGTTGAGTTCAAAATTGATACTGGAAATTGGACTCCAATGACATTGGTGTCGGGGGATCTATGGAATAGTTCTTTCGATGCATCATCCTTACCTGAGGGCGAACATACAATCACCGTCCGCGCTACTAGTTCATCTGGTTCTATCACAGATTCGATCCAAATCCGAATCGGGTCCCCTAATCGCCCTGAAATCGTAAATGGTCCTCTTCCCGATTTTATCCGTACCCGCGATTCGTCATCTTGGGTGCTCAATTTATCAATGTATGAGTGGGATCGGATTGATAGTGGAACTCAATTGAACTGGTCTGTAAGTAGTGTAGATCTGACTCTGTGTTCTGTTGAGGTGACTAATATTCTCAATGATCTTGTCACTTTTATTCCCGTATCTGGAGCTTCAGGTTCTGATCAAGTTAATTTTACTTTGATTAATAGCAATGGGCAGACTATTTCCCAAATGATAACAATAAATCTAGTCGATTCTATGAGTCCGGGCCATTTTCAGTTATATTTGAGCTTAATTATAATTGGCGCTATTGTGGGAGCAGTAGTAATAAATCAATTACTGCTAAGACGTGCGGAAAGCGGAAAAAAGCAAACTATTAAACAAAAAACCCTTAGTTATTAAGAAGCATATTTTTTAGTCCACTCTCTTGCTTTTTTAAAGAATTTTTTCGTTTGGGTTAATGCCATTTCACCCGCCACGTGATTTAGGGGATCGCCTGGATTCCAAAATGGGGGTTGCATATGAATCATCCCCTCTAATGCTTCAATAAGATTTGTTAAGGTTTTACTTGGTGTCCAACCGGATGCACCTGTCACCGCATCAACTTTACCAACTAAATCTGGAATAAGGAGATCAAGGCAGATATTCAATCTTCCAGGGGGTATCGATGGATCGATATTGGGGTGCCAGATTAGTGTATGACAATAACCATATGGAGAACTAAAAGGATAATTCGAAGGCAATTTAATTTCAAATACGAACTTTCCTCCATCATAAGGAGTTCCCTTTTTTCCTATAATCGTAATCCTAAAATGATCTAAACGATCTGTCCACGGATTAATAATTACTAACTCGTCATTTCGAAAAGTATTAATTGCTTCAGTATAATCTACTTCTGCGCGCATGGGAAGCCTAGTAGAAGAGCTTGTGGTGGATTTTGTAACTATAGGCTTCGCCCTTTTTTTAGTAGATTTAGATTTTCCTAAGGAATTACCTCCAAGTTCTCCTCTTAATAAAGCTAATTCCTCTTCAAGACGTTTCTTTCGTTGTTCTTTCTCTCTACCTGCTATTCTTATATCTTCTAACATTTTCTCCCTATTACGCCTCGCTTCTAGCCTTTTCGCCTCTTCCTCCTCCTTTCTCTTACGCTCCTCCTCTAACTTTCTTGCCTCTTCCTCCTTCCTCTTACGAAAAGCTTCTAGTCTTCTTTCCTCCTCTATCTTCCTATTGCGCTCCTCCTCTTCTAGTCGTCTTGCCTCCACCTCTCTTTTTATTCGTGTAGTGACATATCCTTTTTCATAAGGACTATCATTCATAAAAACATCCTTTCCTTCAAAAACGAGATTGATTAAATCATCATCATCCTCAAAGGAATCCCCTGAAAATTTGATTTTCATTAAATAAGGAAAGGCTGATAACGTTTTTGGTACGTTTTTTAATGTTTTATCCGAAAAATCTATGGAAATTACTGATCCAGAGTCATTTACCTCAAGATTCGTTATAATACTATTGATTTCCTTTTGAAGGTTTTGTAAGATATCAATTTCATTAATTTTTACCATTTTTGACCTGAATGGTCCCATTTTTTCTTTCGGCGGTTCTACAGGTGCTTGTTTAATTGGAGCTGGCTCAACTTCAGATTGTGCGGCAACTTCTTCGGCTTTTTGGGTAATACCCCTTATCTTATATTTATCCATTAAACTCTTTACAAAGGGTTGATAAAGTGGGTTAATTTTAACTATCTCCCTTAATCCAGGTTGTCGAATAAACAATCCAGATGAAATTAATTTATTAAAATTATCACTTGAGTCCAGGTTTAGAGATTTAACTCGGATCATGTCTAATCGAAGATATGGTTCAATGCAACACTCTAAAAGCGTCCCTAAATAACCAACAACCTCGGAAATAACACCCATACGACCAAGAATGGTTTCTGACTCATTATCGGGGTTATAAAATAAAGGGAGGAACTCTTCTGTATTTGCAGGATCTGGTAATGGCGTAAAATTAGTTATTACTTTGTATTGTCCTAACAATTTTATTACAAATGGATATTTCGCTAATTCTTTAATGTATGCATTTCTTTCAATATCTTCAAAAATACCATATTTATTCGCTGCATTTTGGAGTTGCACTTCATCAAATATCTTTAAATAACACGAACCCGAAATCGGATTTCCCTTGTAATACATTTCTTGACAGGATCTTGATATTTCTTGAAGTTTTGAATCATTTAACCAATCATAATCTCGGCAGGAAAGAATGAATCCTACATTACCATATCCTAAGCGAGTTCTAGCATCTATAATCCAATTGAGAAGGGTTCGCCGTTCTCCAGCAGGTAATTCATCAACACCATCCATAAATAAAATGATAGGTGTTTTTAATGACTCTACTATACGAGAAATACGATTGTGGGCGTCCATAGGGGAGCTAGCTCCCACTATCCTTTGAATTCGGGTAATGTCTCCATGTCTCAATTCAAAAAATAAAGCCGGAATCTTTTTTGCCAATAGTTCATGAACTATATTACCTAGTAACCATGTTTTTCCCATACCCATTGCGGCCAAGAGAACGAATATATTACCCTTTAATCCACCAGGTGACCGGACTAGACTAATAAAATGGTATATTTCACGTTCTGCATCGGTCCGATTAACATATCGATCTGGATCGAATCGTTCGTCATAACGTGATAGGATGGGTTCAGCGCCTATTTGTTCAGCGCAGAGTGCAAGTGCTAATTCAGGAGTTAATCTATCAAGATTTGAACTCGGTTGTGAAGTTAATCGGGTCATTAGCTTAGTTAACTGGTCTGATAACACGTCTAATTTAAAACCTATCCCTGAAGAAAGAGATGAAAGTCGAACCATTATTGAATTAAAATCAGATCTAGTCCTTTCTTCCAGATTCTTACTTGTAACATAAATAAATTTTATTAAATTTTGATTTAATTCAGAACTCAACTCTAATTTTAATTTATTTAATTCTTCTATTGCAATATGTGGTGAATCTTGAATAAATTCAATAGCTTCTCTAAAAGCATCGAGTGTGGGTCGAATGGATGCGTTTACTGCAATATTAATTCGCTCTTCAATTTGTGGGATTTTTTGTTCAATTAATATGTCAATTCTTTTGTCATCAATACTCCCATGTTTCTTAATTAGTTCCGCTAAAAGATTCGTAGTTGTAACTTCTCCCCCACCACTTAATATCGGTTGGATAATAGATTCTATATTCTCAGGATCAACATTAATTCCTGTACCAGATAATTTTGATGCAATAAATTGAGCTATAGGTGCTGCAGCGGGCCCAATCAAAGTTCCAACTGCAATACCAGCGACCGCCGGTAAAATTTTTTTTCCAGCTTTTGTTAAAAAGCGCCCTATTCGCTTCAATCTTCCCTGATCTTCTCCTGGATTTTTAACCTCCATATAGACACTCCTGAACATCTTTATACTCTAATGAAAGGTAAAGATCAGTTTCCCCTCAAATCACTTATTCTACCATTGATTTCACATAATCACTGTTTAATGAAAAATCTTGAGTGTAGATTTCATTTTATAGTTAAAGGAAAAAGTACTTTATAATCTTCTTCATTTTCTCTGAGGAGTCTATAATAGGTTGCAAAATAAATTTTTCAATAGCATGCTCGGCACTAATGGTGAATCGAATAACGTACATATTAAAATCTGAAATTTTAATGGGCTCAAAGACTAGAAATCCTAGGTGAAGTTCAACAACAATTCGATCGAGAATTTCAGAAACAGACTCACTGAAATTTGTGGTAATGAAGGGGATTATGAGGTTTTGAGTGAAATCCTGTGTCAATTGAGATATTTTCTCAGCATCTTCCCTATAATATTCTCCAATAATAAACCCATTGTTTTCCAAAAGGATGATTGCCTCAGATTTCGTCTCACTCGCAAATGCTTTTAGTTGATCCTGTAAATCCGTAGTTTGCCCTGACATAAACCGCAATCCAAATGAGAAAGCATTCACTAAACTATAGAGGTTAAAAATTGTGGTGGCAAAAAACTTGATATTAAATCCTTCACCAATTGTAAGGAATTGATCGCGAAGCGTTTTATTCATTTCTGGAGAGAGATGAAGGTCAATTTTATGCAGGCAGATGATTATTTTAGGAAATTGATTGACTTCACGGAGAATTTCTGTGATATCCTTAAAATAATCAAGGGCTTCCCCAAAACTTTGGGAATCATTGATATCAATCACAAAATATAATAAATTTGTATCATAAAATGATTCTTTTCGTTTTAGATATCCCTCTCTAAATGTAGTTTGCCCCCCTAAATCCCATTCAACCAGGTTATGCCCTAAAATTTTCATCTCGCTACGTTCTATCCCTTTTGTTGGAAGTATCTCACCGTGATATTCCCGTTTTAAGTTCAGGAGGATTGAAGTTTTTCCAGAATTAGCTAACCCTGCAAACACTATTTTAAATTGTGCTTCTCTGACCATTTTATCGCTCCTATTGAGTTTCTTTCTTCAATAAGGTTTGCTTCTAAGTCCCTAAACTCTTCTTTTTTTCAATATTTATATCATACTCTTATGATTTAATAAGAGTAGAAGAGCTATGTACTTAAATTAAGAAGGATCCTTTGGAAAAAAACCATAATTGGAAAATTATAGTTCTTTGATGGCTTCAGAAACGTCCCAATTATCATGAACAATTCTATAAATTCCTCGAACTACTTTCGTTGGATTATCTGCCTGAAAGATATTTCGTCCAATGGCAACACCAATTCCACCGGCTTCAAGGGAATCCTTAATTGTCTGGAGTAACTCCTCTGTGGTTTCTTTTTTGGGACCTCCAGCAATTATAACTGGTGCCCCACACCCTTTCGTCACTTCCTTAAAACTTTCGATTGAACCGGTATAATTCGTTTTCACAATGTCGACTCCGAGTTCAGCAGCAACTCGTGCGACGATTTTGACATATTCGACCCCATGCTCATCATCGATTTTTTTTCCGCGTGGATAGCACATGGCAAGTAATGGAAAACCCCATTCTCTACATTCTTTTGACACTTTTCCAAGCGTTCGGAGCATTCCAGCCTCATTTTCATCACCAATGTTGATGTGGACTGAGCAGGCATCTGCCCCGATCTGAATTGCCTCTCTTACTGTTGTTACCTGAATTTTACTATTTGGAGAGGGTCCAAGCGAGGTGCTTGCTGATAGATGAATAATTAATCCAACATCTCTCCCGGACTTGCGATGCCCATAAATTGGTAACCCTAAATGCCCTAGTACTGCATCCGCCCCGCCTTCAGCGACCTGATCGACCATTGATTTCATCGTTTCCGAGCCTTTCATGTCCTCAAGACCTTTAATGGGTCCAACACTCATTCCATGATCCATCGGAACGATGAGGGTTCGTTTTGTCTTTCTATTTATTATACGTTCTAAACGAATAGCTTTCCCAATTAAACTCAATTTAATCCCATTCAATAACTATTATGCGTTTTTAAAAACTTGGTATTATAAAAAAATGATTGTAGTTTAAAATTCTATATCTTCTAATTTTATTATATTTTGATTTTTTATAGTGATAAGAGGGAGGATATTTATTCCGCCACGCCTTTCTAATGTATTTCCAAAAGATATAGTATCTTCTAAGGAATTATGAATAATATATTTCTCAGTTATCGGTTTGTCTTTGCGGTAAAAATAGAGGATATTCTTGAATCCTGGAATCCCTGAGGCAATAACAAAATAATAATGTTTTCCTCCAAGTTCTGTATAATTTATGCTATGAAATGGCAATTTAGAAATCAAATGCACGAGATCTATCAAACTATTTAGTTCAATCAATCCAGTTTTCTCTTTTTTATTTTCATCTTCACTCATTTAATCATCCCCGTGATTATATAATCGGATGGTACATTGTATAGACATCTATCTTCATAAATATATCCGTGAAATAACGATTGCTTTTGTCAAAACCAATGATTTAAGTCCTTTTAAAGTAGGGATAATCAATAGTTAATTAGTAAAAAATTCGAGTTAAAACAAAACTCCTCTCTCCAGATTATTGAAAGGTATCCTATCATTCATTCCCTGCCTCCACTTCTAACCTTTTCAACTTATAAAACAAAAATTTTTAAAGTAAAATTAATGTTGTAAATATAATTTTCGCCGATTTCTTTGAAAACTCTATAATAATTGGCACTTAATGAGGTGGATTGTGATGGATGAGAAAGAACAGAAAATCACTATGCTTGATGATGAAGTCGAAATGTACACAGACATTCTTAAGGAGGGTACCCCTTTCGATCGGTTTGTTTCTCGAGGTGATGTGAGAGATACGATTGATATTAAATCTCCTCGGGCTGAAGTTGAACGTCTTGTACGAAGAGCCTTACGAAGCACCATTGCCGATGGAACACCGCGTCTTGTTCCGATTGTTGGAGTTGCTGGAACCGGCAAAACGCATTTTTACTGGGTATTAAAAGATTTAGAGGAAATCGAACATGAGAATTGGGTTTGTGTTTATGTCCCCTCTCCGCCCACACCTGTACGCACTTTATTACACATCTATACATGTATAGCTGACGAGGTCAATGATCTCCTTGATGTCACAAGTGATCAAATCATTCAGACCTATGGGAAAAAAGGAAAATTGTTCGGTCCTTCTATGAAAGAGGTCATAAATCACGCAATTAAGTACAACCCCGGTGTTGCGGTCGACGTGATCAGGGCGCTCATTATTTATGGAATGGCGAAAGAACAAAGCCTTAAGCACGCAGCAGAGCGGTGGCTGTTAGGCGAAAGTTTTACAGAAGATGAACTGGAAAAATTAAAATTAAATTCAGTTCTCGAGTCTGATGATACATGTCTCGCCACTATTAAAATTTTTGCACAGAATATGAAAAAGGTCTTCATTTTTTACTTTGATGAATTGGAAATACCATTCAGAACCTTTGGTCCTGAGGCCGAGATCTCATTGCTTGAAACTATTAAACGAATTTACAACGAGGTCCCAAACGTTCTTATAATCACTGCTTGCCTTGAAGAAGTCTGGACTCGTGTTTTAAATGATATTGCAGACGCTGCCTTAAAATCACGAATGGAAAAGGAGGCTCATTTGAAACCATTTACAGTTGAAGATGTCGAAGAATTCTATATTTCAGCTATGCGTAACTTTTGGGAGAACGAAAAAAATGTCCCTCTCCCTGTAGATCCATTGTTTCCCCTGACCGATAAAATTTTTAAGGAAGTTCACGCGAAATCCAAGGGAAATCCAAGAGAATCAATAAAAATTATCCGCGATTACATGGATATGGTTCTCTATGGGGAAGGCTTACCAAAACCCGTTGTTCCCGAAATAACTCCATCAATTAGTACTGGGAGTACAATTGACATTACTACCAAATCTGCGAAAACTTCAATTCAGATGACAATCGGTTCTGAAGAATATGTTATCGATGTTAATCCTTCATCCGTTGCTGGAGCTGCGATTGATTCAATCTCTACAATTGCCCGCCAGCAAAATAATCCCATTGATATCAATATCGATTTTTCATTTAAGGGTAAAGGTGGGAAATCAAAAAAACTTGCAGGTTTTGTTGAAGATAAAACTTCTCAGCAAACATATGGTATTGAGGTACCAAGTGTAAAAACCTTTGATCGAAGCGGTGGTGTGGCTGCGTATTACGCTGCAAATCGTATGTTAGATGCAGTTCAGACTGGCGCTATTAATAGGGGAATTCTAATTGTCCCTAAAGGAACCGCTGGTAAAAAATACACATCACTTGTAGAGCAAGCTAGTGACAAACTTGTTGTAGTTGAACTTATTCAGGACGAAGCTGAATCTCTCATTAAAGGTGCAAAGAAAAATCCATCAACAAAGGGTCGTGAAATTGCACGTGTTCTATTTCCCACTATCAGTCTTGAGGGTCCCGCTGATCCTGGAGCGGAAGTGGTTGAAGCTCAATCCTCTGAGGTCAAGGAGAAAGTTTCTATAGCCAAACCAATATGCCCCTTCTGTAAAAATGAATTAACCAATTCCAATCTCAAGCTATTGAATGAAGGGTTTAATGCGATTTGTTCTAAATGCCATAAAATCATACGGGTAAGTGAAATCTAGACCATTTCCCCACGTACTGGTGAATCTTCTTTTTTATATCGCCTAATTTTCCCAAAATAAAGGATTAAAAATACTGCTCCAAAAATCCCTAAAATCATTAATTCTCGAATTGGAGAAGGTAAATAAAAGAGCATTGCTAATCCAATACCTCCCCCAACTCCTGTTGAGATCCGCGTTCTATTAGAGTTGTCACGACCGGTAAATGTCTGTTTTCCCCAACTAATAATCACTGGAATACCAAAGGCCAAAGCAGTAATGATCGTTCCCAATACTGGAAGGAGTTTGAGGTCAATAAAAAATGTAAATATCAAAAAACTTACAGCTAGCGCCGAATACATTGCCGTACAGCGTGCACATAAGTATATTTCCCGCTTCCCAATTTTAATTCGGATTGTATGAGAGAGATCATCCCTCGTGTGATGCGCTAATAACATGAAGATAATATCTTTAACGGTCATTTTTACTTCAGTTCTACTAATCTTTTCTAGTAAGACGATCCTTCCTTTCCTTTTCTAATTTTTTGATAAAATTTTCCAATTTCGAACATTTTTTTATTATGAGATCTGAGGGAACATTGTATTTATTAGAACAGTCTTTATCGACTACACACTTTTTTAGATAAGGATCATAAATTACGGGGTAGAAACGACATCCAATGGGACGAATGTCGTATATTGAGCACTTTCTTTCTTTAGGATTGAGAAAAATACAATAATCATCTTTATTTCTTAAACGTAAATACCCCCCGTTTAGAATAGAAAATTGATTCCGAGATAAATTTGTCCGCTCTACGATGCGTTCTATATCTTCATTCGCAAGAAGCATCTCGGTTCGTTTACAGCACTTTGAGCATCGAAGGCACGAATTCATTATAGTAAATTTCCTCAAGAAGCAGCTCTGCTTGCTCACAAATAGAGACGCGCAAGAGGCGTTTCTGTTTGCTCACAGATAGTATTTTGGTTGATCTAGCAAAGGATATACCATTGCTGATCTTTAAAAGAAGATATCGCCCGTCCTACCTGCGACACGCGACACCTGTAAAGTAATTATTAAAACTAGAATATAAAAATTTCCCCTAAAAATCACTTAGAAAAAGTAAAAGAATTAAATAATATTATCAAAAAACAGAACTCTAAAAAATATCCTCTGAAAAGATACTTTCCAATGTCAAAAAATACCATTTCACTAGAAAAATCATTCAAAAATCAACATAAAAATAATCTTTCCAATAGGATTCATTCCTCTTTCTGACAAAAAGAAAAACTAGGGTTTCTCTCATTAAAAAAAAATTAGATTGTGTGGTTATAGGGTTTATTGCAGCCACCACAGATGTAAGTACAACACTTACCATAATAACCCGTTTCGAAAACAAAGAGATCCGAACTATCATGTCGTTTTCCACAGTTGGGGCAGATAGGATCGTAATCAGGGGGATTATGTACTGCATCTCTGAGTAAATGCTGATCATTTTTATGAAATTTCCTTTGTTGATTTCCGACTTTTACTACTGTGCGTTTGTCATAATGATCGATTTGGGTATTCCCTTTTACAGCAGAATAATGCGTATCGTAGGATGTGATAAGCCACCCTTCTTTAGTGGTATACTGGGATGGGGTTTTGGGAATGGGACTCTTTCGAGACATGGCTATAAGTAGAGAAAATCCTTTATAAACTCAACAGATGTGGGCGTGGTTTGATGGGTTTAAATACTGTTTTCGGAAAATAATTAACAAAGGGTGTCGTGTTATGATCACTAAACAGGTGTTATTTTCGGAAGAGTCACTGGAAGCGTATCTCTTCGTCAATATTGTCGATATTTCAGGAAAAGCTAATGAACTCTTCTT
>JAEOSY010000334.1 GCA_016840125.1 Candidatus Helarchaeota archaeon | reverse complement strand
ATAAATTGTGCCACCAAGGTTGATTTTGCACAAACAGGAAAAATATACCCGCCTTATGAAGGACCAGTTAAGGTCTTAGAAAATTTGCCAAACGATCTTCAGTACGAAGAAATAGGATTGGTCTCAGCAGAAGGAGATTGGAATAATCCATGGGCAGAGATGATTTCAAAATTGCAGGAAAAAGCGGCTTCTAAAGGTGCTAATGCCATAGTTCTAATGGCAACAAATTATCCGCGGGACTTCGGGTGGGGATATAGGCGAAGTGGAGAACGCTCTATAATTGTAAGGGCAATAAGGATTTTAGAAAAAGAATAATGCTGGTCTAATTCGAATTTGCTCAAGTCTGAAGTGTTTATTTTGATATACCCTACAACAGTTGGGGTTTTGGCAAGCTTATTCAAACTTTCCTATCACGAAAAAATCACCAGACAATTATGACATAACAAGGACTTGAAATTTCATGGGTTATCAAATTGATATATTCAACTAATGTTGTGATAATGGCAGGGTATTTAAAGTTTTGGAAACGCAATTTCTTATAAAGAGGTTTTTCCAGTCGGTAACGACTTCATGAATAAACAAAAATTTAAGTGAGGAGATTTCTTGTGGGCTTGAATCTTGATGTATTAAAAATTGATCCTTTACAGGAAGTAGAAAAACTCTCCAAATTTGTTGTTAATCAAGTAAACATTGTCTTTCGCAGAAAAGGAGTGATAGTTGGTTTAAGTGGAGGTATTGATTCAGCATGTATGGCGTCTGTCGCAGCGCACGCAATCGGGGAAGAGAAAGTTTTTGGACTTATTCTTCCTGAAAAAGAGTCTAACCCAATTAGCAGAGAATTTGCGATAAAACATGCTCAAACACTCGGTATAGAATTTTGCGAAATTGACATTACACCTACGGTTGACAGTGTCTTTAGCTATAGTTGGAGGGATAAATTATTACAGAGGTTGATCCCCGAATATGAGCCAGGATATAAATACAACATCACACTTCCCACAGACCTTCTGGAACTTGCTGCGTTTAACTTTTATAATCTTCAAGTTCAAATGCCTGACGGAGGGATAAAGAAAAAGCGGCTAAACTTGGTAGAATTTCATTCCGTTACCTCTTTTGCAAATATAAAAATCAGATCTCGAATGATTCATCTATACGCGGAAGCAGAACGTCGAAATCTTGTAGTTGCAGGAACAACGAACCGAACTGAGTTCATATTAGGAGATTTCTGTAAATATGGTGACGGGGGCACTGATATTGAGCCACTTTCATACCTTTACAAAAATCAAATATATCAAATATCGGAATATTTGAAAGTAATACCTGAAATCATGAACCGGCAACCCAGTCCGGATACGTTCAGCCTACCGGTAAGTGATCAGGAGTTCTTTTTCAGGATCCCATTTGATAAGCTGGATTATCTTCTTTATGCGTGGGAACATAAGGTATCGGCAGATGAAACAGCAAAAGTATTGGATCTTTCTGTAGATGCCGTAGAACGTGCTTTTAAAGATTTTAAATCAAAAAACAATGCAACAAAACATTTACGAACGACACCATATATGTTGAAGTGAGTGTGATCATAGCTCGCTTACTCTAACTAATCGCAAATAAGCCTAATTCCAATACCTTCTTTCAATAACGAAACCCGAATTTCATATTTGTTAAACTCCAAGTGAAGCTCCCCGCGGCAAGCCGCGGGGGATTCTTCTATTAATTTGCTAAAATATTAAATCTTCTGTTATCGTCTGAATGGTTAGTTAATAAATGAACAGGGAGCCTCCATCGAACTCCCTATTTTTCTGTCTGATGTATGATTTTACCTACAATTTATGGACAGAACTTGCCAATCCTTGACTACGAATAAATAACCCTTTGGAAATATTGTATAGTAGTGGCTTGAGAGTGTAGGATTTCACCTCCACTATGCTATTTCTGTAATACTAATTCAATCCTCTTTACACTTACCGCTCTTCTCGGGTACGACGGATTTATATGAGTTAAGAATAAGTCAGGAGCTGCCCAATTGAACCTTGGTGATATTTTATCCGATTCACCGTCTGATACACATTTTTCTAAATCTATTGCAGTGAATATTCTGTCTCAATCTTCTGAAATCAACCTCTGCCTCCAGGCTTCACAGTTTACCCACCTGTTATTTTGTATATCCTATTGCGATATTTACATATTTATGGGCGGCCCCTTTTTCCCATTTAATTGAGATCAAAGTTTTTTTTATTAATTCATACCTATCCTCATTTCCTCCAGCGATTGGACATTTCTAGTCGCAGTGCCAATAACAGCGACAGGGCTATT
>JAEOSY010000333.1 GCA_016840125.1 Candidatus Helarchaeota archaeon | reverse complement strand
GAAGGGGCGTTTATCATGGCAATAGCTTTTTTTAGTCTTTCAGGCTTCCTCGGTTTAGGCTTTCCCTTTTTTATATTTACTTTAGGAGTGATTATTGCTAGATTAAGTGCAAAAAGACAAAAGAACACTTCACCATCCCAAATACCCTAGAAAATGACAAGATCTATTCACAAATGATTTTTACGTCGTAAAAGTCTAATTTTACGATGTTAATCCTTTAATTTTTTTCATTTAACTAATGAGATCAGTTTCCAAAGAAGTTCCTTTAGGAATAATGAATTATTAAAAGGATAAAAACAGCTAATTCAAGTATAAATCTTTCGGAAAAGTTCAAATTTTTGCTGGTTGTGTTACCAATAAAATGCTTAATAGTCTTATTTTCATATCATCACAAGAACACTAAGAAAATTGCTCAGGTTATCGCAAAGGTTCTTGATGCAGAAATAAAAGCACCAAAGCAAGTAGATCCGAATGAGTTTCAAACTTTTGATTTGATAGGTTTCGGTTCAGGAATATATAGCGATAAACACCACAAATCTCTATTAAACCTTGCTGATAGCATTCCACACGTGGCTAACAGGAAAGCATTCATTTTCTCTACTAGTGCAATGATGGGGAAAGATAAAGTCGCTAATGATCACTCAACACTTAGAAAAAAACTACAAACTAAAGGTTATATGATCGTAAACGAATTTTCGTGTAAAGGTTTTAACACCAATAGCTTTCTGAAATATGTTGGAGGAATGAATAAAGGCAGACCTAATGCTGAAGACCTCAAACATGCGAAGGAGTTTGCTTTGAGCCTCAAACCGAGTTTATGAATGAAAATTGTGAAATTATATCTAGCAATTTATATGATATTTTGGTGTTTTAATTCAGCCAACACCTTTTCTCTTGTGATTTCTTTTCCATAGAGCATAATTTCCCCAATCTGAAGAGCTGGAAGGGTACGAAGTTCTCGTTTAAGAAATTTGGTGACTGAACCGATTCGAATGATACGAACGTTCTCAAACTCTTTTTCTAGACTATTAAGTAACTGGCGCGGTTTAATGCAGCGAGGACATATTCTTGAATGATAAAATATTATTTCTATCAACTTATTATTTCCTTTTAAACGATTTAGAACGGGCAGGATGGATCAGATGCCAACCAGTTTCCAGTTTCACCATATGCTGTTACACGACACCCACCACAGATTAATTTATCTTGACAGGTATTACACTTTCCCTCTATTTGTGATCGTTGACGAACTTCTTGTAAAACAGGGTTATTGATCCAGATTTTCTCTAATCCATTTTCCATAATATTTCCCAAATTAAAACCTGCTGCTGGTGCACAGGGTAATACATTCCCCTCCGGACTCAACCCACAATAAGTTAATCCTGTTGCGCAACCCCCTAGATATTCAGCAAATTTCTGAAAAAACGGTACCGCAGAATCTCCCAAAATCTCAATATGTCGCTCTTCAAACCCAACAACAATCTCACTGATCGGGAATATTTGCCTATTTGAAATTCTTGCACATTCTGGTGCGAAATACGTCATCCCACGGGTTAATGTAGCCGCTCCTTGTTTATTGTTGGCATATTTCACAAATTTTCCCGCTAAATCAGTTAATAACTGTTTTAAAATCGGTTTGGTTACATTAAGATGCTTCATGTGTATTCCTCTACCCACAGGCAGTATTCTGGATACATAGAATCGTGTTACTCCCATTTCATTGGCTAACTCTAGTAATTCCGGTACATCATCAATTGTATTATTTGTTAAAGTATATGCCATAATAATTTCTTTAAATCTCCCGCTATTGGCACATGCTTCAATCCCTTTTAGAGCTTTAGCGTGTGCTCCTTTAACCCCTCTGAAATTATCATGAAAATCAGGCGTAAGACTATCAATGCTTATTGCTACCCCACTAATTCCTGTATCAGCAATTTTCTCTGCAATCCTATTATTTATCATGGTACCATTTGTAGATAACGTACTAAGTAATCCATGATCGGAAGTTCGTTTAGCTATTGTATAAAAATCCTTACGAAGAAGAGGTTCTCCTCCAGAGAAGCTTAGAGAACCAACACCAATTTTGGCAAGGTAATCGACTAATCTTAGTGCTTGTGATGTATTCAGTTCTTTAGATTGTGTTTCCTGATTATAAACCGAATCTGAGTAACAATGGGAACATCTGAGATTACATTTATTAGTTAAATTCCACACTATTGCGATTGGAGGCATTGTCGGTTGTGGACGGCTCAATCCAAAGTAATTAATTCCTCCTAAAAGAGCTTTCAGAGCTCGACAATAGAGTTGGTTTTTTGAAAACAACTCTAATTCCTTAGATGATAGGCCCAAATAACTGCTGAAGACTGAATGCGATAGATTGACAATTGGTAGACATCTTAAACATCGTGAAGGAGAATTTCTTTGCCACTTTGAAATAATTGTGTCTAGGGGAGTTTTGCCACACCCTTGACAAACTCTCATTAGTAGACCTACATACTTCTTTAATAGGTACTTCGGTGGATTTTTTTCAAGTATTTGCAGATTTAATAGGGAACCCACTGCATTTTCACCTGATTCTCAAGTTTTTTTACTTTTTTTATACTCTCACTTATAGAATAATATGACCATTATTAAGAGAAATTCTCACTGAAGAATCTCAAAAAATACCATTTATTGAAATTGTTATTGGAGGACCAACAGATTAGAGGCCTTTTGAGAGATCGGGGCCTGATTAACATATAGAAGTTATTGTAGCGCTTTTTAATCAATGTACTCTCTTCAATCTTCTCGAAATAAGAACCATAATAGGTATGGCAAGAAAAAGGGTAATAAATTCAATCCCTGAGGAACTCCTGGCTTCTCCTTCCTCTAATGGTCCTTCAATAACTTCTACTAAATGTAAATTGACCTTTTGAAATGTATCTTGGAGATCCATTCCATAAAATAGGAGTATGGAATTTGTTGAGAATTGATCCGAAGAAATATTGAATGTGAAATATTCATTTTTCACCAGAATCTCTGGATAGTACACTGCATTTTGTCCTTCATCCTCGGTAATTATAGCGATTCTTGTATTTGAATATTCCGAAATCTTTGAAAATATCTTTATCTCGTTTAAATTTCCCTCTCTCTTTTGGTATGTTCCTTTTTGACTATTTTCTATGATTGTACTGCCTATTTGAGTCGAT
>JAEOSY010000332.1 GCA_016840125.1 Candidatus Helarchaeota archaeon | reverse complement strand
TCAGTCTGTTTATATCTCATTTAAAGCAACAGCAGTGCGTATATTCACATGAACCTCAACACCTTTTTAAGCGTGTTTTTTGCGCTTTCTCCAAACAAATACTAATAAACATGCAGAAGCAAGCAAAAAAATCTCTGCAGTAAAAAAATCTGAAGATTTGAGTGTGTCATCGCTCGTAAAAACATAGATTGCCGAAGCCCAATTCCCACTACTATCATTGGCATATACATGGAGAATATGTTGTCCATCTCCAACTGGGAGAGTTATATTATGTAGAGGTGTAAGGGTGGTGTTAGAGGCTCCATCCCAGTTATAGAGGGCATGGTGGATACCACTTTTATCGTCCGTAAAATTTAGGGAGATAAGTGTACCTGATAGATGGGTAGAGCCATTTATGGGGCTTACAAGACTAATAAGAGGAGCGATTATATCTATCGTGAATTTCATCATATAAGCATCTTCCTCTCCACGATAGAATCTTTGAAAGGCGTTCGCGGTGAGTGGAAAATTACTTGATCGCGTCCGTCCTATAAGATAGATATTCTCATTATCATCGAGCTTAATATCAGAACCCCATTCACTGTCATTTCCTCCAAAATAGCTGCTAAATACCAGACCATTGCCTGTAGCATTCAGTTCGGCAGCATATGCATCATTAATTCCCCCACCATAGGTGTTCTGGTAAGCATCTTGAAGAGGAAGATTAGTTGAATTTGTAAATCCAGTAATATAACTGTTGCCATGAACATCAACATCCATATTTAACCCATATTCCTGCCCAGATCCGCCGAAATAGGTGCTAAAAATCAGGCCCGTACATGTGGCATTAAATTTACTTACAAAAGCGTCCAATTGTCCACCATAGGTACTGTTGAAGGCGTTCTCCATGGGAAAGTCACTAGATATTGTGGTCCCTATAATGTAAATATTCCCTGCAGCATCCAGCTCTAAATCACGGCTATACTCCCAGTCACTACCACCAAAAAAAGTGCTAAACACTAGATCAGTGCCTGCAGCATTCAGTTTCGTTATATAAACATCTTCAACTCCGCTATAGGTGCTGTCATAGGCATTAAAAGTAGGAAAATCGCCCGAGGCGGTTTGACCTGTCACATAGCTATTCCCACTAGTATCCACGGCAATGCCTATTCCAAGTTCAATTGAACTTCCGCCGAGAAAGGTACTGAATACCAATCCACCATTAGTATCTAATTTCGTTACAAAACTATCATAATCTCCGCTACGGATATTCTGATAACAGCCTATGGAAACAGGATAATAATTTGATTTTGTAAAACCAGTAATGTAGCTGCTACCATTAATATCCACGGCGATTCCCCATGCATCTTCACCATCACTTCCACCAAGAAAAGTGCTGAACAGAAGGGTGGTGCCAAAGGGAGTTAATTTTAGTACAAAAGTGTCTGTTCCTCCATTATAGGTACTATCAAAAGCATTTATTACAGGAAAATTATTTGAGCCAGTATATCCAGTAACGTAAACGTTTTCAGCGTCATCCACCCCAATTCCACGAGCTATGTCACTTTCACTTCCCCCAATAAAAGTAGTGAATATAATTTTACAATTATAATTAAATTTCGCAACAAAAATATCCGATTCGCCATTATGGCTATTATCATAAACACTCATAGGCGGGTGGATGGGGAAGGAGGTATCATTCGAGCGAGTATAGCCGGCCAGATAAAAGTTCTCCATCGAATCGGTGGCAAGACAATAACTCACATCAGTGTCATTGCCACCGAGAAACGAACTAAAAGCCAACCATAGAGGATCGATAATTAATATTTGATTGGGATCGTAAGAAGCGACTTGAAAGCCGTAAGTATTTGCATGAAGCTTTTTTGAGATGAATTTACTAGGAATGTTTGATCCATCGGCTTGATAAACCTGAAGAGAAGTGTCCTGAAGAACCTGTCCGGGTTTGGTACAGGACTGAAAAGAAACAGCTTGATCTTCTATAGATAAAATCATAGATTCACTGACTTGAAGGCTAATGTGGGAAGGATCAGCCCCAGGATGCACAATAAAATCGTATTTCATTCCCTGTGGGGACATATAGTAACGGAGATCAGTACCTGGATATAAATTATAATACCAAATCTCCGTGTAGCTTGGTACATTGGTGAGTTGGAAATCACCATACAAATAATTCGTCATATGATCCATTTTTTTTCTTGCCTCAGGAAGAACCACGTTGGAACCAGGAAAATGGAGAGAAAAATGTATGGGAGCTGCCCCTGGATCAGATAAAGTAGTAAATTTAATAATAGAGGAACCAAAACTCATAGCTAGATTTTTCCCTCGATAATAATAATAGATTGAGTCATCACTCAATTGACCAAGATTCTGAATAAAGCCTGTAAAGGCTAAGGAAGCAAGTTCTGCTTTTGAAGAATAGGAATCGTGATCAGTGGAAAATTCAAGGTTTCGTAATTGCAATAAAGCATCTGATAATAAATTTTTATTTTTTTCGTTAATAGACCTTATATTTTGTTGTGAAGAAATTGAAGATGAGATAGGGCTACTTTCAATGACAAAAGAGGATGAGAGGAGTAAGATCGCTAGCGATCCAATCAATATAAGTAAAGGAATTGCTCGTTTCATAATAGGCACCTTTAGAGAATGTGGTATAATGCAAATTTCTAGATAATAAATATTACCAAAAGTATTCAAAACGTAGATGCCAAATGAACTTGAGAATTTGTTTTTATGAGATAATAAAAGGAAATTGTGTAGATAAGAGGTATTGTTTCTACGAAATCCGTATATTTTTGCTCTTTATGGAGGGTGAGCACGTTGCACTGATTGAGTGTGAGGTTTCGATGATACTACGATTAATGGTATAATAAGGAGCTGAACCTGTATAATAGGATAAATGGATCGGTGAATATACGAACCAGTGGGGTAAAGGATGACCCAGATGACCGATTGAGGAGGAACACGGACAATAATGTCTGAATTTTCTTCCGTGGTTGGTGGTGACCAGCCGTTATACTGGTCAATTGAACTATTCGATAGTTCGGAGGTCTGTATATGATAAGAACCTTGAGGGGCGCCAGTAAGAGTGATACGACACGGAATGGTTCTTAATCCACGATTAGCCATGAGAATCGTGTAATTGTACTGCCCGGTTCCTTGGGTTGCTAGATACGTTAGGGGATAGGGAAAGAGTGCCAGCACCGGCGGAGATACGAGATCTGCACTAAGAACGGGTCGCGAAGCTAATATAGCAAAGGGTTCCAGTGCATGGAAGGTGGGCTTTGGCGTGGTCGGGTTCCGAGTAAGCAGGCCGAAATTTGCTTCGGCACCGAACAACCCCCCAAGATAATCTGGATGAACAGGAACATCTTTAGATATCGTAAAACACGCAATATCAATCCCGTGATTTGCAGCGCCAATCAATACATCGGTGGTATGTACTGCTGCTCGCATCGAACCCCAAGTCGCATCCGAGAAGAGACTTTGCCCATATTCGTCGAAGACACATTCACAGTTGGTGAATCCGTGATTAGTAAGGAGAGTTTTCCCGGTTTGTATTGCTTGGACAACCAATGATGAATCATCATGATAAGCATGCCATGAGAAAAAATCTAAAGGAAGGTCTTCTGTCAGAACCCTCGACAGAAAGTCATTGGT
>JAEOSY010000331.1 GCA_016840125.1 Candidatus Helarchaeota archaeon | reverse complement strand
TCCCAGCAGCAACATTTGCAGATGATGTTGAGATAAGCGGCACTTTAACAGCAGATACCATAGCTCAATCAGCAGTGGCTACTCCCTCTTGGACGGCACAGGATTCTAGTACTGGAGCAGGTGAAACCGGAACCTTCGATGTGTATGTAGATGCGGCAGATGCAAACCACGGGTCTGAATTAAACTTATATGTAGATGAGGGCAACGAAACAGCAGGTAATGAAGATCAGCTTTTCCTGAAACTCAATGGTATTGCTGCTGCGAATGCCGGTACAATAGAATTTGAAAGAATCGGTAACTTCGAGATGGGTCTTTCCACAAGCAACGCGGCTACATCTGGTGGGTTTGTTGATTTTTATGAAGATACAGATGGTGGTGTACTTTACACAAGAATCCAGGGAAATGCCGATATAACAACGTCATACACCCTGACACTTCCCCCCGCAACTGGTGGAGCAAATGAAATCTTAAAGACAGACGGTAGTGGAAATCTGTCATGGACTTCAGCGGGTGCGGGGACTGCATGGGATGACCTCGGCGACCCCGATAACGACGGTAGAAAAACAATTACATTCGACAATGCTGCCGAGGCAACCACTCTAAGCACTGCTTACGACACGGCAGGGAGTTTCTTTAAAATTGACAATACCGATGCAGACCATGCGAACAACACCTACTTGCTTGATCTTGATTATAGTGTTGATGATGGCGATGTGGATGCAGATTACATCAAGGCCCAAGACGCTGGCGGGGTTGTGTTCACCCTTCAGCAAGATGGTGACATAGTTACAACGGGCACAATGACCTTCGATGAGACTGCCGCCGATCCCAATGATGCCGACATAGCTCTTTCTGCTGCCGACGGTGTGTTTTCAATAACAGCAGTCAACGGGGCATTTAACGAAGACTTTAAAATTGATGTCGATCAGACCGATAATACTGTGATTTTGTCCTCGACGGCAGCAACGGAAATCAATGCTTCTGCACTTAATTTTGTAACCACCGGAACTATTCATGGCGGGATAGAGCAGATTGCAGATGATAGTAGTCTATCTGCTGCACAATGTTACGGCAGCATTGATTGGCATGTTGGAGCCGAAACAATAACCTTACCAGCCGCAGTTGCGGGAATGAGTGTGGAAATTTACAGCACCGATGCAACCGTAAAAACAATCTCTCCAAACGGAACAGACCATATCTGGTTAAATGGTGCTGACCAGGGGGCGGGTGTTACCATTCAAAGTCCTGGTGCTGCTGGAGACTTCATCGTTTTGGTAGCTCGATCTGCAAATAACTGGTACACGATGGGACGAAGTGGGACTTGGATTGTCACGCCATAATGAAAAAGCTTTTCATTTGTTTTTTTATACTGCTATTTGTTCTTCCGGCACTTGCGGCAGACGAGAACTTTTGTGTAAGCGATGGAGACGAATGGAATGACGCTGCGTGTGTTTCCGACTGTGCAACCGAAGTGGCCGCTGGAACCTGTATGGACGGTAGCGATTTCGATACAGCGGATAATTGGGCCGCATCGGATACTGCGAATAAAATAGATGCAGGTGATACTGTCTATGTCGCAGATGACGGTGGGGATTTCCGGTTGGCTGACAGGATAGACATACACCAGAATGGGGAATCGGGGAATGTTATTCTAATAACAAAGTATCCGGGGGACACTCCGGTTTTTAGCGGATTTGCACTTGATGACACCGGAACTGGTTGGACAGGGCCGGATGGTAACGGAGAGTATTATAAAACCTATGCTACAGAACCAAATGTTGTCGTAGCTGATGGGGTGAAATTATATACCGGCACAGTTGGTTCACTGGAATCTGACGAGTGGGGTTATAGCGGAACGGAATTATATTTAGGAGCGAACCCCACCGGACACAGCATCCTTGAAGTCGCTCAATCAGATAGGGTCATTAACATTAACGCAAAGGACTACATTACATTCGACGGAATAACTGCCGAGGGTGCAAATGCAGACGGTGAGGGGGCGGGGTTTAATATTAGAGATACCTCACATCATGTTATAGTCCAAAATTGTATTAGTCGCTGGAATATGGACGATGGTTTTAAAATCGACTCTTCCGCTGGAGAAAATAATATAATCCAAGACAGTACTGCTTATGGAAATAAAATTGGGGTGATCGCTTATGACAACGACGCCTCTCTTGGTAATGAAAATATAATAAGAAGGAATACTCTATACAATAACTGGCATAGCGGAGTGTGGTCAAGTAGTTCCTATGTGATTATCGAAAAGAATAAGATTTATGATAATGGGGTAGATGATTCAGATTGTTCTAAATACAATGGCGGCTCTGGTGCTTGCGACGGTTCTGGGATAAGCACTTTTTCAAGTGAAGGATCTGATACGATTGAGGGAAATTTTCATATAATTCGATTTAATCTTATCTATAATCAAAAGGGTGATCTAAGTGATGGGGCGGCGATATTGACAGATATATGGTCTGACCACAACGAAATATATGGTAATGTTGCCTATAACAATGATGGGGCCTGTGTAACTCCCTATCTAGCACAGGATACAAATATCTACAACAACACCTGTTATAAAAACACTCAAGAAAGCACCCCCGGAACTGATGTTTCAGAAATATGGCTGCATGATAACGGCACTGACAGAACGCAGAATATAAACATAAAGAATAATGCTGTTTATGCTGCTGATGGTGCCGATGACTATGGAATTTGCGTCCATGCAAATCTTACAAACAACCCTGGTATAGTGATTGACAATAACGTCTGGTTCAAAGACTCCGGTGATTGGTACAAATGGGGAGCTTCGACAGGAGACACTATTGCGGGTTGGCGAACTGCCAGTTCTCAGGGGGCGAGCGACTTAAATTCCGACCCTAATTATAAAAACGCCCCATCGGATTTGTCTTTAAATTTCGGATCACCCGCAATAAATTCCGGTGACGATCTCGGAGCACCTTACAACGATGCCCTCAATTCGTTAAGTATTTGGCCGACGAATGTATTAACAGGCGATCAAGATGACTACGATGATTGGGAAATGGGTGCCTATTATTATTACGATTACCCTATCAGGGGAGTAAAAATTAACTAAATGTCTAAGGGATTAAAATGAAAAAACAATTTATACTTTCATTATTTGTACTCTTTTCATTTATCACAATCGCTCTTGTTGGGCACAATAAGATTGTAGATGCCAGAATGAATCTGATGATTTCAGGAGGGCAGACGCCCAGTTGTGTTCCTCAGGCAAAAATTACTTTTTGGTGGGAATGTGAGTCAACTACAGTAGAATATAGTGCCGGTGACACTACCGCAACAGGAGCCGGAGAAACAGAGGCAATCAATACCGATGCAGTGAAAAGTGGGACTAATGGCTTGGATGCACCGGCTGCGGGTGATTGGTATCGGTTTGACCAAACAGACACTTCAATTTTTGGCTCTGAGGCCCGCATAGGATTTTGGTTTTATGTTACTTCGGGCTTTGGAACAAATGCACCAAGGTTTCTCATGGCTGAAGTTGCTGTGGATAAACCCGAAATTTGGATGGCATTTGATAATTCTTCTAATAGATTTGTTAGATTTTCATGGAATAATGATTCCGAAACAGATGTTACTGCTAGCGGGGACGTAACCATCAACACCGGAGCATGGTATTGGATCGAGCTTTATTATGACCACAGCGACGACTCGCTTGGATGGATAATTTATAATAGCAGCTTGGTT
>JAEOSY010000330.1 GCA_016840125.1 Candidatus Helarchaeota archaeon | reverse complement strand
ATCCAGATTTACTAGTTTGGGTGTATCATCTAGAGATTAACAGCACCGATCATAATGATAGGCACCAGGGAAAAACAGATTTTCTTACGAAGGACACCTTCCTCACCTTCACCCCCGAGTTTACGGATACGTATGCAATCATTATCCTGAAAACTGGGTATACCCATGATATGGAATATTCCATGACGCTTCAGGTGTATGAGGGTATTTATTGGGAAAGTTGGTACACCATCGTCCTAGTAATTTTAAGTCTTATTGTGATAATTGCGGTTTGTAGATCGCTCTATAACCGCTATAGAGTATCTGATGAGGATGAGAAAAAGAAAAAACCCCCTATCTACCTCCCCCGCCTATTGGAAGCAAGCGATTAAGCATCCTGAATTCAGACCCAAAGCAGTTAAAGAGCTATCTGATCTGTCTGCACATGATTATGATGAAGTACGAAAAACCGCTTCGGACGCCCTCAAATCGTTGCAAGTACGGCGAAGGGTGGCAACATGCTTCTTCAAGACCAAGCACCATACAGATCAATGTGAGAATTCCTTCATCATCTAACTCCTCAAAATTATATTTTAAACCGAGTTCGTAGTACGAATTGGATTCATAGTTCAATACCGCATCGAGTTCTATTAATTTCTTGGTTCAAAAGTGCCAGTAATTTATCCCGCGTAACCACAATTTTTAATTTTCTTAAGTATAATTTCTCTTTTTTCTTGCGTGGTTTTAAAACAAAGCCCCGCCCAATATCGCATAAAAGCTGTATGAAGTTCTCGTTCATTCTACTCCCTCTCATCGGATTTCTGCTCCTTCTTCCATCGCTTCTTGTACCAAGGGAAGAATGTATCTTCAGTCATCTTCTCTATTGATTTAAGTAGTCTGGCGGATTCTTCAGCAATAAAAATCTCTGCTGGGTCAGTTGGATTGTCCCTTTCCAGCTCGATATAAGGAGACGAGCTAAATTTTACATCCATAAAACGAGAAAATGGAGGTGGTGGGGTGGAAATAAATTTGAGCCCCCCACATTTCGGACACGGGCTAAAATCCATAATACCCCCCACCTTAACTGTTTCCCCACATTTCACACAAATTCTGGTCTCCATTCAATCCACCCTAAAAGAATGTCGATAACATTACAACCTATGGTATTAGATGGGCATATATATAATGTAGGATTTTTGTATGTTCTGTAGAATTAGCAATTTTTAGGAAGGGAATATATGAGTAAATTATCTGCACTAATACTAGTAGCGTTATTTCTAGGCGGCGCGGGCACGGGTATGGGCGGCGTCCTCCTCTACCAATTCGCGACGGGAACTTTAATAGGGGCGGAAGGTCCACAAGGACCCGAAGGTGACCAAGGCATTCCTGGTCTACCTGGAACAAATGGAACTGATGGTACGGATGGAGCTTCGGGACCCCAGCAACTAAATGGGATTTATGAAGGCGATCATGTCTTTGCGACAAGTATTATACCTAAAAATGCGACTGTTATTTTTCGGAATGGAAACTTTTACGGCGATAATATCTACATCTACGGTAATCTTACCATCGAAAATGCTGTGCTCTACCTGCGAATCTGGCCATTTGGAAATGCAACCGTCATTTTGAATAAAACACAATGGGATCTTCCCTCATCTGTTATATACACTTCAGACAACGCCTCACTTCTTTTCCTCAATGGTTTTGATGCGGCAGAATCCGCCTATCCCACCAGCTTCCGCTTAGTTTGCTGGGACTCCAGTAAAGTGTCTTTTATAAATTGTTCTTCGCTCTACGGTAAGCTCTATTCACATGATCAAACTGAAGTTCATATCATGAATATCCCCGCCTTTAGCATACAATGCTATGCCTACCAGTCCTCGATGATCTCTCTCCAAGATTTGAAGACTTTGAGTGAATTCTTCGTCTATGATAACGCAACAGTTTACGCTTGGAATACAATATTCGCGGATGATGTGTATGCATATCAGATGGCTTCAGTATTTACAAACGACTCCCTTATTGACGGTAATTATATCTTTGAATTCAATGACAATAGTTCCTATACCGGCTGGAACACCTCGGGTCCCGGATTGAATAGAATCGATGGTAAAGACAATGCTACCGCTGAACTCTGGAATTGTTCAATCCATTATGTATGGTTCTATGAAAATTCGACCGTTCTGATAAGTACCAATTCTTATATACCCGATCTTTACCTCTGGGATTCCGCAATCGCCACTCTACGTGTGAGCAGCACCATCAATTTACTTGAAGCACACCAAGTCTCCATCACCTACTTTTATCTATCGGAAAGTTGCGCTATCAACACCCAGAACCTCTTCGATGCCGCCCAAGTGATTACTCTCTAATCTCCCTTTTTTTTCATTGAATGATATTTTGAAAGTTTTAAGTGATATCCTGTTTTCATGAATGAAGGAGGTAATAATTATGCCTATTGAAACTCTAAAGCAGAATCGAGAACTTATAATAGATAAATCTTTAAAAACAGATCTTTGCTATTTCCTTGTTGAAAGTTCCATCCAACTACCCGATCGCCTATTAATAGATGATTGTTTTGAAATTTTCCCCATAAAAACCATAGATCCTTCATGTATGACTCATGAACTAATTCAACCATTAAAAATAGCTATTGAAGAATTACTACAAACTCCTTTCCCAAAGAAATTCTATTATATAATTCTAGCAAAAATGGTGGCAATAAGCGAGCTAGAGAATTTACGAGTAATTACATTTCATCCGAATGATATAATCCAGGATTTATTAAATATTCTGAGCCTCTCTTACAAGAGTTATTTTTCTTTAAACGAAATATTCATTCCTCCGTTTGTTTCAAATGAATTAGGTAAAAAAATAATAAAAAATAAGTTTCTTTCCATAGAGCTTAATCCTGATTCTGCTGAATTATCAAATAACATAAAATTAATTTGTGCTTTAAGAGCAGAGCAATTTAATTTAATCCAAAAGGGGTTTCTGAGCTATAATATGGCCCTATACTCATCTGAGTTTAATTTATCCATTGCCTTTTCTTTATTAATCAGTTCTATTGAACCATTTGCAGCAAAATATTCAGAAGTAAAAAGCACTTGGGATGAGTTAGTGGAGGAAGGGTTGTACAAAAATCTCCAGAAATTAGTTGACCATCTCCCGATTGAAGAAAATTTGAAAGTAAACTTCTTGTCTAAAATTGGAGCGGATATTATGAAATACCTTTATAGGGTAAAAGGGAAGTTTATTGATTTCGTTGTTAAATTGATACCTATGGAGTATAGGATACCCAATGATCCACATGACAGAGCCTTGAGGTCAGTGTTTAGTGAATTGTATGACCTACGAAGTGGATTCCTTCATAGTGGGAAATTAATTCCCGCCTCAAATCGTCGTTATAATATAATGTATAATCCTGTTGATGGTAAGAAAGGTAAGTTAAAGACATATGATGAGGGGAAAAAAATAGATCTACGCGAAATCCCAAGATTTGATTGGTTTTTACACTGTATTACAATGGTTATTTGGAATTTTATTAATTATTTATACGTTGTTAAGGATGAAAATACCGATTTGGAGAAATACACGGATTTGGACCGACGCCCTCGGGGAATTTTGGAGGGGACTGTCAAGAAAAGAACAATAGCCGGGACACTCATCGATATTCGGGAACGTATGTATCAAAGAGAGGACAATTATATTAATTTACAAAAAAAAATCATTGCTCTAAAAAAGAACGAAGCCGAATCTAACTACGATATATGTAAAGAATTGTTAAGCGAATTTATCGATGAGTTGAGAACAGGTAAAGAGCCGAGGGATACGATTCGTCTATCTCAATGCTATACAAAACTGGGAATTATCCTCTCAAAACAGGGAAAATATGCGGAAGCAATCGAAATGATTAATAACTCATTCAAAATTAATCAAAAAGAAGCTAATAATGATTATTTGGCAGCTGATTATTATAATTTTGCTTGTTTTTATTGTCTAAAAGAGGATTTTAAGGTGTCTATTGAAAATTTACAAAAGGCGGTTAAGATTTATCCCGATTACAAGAAGATGGCAATGAGCGATCCCGATTTCGATAAAATTAGAGATTCTAAAGAATTTTTAAGAATTATTAATGAATAATTGGTTTAATAGGCACTAGAACCCCACTTATTAGGTATTATTACATTCGTAATTCTTTTATTTTTTAGGAAAGAATTTGTCAATCTTTTTCTGAGCTTTTAGTTTTTGGTATATTTCCCGAGCCAATTCCTCGGTATCAATCCGTCCTTCACTGAACCGTGGTCCAAGACCATCGTCATTAAACACATTGAAACTAAACCATTTCTCAGTAAAAAAAAATTCTTCATCCCACATATTGACCACTAAGATAGCTAGTCCACCTAAAGCGAACAAGCTATGCTTCATATTCCACTTGGTTATTAACTCCAGCTTGTCATGTTTATAGCGGGAATAGATCTGGAACCATTCCGGTGCTCTCTCAGCAAAATTCTCAAAGGGTTTGATGTACTGATCAGTTAAATCTACCGTTAGCTCATACTCTCCAAATTTATATATAGGCTCCAAGACTTGTCTGAAAATCGTAATGTTCATTTGTTGCTTGGTCGCCTTAATTTTAAAATTTGAATCGGACTGCCTACTCTTCAGAAGAATTCTAAAAATAGTTTCCACCTCCGTCCCGATGGTTAAGCAGAAATCCATCATTTTAGAACCACCAACTTGATAGCATGCATCGTTAAAATCGTCGGTAAGTTCAATGAAATCTGTTAATTCCAAGAACTGGTCCTCAATTTTCTTATACCTTCTGGTGAAATAGAAAAAATCCTTTATCACTCCTAAAACACTCCTTACCTTCACTAAAATTTAGATATAAAATTATAATATAATCATATTTAACAAACTACCGATCAGCTTGAACTTCGCATCCCGTCACTTGCTTTATAAAGAGGGGTATCCAAACCCGTTTTTTTTGATCCCGGGATCCGCCAACGGGTGCCATGGATGGCGCTAGAACCCCACTTTTTTCGAATTTATATGCGCAAAATCGAATGTATACCTGTTCAAGTGGTATCAAGATTTTTTGGTACTGCCAAAGTTGTATTGGGTTCAGTTAGTTGGTATCAAAATGCAAGAAATAACATTCAATCCCGAATTATCCCGGATGGTAGACCCCCGTGTACGGGTGAGACTCCGTCAGCTGCACTTATCAGGGGAATTGGAAGAAGCCTTACTCTTCCACCTGATCTATTATGACTTGGATGAGTGGCCGGTGGCGGAACAGGTTCTCACCACCCTAGAAATGTTCGGGATGGGTGCTCACGCGCCCAGTTAAGATATCATGGGGTCAAATGGCACAGGTCTCGTTTTGAGAGCAAGTCATTCTAACACCACTTAACCTGCTACTGTGCTAGGAGACTCCTACCCCAATATTGAGAGTTGGTAAAAATGTCTAAAAGTCAGGAAGGCGCCGGGGACAGAGGACTCGTTTGTTACGTCTGTACAGCTCCTTGTACGCTGGAGGACGTCACGCATGTGGATTGCTATTTCGAAAAGATCCCCACGGCGAAGTATACCTTCCTGATTGACTTCCTGGGATTGCATCACTGCAGCGGTGAGGAATCTTTGTTCCATGAGGGGGTTACCAATGTCTGCAAACGGTGCCTCCGACGTGCCATCCAAGCATATGATGACCGCACTAATGGAGGGTGGTTGTATGGGTTATGATTGGGTTTTGCTCTACCAGCAAATAATTGGTCATGTCCAAACAATCACCCTGCTCGCCCTGATCTGCTTGTTAGGGGGTGCTGCGCTGGGGTACATGACGCGCAGTTCCGGCACCATGCGGAAATGCATTTTAGCGATTATCGTCTTACTGGTCGTCGCCGGGGTGCTGAAAGGTGGCTATGGGATTGATATCCTGGCGATCGACGAATTCACCCAGTTCATCACGGGCCTCTTCAGGTGGTAACGCATGCGTCCCCAAGGAAACAACTTGATTGAATTTTTAAGAGCGCGCCTCTACCCTTGGTCGACTATGAGTGCCAAACAGCAGGACGCGAATACTGTGTGTAGGTGTAAGTCGCCCCTTGAAGGAACGCTTGGGGAGAAGTGGGGTGCGAATCCCCACCCAAGGACTTGAATTATAAAATATCAATTTAAATTATCTAAGTAAAAATGGGTGATGGCATATGAGCACGAACAAAATCTTCCATGAGAACAAAGAGGTCTGGATGCGCCTGATGGATAAGGGATGGAAGAAGGACGGGATTGAGAATTACGGAGAGCAGGACGTGGCGAATCGCCTCTCTTTATCTGATATTGACTTTATTAAGTATACGTGGAAATTTGCCCGCGTGAATATTGCCCTACTGCGCCTTGTGGTCGAGGATTTATGGCACTTCCGCTACCGCGTGTTCGACTGGTTGGGCATGCTCAATACCGGTCGTAACTTAGGCTTCAAGGGTGAAACACAGACCGAACGGGTTCGAGCGGTCAAGGTAACTAAGGTCTTGTCCGATATTTACCTGCTCCCGACCTTCCGGGATGTCCGCCACCTCGGAACCTACTTGGAGCGGGCAAATTTCTTAGAGGAACTCCTTCAACAGGATTTGAAATGTCAAGTCGCGCCCCGCGACGAGCGGTATCTCACCTTGCATTTTCCGGAGTACCAGCTCTACAATCGCTGGGGCGGACCTGATGAGGAAATGTATGTGACCATCCCCCCCCAGGACTGGGTTATTTCCAAACAGGGACACCTATACTAGGTAAACGCCTAATATCTCTTCGAGATCTGGGAAAAATCATACCTTTCATGAGATAAATGTGTCCTTATACTTGATCTCCTATAACTTGGCACCATGTGTGTAGGGGTAGTGATATATGAGAATTTTAAAAATTGATCCTGGATTTAATACGAATCATTCGTTGTATGCAGAGGTCACATATTGGCTTTCAATTAAAGAGCACTTCGATGAGGATCTCCCATATGGAAAAAGAAAACTTGAGGGCGACGAGAATGGAACTTTATGATTTGTGCAAAAAATAGAGGGGGTATTGTGAAATGCGCAACCAAATGCTATGGACGACGAGTGATTTTCTTCTTGAGCCGTTGAGGATACTTTCTCCTGATAAGAATTTTGATTAACCCAAATCCAGAGATGCTTACAGCACCGATGATCCCCACGAGGAGAAATATCTGCCCCAGCAAGGGGTCATTGGGATCCAAAGGGTTGGACCCGAGGTCAACTTCAGCCCCATCAGAGAGTCCATCCCCGTCCGTATCCGCCACGAAAATGTTCGTGCCGTACGTGTACAACTCTGCAGCATTTGATAACCCATCCTGATCGTAATCCGCCGTATTCGCTAAGAGGTATACCGACGTATTTTGGATCGTTCCATTATTGCCGGTAACATCAACGGCACGATAAAAAACTACAAGTGGACCATTGGCAACCCCTGCAAGGGTGAAATTCGCTTCGGTTATCCACAGTCCCGTATCTATTCTATATTGATAGTGATCAATACCCGATCCGCTATCCGTTCCCCCCCAGATCTGGAATAACGTATTCTCTAAGACGAAATTTGGGGGATAGGGATAGGTTACCGTTAAGTTGCACGGTCCCGGGGGGATGCCATCCCCCACCGTCAGCCAGCGCATCAGTCCCAGAGCGGAATAGTTTGCCCCCCCGGGGTACCACGCGGTCACGTTATACACGCCCAGTATGTTGAACTGCGATACATTCACCAGCGGCGCGGGTCCTGCATCCACGAGCGACTCGTTGAGATAGAGGTAAACGGTGTCGCCCAGGGGAAAAGTAATCGTGAGGTTGCAATACCACGTCCCATTGGTCTGATAATTGGCAGGCGTGCCATTGAGCAGGAGGTCAATATTTGGGGCTGCTTTATTAATGATATACGGCTTCAAAAGCGTGGCATTCCAGTTGTTGGACGTGTCGTTGAACAACCACCGGTATTGGTAGGTGCCCGCCCCGAGATCACCTAATTCGTAATAATATTCATCTCCCTCGTGTGTGCTCACTGTGGAGTTCGTGTCATTCCACTCAAATAAGACCGTATGTATCCCCACCTCATCGGTGATCGTGAGGTTAAACTGGTAGTGTTGGTTTGCGGTGTAATTCTGCGGGGAGGGGCGCTCCTCTGCCGCATTGGAATACTGCGGGGGTTGGATATCGGGCAGCTGCACGAGGACGCTCTCACAGTTTGAGAGGGAGCTGTTGTGGGTGCCATTGCTCGCCATCACAGCGTAGTAATAGGTGCCACTCATCAGCCCCGGATCGGTGTAGTTCATCTGGGGCGTCGACCCAATCGGAATCCTTCCAGCTGTCGAAGTAATGGGGATTATATCGCGATAGACATAATACATGGTGGCGTTCGCCACCGCGCTCCAATTGAACGTAATCACCCCATCAAAGTCAGGATTGGGCAGGATGGGTGCCAGAACGGGTTCCTTCGGTCCCCAGACTGATTTTTTATAAAAGATATCATAGTCTGACCCTGCGCTACTGTAGTTAGTCCGGTCTTCCCATGCGGTGTGCACAATCCCGCTACCGTCCACAGCGATCGTAGGTTTCGAGGAAGCATCCCAGCTTTCGGTGGAAACCAACTCCCATGGAGCCCATGCTCCAGTGGACGCGTTCCAACATTTATAATAAATATCAGTTTCTGACCCATTTTGCTCACGCCATGCAACATGAACGTTGCCAGCGGCATCTGTGGTTATCGCGGGTTCTGTAGAATAGTCTCCACTCTCAGAGGAAACCACTTCCGTGAGGGTCCAGTTCCTGGT
>JAEOSY010000329.1 GCA_016840125.1 Candidatus Helarchaeota archaeon | reverse complement strand
GTGTATTAGATGGCGAAAATGGATACGCTAATAACGTGGCTTATCGGGATAGCGGCATTTGTGATATATATCTTATTACTGCTATTTGTCTTCCCCCCAGAATGGCAAACGGTTCTGCTTGATGAAGAATATTTTTGGTATTTTGTTATCTTAATATTCTTCTGCATCCTATTAGTAATATATGCCATCAAGTGGCTGATCAAGAAACGTTGAAAACACTTGAGCGAATATCTTCTAATCTCTTTTTTAAACTCTGAAATTAGATTACAATATAATTAAATTTCATCATTTGCCTTCCTAAACTCGGTTGACTCTCAATTTTGGTTGATTCCCAAAACATACAAATTTTATGTGATCAGACTTAATCGGATTATTTACTGAAGAACTTGATAAAAAATGCTTGTAGGAATTTTAGTTGTTGTTGGATTGGTCGGCTTAGATTTCCTCTTTCTGAAGAAAATTAAGGATATCCTCTAGAAAGAGAATGGAGAGGTATCGAGAGGAAATTTTGCACCCTTCTAGGCAGCTCTAGGCAAGATTGGTTGATTTCCAGCTTATTAATCAAAAAGGAAAATCATTGAATTTTGAGGGGGAGGGAGACCCTTTCTAGCATCATTATTGACTAGCCTTTCTCAAGCGTAAGGCCGCATTTACATTCATGGGTGGAATGGGTGAGGGATCGATTTTTACATCAATAATTGCTGGTTTGCCGCACTCCAGGGCTGCTTTAATAGCGTCACTAATCTCACCTGGTTTCTCTATACTCCACCCACATGCTCCATAATCTTCAGCGATTTTCGCAAGAAATGGAGTTTCATAATCACTCCCAAACCCAGTACCATAGTAGAGCTTTTGAGCGGCCTTCGGAGCGCCGTAACTGTTATTGTTCATCACAACTGTAACCACATTAAACCCATATCTTACTGCGGTATCCAAGTCGGCGATGCTCATCATATAATCGCCATCGCCAATGAGGCACACCACTGGGTCTTCAGGTTTTGCGGCCTTCGCCCCGATTGCCGCAGGGAAGGCAAACCCCATAGATCCTAAATTAACTGAAGAAATGAAAGTTCTTGGATAGTTTATCTGCAAATAATTTGTGATAAATAGGTGATGCATCCCTGCCCCTGCTACAACGATTGAATTTTTGGGAATAGTTTCACCAACTTCTTTGATTAATCTTTGTGGTTTTATTGGTATCTCATTAGATTTACTATCAGAACCCCAGAGACTCCGATCCCACTTGTTCTTTTTCCTGTTGATCTTTTCTATCCATGCCGCCGTTTTTCCGCCGCTTGCTTTCGTATCGAGAATTCTAATCATTTCTCGCAATACTAACTTTGCCTCTCCAACAATCCCGTAATCACATTGAATGTTCCTTCCTAATGTTGCGGAATCCGTATTCACGTGAATAATAAGCCCTTTTATAGGTGCGGTGAAATTGTAGGTAGTTAATGATGAAAAGGTACATCCAATCCCGAGAACTACATCTGCCTTCTCGAGAGCATAATCTGCCACACTATTTCCACCATACCAGCCATTAAGTCCCAATGCCAATGGGTGCTCCTCTGGGAAACTACCTCTCCCATTTTGAGTTGTTGTAACTGGGATTTGAAGCATCTCAGCAAGAGATTTGAGATCCTTCCACGCATTTCCCCATAAAACGCCACTCCCTGCTAAAATCACAGGTTTTTCAGCATCTAATAAACGCTCAGTTGCCTCTTGGATCACCGAAGCTGAAATAGGCTGAGAATCGATCTCAGTTTTGAAAGGTGTTACCTCCCCTTCTATTAGATAGATATCCTCCGGCATCTCGACCAGAACTGGACCTGGTCGCCCAGCTCTTGCCTCATTAAAAGCATTATTGATTATTTTAGGGATATCCTCAACTTTTTCAATTCGTTTTTGTGCTTTCATATAAGGTTCTAAAACGGCGCCTTGTTTGGCTTCACCGAAAATTTCCCGCCCAATGTACTTTCGAGCTACCTGCCCCGCAAGCAGAACCACAGGCGAAGAATCTCGATATGCATCCACCATACTTAAAACACCATTTAAAACACCTGCCCCTGAATGCATTTGACAGACACCAACAGCTCCAGTGGCTCGCGCATAACCATCTGCCATACTACCTGTACCCCGTTCATGTCTGGTAATAATATAATCTATTTCTTCTTCAGTGCTCAGGGCTGAAAGAAACCCCGAAACCGAAGTTCCACAAATTCCGAAAATGATTTTTGTCCTATTTACTTTAAGCGCATCAACTATTGCCTTATTTCCTTTAGTTATCAATAATCAGCTACCTCCAACTGATAAAATACAATCTAAAGTTTTCACAATTTCCTTTTAAATGAGTTCTCGATCAAAAACCCGAATAAATCTTCCTTTTTTTTTCCCAAAATTGTTAATAGAGAGAGTAGGGATTAAATATTTTTCTTGGACTACCATGTGTGATACGAAGATTTCCGACAAAAAAACGTGAGAATTTTATAGTTGCATCGACTCTAGATAAGAAAGAGTTGTGGTTGTGTGGTTTTCTTTTGTAGATTAAAAATCAAGCACATCTCGGGAAATATTTTTTAAGAACATAGGAAAAATTTTTGGAGGAATAAAAATGAAATGCCCAATTTGTGGTAAAGAGGTCAAAAACCCGAATCATACGAGTCATGTAAGATCTATAGGGCATCAAGTTGCATTAAAAATTCAAGAGGTGCATAAAGATTTGCCTCCCCCTACATTACAACCCACTCAACCAATGCCACCTGTTGCTGATTCTCTAGAATACCTTAATTTAAAGAGTCGAATCAAAAATCTAGAAACGCAATTTGAAAATTTACAGGGAATACTCATAATTTTAGTAGATGAATTGGATAAAGAAGGGGTACTTACAGATATAATTGTCTCTCGCTTTCTACAAGAACCCCCAAGAAATTTTCCATAAAAAAGAAACCTAGTTCTTTCGCTGTAATTTCTTCTCTATAATTGCCCTCCCTAATTCAAGCACTCTTTCATATGGCTCTTCACGATCCTCCCTTAATTGTAAAGTGATAGCTTCTTCCGGACAGTCTCTCGCACATAATCCGCATCCTAAACATTTCTCTCGGTCAACAACGGCATTGTCTTCCAATGTAATTGCATCTACGGGACACCGATCAACACAGTTTCCGCAACCTATGCACTTCTCTTCGTCAATGATAGATTCGAAAAGCGCGTTCATAAAGCCCTGTTTATTTTTACCGAATTTAGTTATTCCTTTCATTAGCCCGCAACAACAGGGACAACAATTACAAATATTTGAGAGATGTTTAGAATTTACACCAGCATGAACTAAGCCTGACTTATCAGTTTCCTCAATGACTTGGATCGCTTCTTCTGCAGTAATTTCGCGGCCCCAACCGTTTTCAATGTAATATTCTGCTGCAGCCCCAAAACTGAGGCATGATTCGATCGGGTGATTGCACCCTTCTCCCGTAAGACGCCCCTCAAGTCTGCACACACAATCTGTGACAGCAATTTTTCGAGCGCCCTTAATACTTTCTTTGAGCTTGTGATATGGATAGAGCACTGTATCTGCTTGGATCGTCTCCTCAACAGGTAGCACCTTAAAGCCGGGTACTTTACTCGCTCCTATTTCATGAACTTGGGTCTTTTCAAAAAATTCTTTAAAAAGTTCTGCGAGATCTTTATCAATTTTTTTAACGGAATATTCGTATAGGCCTATCATGAAAGGTGCTGCATTGTAGTACGTCTTACCCTTCCGGCGTACTCGGAAAATAAGACCCTTCTTAGACATTTTCTCTAATTTCTCTTCCATTTCCTGAATGTCTAACTTTGACCGTCTCGCGATCTGCTTTGCTGTTTCAGGGACTGGACTTAACAGTACCGTGATTCTCGCGTCTTCTTCAGTAAATAGGCGTTTCAGGATCTTTAATTCAACGCCTGATTCAGTTTTCGGGTATCCTATTGGAAAACTATCCAAAAACTCTCTTAATTTGATAAAAGCTTCATCAGACATGGTTAATTACAATGACAAAAGTAACTAATATTTTTTATCTAAAAAAGGTGGGGTATACACGTAAAAATATAAACTATTCTTTGAATTAGATTCATAGAAAAGTTTTCACAACGAGACGGAAATAGGATAACATTATTCATTTTGAGAAGGTTCAATTTCGAAGATCCGCCGAATTAAGGCTTTAGTTGGACTGAAGATTCCCACTTCCCCTACCCAATAACGCAGAACCTCTTTAAACATTTCGTGGAATTCTTTGGCAAATAGTCTGAGTTTAAATTGGAGGAAGGTACTCTCTTCTTTATTCAACAAAATGAAATTTATATCATGGTAATGTTCAACCAAAATCTTTACTTCTTGATACTCGATGAGTTGCATTGGTTGGTCAGTTTTCACGAGTTCAGACAATAACATTTGAATCCCAGTGAAGCCTCCTGCAATCAAATCACTCTCCCCCAGTTCAGCTTTTTGATCAAACGAGAATGCGTAGAGACAGATGCCCTTTGGGGAGATAACGAAGAGTTCTCGGAGTTTATCTTTCCAATTAAGGTCAGAGAAGGTGGAGAAAGCTGAAAATCCATACCCTACTAGAAAGCCACCCAAAATTCCAACTCCTGTCGCTATTGGGAATATAACCTTCCCCAAAAATCCCTCCAAAAAACCGCCTCGAAATATGAGACAAAATCCCATTAAAAATAGACCTATGAAAGCTAAAATCATTCGTCGTTTCAAATAACCAGAGGTTGGTCTAATGAAAATAATATACCACATAATTGGTCCAATTATAACGAAGGGGCCAATAAGAATATATATTATAAAATTGGTTTGATCAGCTGTTTGAGTGAATAATTGAATAATTATCATAATACTCAAGTAGATTGTTATTACATACTTAGTTCTTTTCAGAACATATTCAAAAATGAAAAACAAGGCTGTTAGGCCACCTGTGATTGACATGGAATATATTTGGAACAAGACAAAGATAACCCAACCATATTCACCTATATAATAACCATACCAACTTGTGATAAAAAAAGCAATGCCAAAAGAAAGGAAAAGCATAGTGATTCCAAAGAAAGGAAGAAGTTCTCTAGTGGTAGATTTAGCATGTAATAATTTATTGAAAAAGTAAAGAAAATAAGCAAATGCACCCGTGGCTAGAACCACAGTGAGTTCAAGAGTAAGCACTCCCTCGAAGTCTATCATAATTTACAATCACCCCAATTCATTCATAGATTGATTCTCCGATCTTTTAATAAGTTAATCTATTTTAATAAATTATTGTTATTTAAAAATTAGTTCTCTTAAATCCTCTAAGAATTTAATTTCTTCTGAATTAGTCCCATCAAAGGTATTCAATATAAAACCATTACACCACTTATAGATAAGCAACTCTCAGGAATTTATCGCACACTACCTCTTTGCTAGATACTTTATAGCAGGAACTTCTGAGGCAGATTATGGGATTAATCCGGTACAAATTTTTGGCATTCAGCGAATTGACGGTTATATTAACCACCACGGAAAACACATCAAGGGCTGGAAAGACCGCTATCCCAATTTATGGCTATCTAAGGATGTTATTGCGTGGATCAAATCGAAGATGGTTCGCTTCATGTCCAAAGGGAAAGAACCTTCCAAGTTTAATGTAGGCAACTACGTTATTGCGCTAATGAATTACATCGATTTTCACAAAACTACCATAGACCTATACTGCAAGACGATTTTGAAAAATTAACTTAAAAAAGTTTATGGATTTACGGTTAAACCCAACTATTTATAAAAAAATTAACTCTCAAAAAGTTTATAGAATTACGGTTATAGCCAGCTATTTATTCAAAAAAACATGATCTGCAAAAGTAATCTTTTCCGACAAAAATCGGGGGCGCCGAAACATTTAAATCCCATTAAACGAAAGTATTTTTAATGTCAACT
>JAEOSY010000328.1 GCA_016840125.1 Candidatus Helarchaeota archaeon | reverse complement strand
TAAAACCTGGCGCTTCCATTCAAAAGTAAGTCTTGGGCTTGGTGATAGCGAAAATGAAGATTTGATATACAAATCGGTTCAATTTTTAAAGGAGCAGGGCCGTAAGATAGTATTTGATGCCGAACACTTTTTTGATGGCTATAAAGATGATAGTGATTTCGCCATGAAAATGCTCAAAGCCGCAGAGCGAGCTGGAGCGGATGTCATTGTGCCGTGTGATACGAACGGAGGAACCACCCCTCATGAAGTGAAAAGTATATTTAAAGAAGTAAAAAAGAATATTCATGCTCCTTTGGGAATTCATGCACATAATGATAGTGAAGTGGGTGTGGCAAATACATTAATTGCTGTTGAGGCGGGTGCTGTCCATGTTCAAGGCACGATCAATGGTGTAGGGGAAAGATGTGGTAACGCTAACCTATGTAGCATTTTACCCAATCTGGCTTTAAAAATGGGCAAAATGGATAAAGAACAAGTGAAATTGCAAAATTTAACCTCATTGTCTCACTATGTCTATGAAGTTATGAATATGGTCCCTCATAGAAGAGATGCATTTGTTGGTAAGTCTGCCTTTACCCATAAAGGGGGTATCCATGTTAGTTCTATTCTCAAGGATAGCAAAATGTACGAGCACATATCTCCGGAAGAAGTAGGAAATAGACAACACGTCGTTATTTCAGATTTATCCGGGCAGAGTAATATTCGCTATAAAGCACGTGAATTGGGTATTGAATTGCCTGAGGGCAAAGAATTTAGTTCAAAATTTGTCAAATATATAAAATCACTGGAATACGAAGGATTCCAATTTGATGGCGCCGAGGCATCTTTTGAATTACTTCTTCTCGCTGAATTGAATCAATATGAGCCGTTGTTTCACGTAACTTATGCTAAAACTAATGTATTATTTAATGAGTATGCTCATAAATATGCTGAAGCTGTTTTAAAGGTCAAGGTTGGTGATGAAATAGAACATACTGCGGCGGATGGAAATGGTCCGGTAAATGCGCTTGATAAAGCCTTGCGTAAATCATTATTGAGATTTTATCCTGAAATAAAAGATATTCATCTCGTTGATTATAAGGTTCGTGTATTGGGAGATAAGAGTGGGACGGGTGCAAAGGTCAGGGTTCTGGTTGAATCCAGTGACGGAGAAACTACATGGTCAACGGTTGGTGTCTCCCATGATATTATCGAGGCAAGTCTTCAGGCTTTAGGTGACAGCATAAACTATAAGATATACAAGCGGACAAAAAAACAAGAATTAGCAGTTAATTATTAATATACTTGACATCTTTAAAAAAATTGGAATACAAAATTTGAAACTTTTGAAACTAAAGTTAACTTACTGAGTAAAATAGAAAATCATCCGCCTATTTTACTATAATACATACTAAGAAAGGAGATCAATTCCATGCAAGTGATTCTTAATCGAGCGGTTTTCTTGTTATCACGTTATAGTCTGTATCTCTTAATGACTATGGCAATCTCAGTTTTACTTTCCTCTTGTTTTCCATTGGCTCCGGAGACTGTAGAGGAATTTGATGTCGTGGCAACCTTCTATGATAAGGATGCAAAGTTTGGAGCCATTAAAACCTATGCCATGCCTGATTCTGTAATTCATATTACAAGTAGTGGCACAAGTGACAACGACAATATTTCCCGTGATTATGACGAGATCGTTTTATCACAAGTAGCCGCAAATTTAAATGCCTTGGGTTATACCCGCGAGATGGATCCGCAAAATAATTCTGCCGATGTAGTCGTAACCATTGCAGTCACCGTAGGCTCATATGATCTTTATAATCCTTATCCTTTTTTCGAATATTGGGGATGGTTTGACGGTTGGGAAGCGTATGCCGTGGATTATGAATCTGACTGGGGTTATGGATACGGAGGTTACGAAACACAAGATTATGATTTGAGAGTTGGCTCAGTCATTGTCAATATGGTTGACCCTAATGATCCAAATATTCAACAAAAGGAAATTCCGTCAATATGGATTGGCCTTCTCAATGGCTTAGCCGGAGATACTTTTGCATCAACCCGTTCCAGGTTACTTACTATGATCAATCAGTGTTTTGAGCAATCACCTTATCTCGGCGCAAGTCAGTGATTAGTCTAATCTGAGTAGATTATAATATAAACCGTCAATCGTATTTATGAAGGGAAATATAATGAAACTAATTTATGCTTTCGTGATTATAGCTATGCTGAGCCTATCTGTTTTTGGCCAAGAATATATGAGTACTCTTACTTATACCATCTCAGTACCCAATGAAGAAACACAGAATTTTGTCGATAATACCAGCTTTCTGGGTTTGAGTTTTGATGCCCGGAAATTCATATTGCCATTTTTATCTGTTGGAGTACATTTGGGTTGGCATGTGTTTTATAATAAGACCGATCAGCTAATAGAAGTTGATCAGGGACATATTAGTGGTCAGCAATACCGACATGTTAATTCTTTTCCAATCATGCTCAATACGCATCTGTTTATCGGAGCAGAGGAGTGTTTAAGACCATTTGTCGGTATTAATGCCGGAGCTTATTACACCTGGAAAAGGTTCG
>JAEOSY010000327.1 GCA_016840125.1 Candidatus Helarchaeota archaeon | reverse complement strand
TCAGAGATTCGAAATTTATTAATAGGATTTTCAGTTAATTCCTTCTTTAACCACTCTAAATCAATTTGTTTTCTCTTATTATAGGTAAATATGTTAAGTAATATACCTAAAGCCTTGGACCGCTTACGTTTCCTCTGCTTTTCAATGGGTTCTTCCATTACCTTCAAATCCATTTTTAACCTCTTAATTTAAGATTTCCCTAATAAAAACACAAATCATACGACCTAAAAAAGTTTATGGAGTGGACTTAAAGGGGGATTATTGTTCTTTCTGCCTTTTTTATTGTAGGTTTTAGTTTTTTGCTCTTTTTTCGTTTATAAATAAAAACTACTATAACTAATCCCATTACCGAGAATATTGTTACAAGAATTATGCCAAAGAAATTTCCTCCTCCATCTCCGCCATTACTCCCGTTACCCTCAACTAATTCAATCGCCCAAAGCCAAGTATTGTTCGCTAGAAGTCTATTGTCAGCATCATCAAATTTTTTGAATTTATAAAATTTGAATTCTATATAGTTTTGTCGGAAGACTATGTACTTTTTAGCCGTCTATAAAATATAAAAATTTGTTTTTAAAGGAAAAATACAGAGGAAATCTAGCTTTAGGAAAAGATTTTATCCAAATTTGGAAATTAAATGGTAGAGGAATTTTACTAAGTAATCATACTGGTGAGATAATATTCCAAATCCCAATATTGAGGATTCAAACGATTCGGCTTTAAATAAGAAGATTATTGACTTATGTACAAGTTCAAATCTTCTAATTTCACCAGAGACCCTCCAATTCATTAAAAGTAAAGATAGACCATTTGATTTCATTCAAAAATCTGTAGCCGAAATAGTAAAATCTGATACTAAACCACTAGTTTTAACAATAGATATCTTGCAGAGAATTCTTGAACAGAAATCGGTGTTACAGGAAGGTTCAAGATTAAAATCTGATGTCTCAATTTCACCTCTACCTGAACAAATACCAGAACCGGTCAAAGATTTGAAAGAGGACCCTTCAGCTGGCGTTCTTCATATTCCTAGTTTGGCCTCTGAAATCCCAGATGATCTTGTTATCCTCAAGGACCCAACTGGATTAATGCTTGGGGAAGGTAAAATAAAAGATATAAAGATGTATCTTCATGATAAGTTCGAAAAGTTGAAAAAGCTTCTATTAAGGCGCCCTGATTGTAAGGCGGGTATCACTATTGAGCAGGCAAAAACACGTAAGAGCACATCAAAGGATAAATTAAAAGTTATTGGAATGGTTTTAGAACGAAAGGAAATGTCAGCAAAATCTAAATCGAAAATAGGTGAAAGCGTTTCAAATAGTATAAGTATCGAGCTCGATGATATATATGATGTAATTACAGTGATTTTTTCAGGTAAGAATGAGAAATTAATTAAAAAGGCAACCCGGATTTTAACAGATCAAGTAATTTGTGTTGAAGGTTTTATTACAGATGAAAATGTACTCATCGCATCTGATGTTTTTTGGCCAGATGTTCCATATCATCAGAAGAAAGAGCATGATGTTCCACCCATTTCAGCAATCTTTATCTCCGACACGCATTTTGGTAGTAAATATTTTCTAGAAGAGAAATTTGAAGCGTTTTTGGAGTGGCTTCATGGGAGGACTGGGAATGAATCACAAACAAAACTTGCTAATTCTATCAAATATATAATCATTGCAGGTGATTTAATAGATGGAATTGGAGTTTATCCTAATCAGGAAAAAAATCTTGCAACCATTGATATTTCTGAGCAGTATACTGTAGCTGCAAATTACTTAAAACGTATCCCCAAGCATATCAAGGTGATAGTTATCCCAGGCGGACCCCATGATGCAGTTCGAAAAGCCTATCCGCAGCCAGCACTTGGTAAAAAATATGCTAATGCACTTTACGGGTTAGAAAATGTTATTTTATTGGGAAACCCGGCTCAACTAATGGTTCATGGAGTGAATGTTCTAGTCTTTCACGGAGATAGCATAGATGATTTGATACAAATCATTCCGGGATTGAGTTACCAGAAGCCAGCTGAAATCATGAAGGAACTTGTAGTAAGTCGGCACCTTACGCCTATTTACGGATCCTCAACTTGGATAGCACCAGAGAAAGAGGATTGGATGGTTATAGAGGATATTCCAGAAGTGATTCATTGTGGTCATACTCACGTTTCTGATTTTAAAGAATATAAGGGCGTGGTTTTGCTAAATAGTGGAACTTTCCAAGGAGAAACGGATTATCAAAAATCTCTTGGGATTAAACCCACCCCTGGTAAGATTCCTGTAATAAATCTCCAATCCCTAAAGGTAAAGTTTCTCCAATTTTAAGATTATACTAATTTTATTTGTAATATCGGGATATTTTCCCTGTATTTTCAAGAGTAATCTCATCATATTCTTTAGGTTATTATGTTCTCAATTCAGAATTTAATCAAATAATTCAGAGGATTAAAAATGAGTAACGTAAAAAAAGTATCAGTTATGGGATTACCAGGTGTTGGAAAGAGTACTCTTATTAAAATGCTAACAGGGCAATGTATTCCAAGGGATTACGTTCCGACGGTTGCTTTGGATTTTGGTGATGCACGTATTGGAAATTATAAAGTAAGTCTGTGGGATTTAGGTGGACAGGACCAATTTCGGTTTATGTGGGATAGTTTTCTACCTGGGACAAATACAATATTAGTGGTTACTGATTCTACCAAGAATGGGGTTGAAAAAACCAAGGAATTCGTTCAGAAATATTCCAATCGCAATGGTACCAAACTTCTAGTTATTGCAAATAAACAAGATTTGCCGGGAGCATTATCTCCCAAGGAAGTAGAATCAATGTTAGGGGCTGAAACCCACGGAATCGTTGCAGTTGATTCAAATTCAAAACACCATCTCTTTCACTTACTTGAACGCCAATTTTCATCATAAATTTCTTTAATTTTTTCTAATTGCAAGCATTTAAATAAGTTATACTTGTACTTAGTTTTGAATTAATTGTAGCTTTAGGGTTTTTGGATGGAAAAATCAAGAAGACGAAAACCAGCTCAAGAGCGCTGGATTAAAGAACTATCAAACGAAGATGAAAATAAACGTGTAAGGATTCTAGGGGCAATAATAGAAGCCAATTCTGACCAAAATTATGCCATCTTGGACGATGGAACTGGGCAAGTTCATATTCAAGTTAATGAATCGCTTCCGGTTAATCTTGGAGATCAAGTTCGAGTCTTTGGAATTGTCAGAGGCTTGGAACAGAATATTTTTAGTATTGAAGCTGAAATTATTCAAGATATAAAAAAGCTTGATATGGAACTTTTCAGGCGAGTTCAACAAGTGAAAAGAAAATTCAGAGAAAAATCGAATTAATTTTTCAATCTTGAATTAAATAAAAATAAGCAATGATTAATGAACAACCTCCCAACGTGCTCAGAGTATCAGCAATACCAACTGGAAAGTCGAACATGAAATACGACATTAAAAGAGTAATAACTAAAATTAAAACAATATCAAACCAACTGGACAACTCATAAACGTAATATTCCCTGAGATTCGCAATACCTATAATTAGTGATGCAAAAAACGCCATAAAAAACAATACTCGAATTAATCCGGGGAGTAGTTTGCTTATTCCTCCCAAGGTACCATATAAATCAATAATTTCGCCTCTAATCAAGATTAATAATAAAATACTTATAATAGCCACTGCAACGCAAATGATAAAAGTTGATAACATTCTTTTCCTATCTTCAAGTCTCTGAATTACCCGTTCTTTTGCTTTAGAAACGCTTTCTGACAAGTCTTTATACAACTCTAATTCGATTTTCCTTTCCCTTTATTAAGAAAAATTATTTTAAGGTTTTGGATCATTTACATGGATATTAATTTAAAGCCACTACCTTTAGGGAATGGATGGATTAAGAATATCAAATGTCTCCGTTCTTCCTTTTGCGACTTATCATACTATCAGGGATTTATCTTGCTTTTATAGGATGAAAATCAATATTAGTCTGAGTCATTTGTGTTGCTCAACTACCGTTGGAACTACGTGAAGTTATACCTCTGTTGGTAAACTTTTAATCACCTGTAAACTTCTAACGAATTTGTAAACTTTTAACGAAATCCTTGCAAACTTTTAACAAAGGTTCTCTGTAAACATCTGGCTAGAGTTTTTCGCTTTTTTTGGTTAGAGTCTGTCGGGTTTATAAACTTTCATAAAGAAATCTCTGTATGTGTCTTATCTCATAGCATCTTTTGTAGGAGGGCGAAGGTGGAACTCTGCCCGAAGTGCGAGATGGCGATGCGGATCAAGACGCGGAAGGGGAAACATTATCAAATCTATCGATACTACAGTTACAGGGGGGAATTTATCGGAAATATTAGAAACTACTATTCAAAAAACGATAGATGGTTTACTATTGAGATAATGAAGGGGGAAATTAGTGGGCTATGTAAAACCCAGCTGAGCTGTAAAGGGCGTAATCTCTGCAAGGTTTACATTACCGGGACTGAAACCATCAACCTAATGTCTTGGATGATTGGAGTTTTTAATTTAGGTTTTTAAGTCTATTTTCAAACTTAT
>JAEOSY010000025.1 GCA_016840125.1 Candidatus Helarchaeota archaeon | reverse complement strand
TTGAGCTTCTGGATGCGTTCGACTTCCATCCTTCCCGCTTCTGGATTCGTTCTGAAGACATTCTCAAAATCTAGCTGATCCACCATATAGCGATTCACTCCTATGACTCTCTCGTCCCCTACCTCGACCATTGTTTGCCGCTTTTTAAAGGCATCTCGCATCTCCCTATAGAGCCAGCCAGACTCCAATGCCTTCACGATCCCACCTGCACCCGCAATCTTATCCATATATTTCCAGATCCGGTCTTCCAATTCATCCGTGAGCCATTCCACATAGTAAGACCCCGCCATGGGATCAATGGTATTGCCTACCCTGATCTCTTCTTGAATAGTTTGCTGGGTCCGCAATGCTAGGAGGACTGCCTCCTCGGACGGTAGGCACAACGCCTCATCATAGGAGTTTGTATGCATTGATTGGCACCCGCCTAACACCGCTTCCAGTGCCTGATACGCTGTCCGCACTACATTCACCATCGGTTGTTGCTGCGTCAATGAACTCCCTGCTGTTTGAATATGGAACCGGAATTGCCATGATTTTGGATTTTGTGCCTCGTATTTCTCCTTCATCAACTTATACCAGATGCGTCGCGCCGCACGGTACTTCGCAATCTCTTCAAAGAAATCCTTTGAGGCCGATAAGTGAAAGGCTAATCGATTCACAAAATCATCAATTTTCCAGCCTCGGCTGAGAACTTCATCGATATGAGCTATTGCATTCCCAAAAACGAACCCAATTTCCTGCACGGCGTGTGTATGATCCTTTCGGTTATGAAGGGATCTCAATACCGCCTTCCCGATAATTGTAACCAGTAAAATTTATCGGATGCCATCTTGGGACGTTTTTCTGAGCGTTACAGAACTCTATGAGATCACAAGCGAGACGTAGGAGATTTGGGGGACTAACATTTTTGTAAGGGACATAACCGATAGTTTCTATACCGATATCGCACTTACAGTCGATATCAAGAGTACAAATATCATTCTGGCAAGTCCCTGCGATCTTTGTTAGGTCGTAGCCCTTTGCCTTACACATATTGAAGTACATTGCACATATTGGAGCGCTCGAAAAGGGCTCTACCACAAGAGCTACGGATATCTTATCAACGGGCAGTCCATCACACAGCGCATAGAGGCTATCAATACAATACAGCGGCACGCCAGCGGTTCCAACTTCAAGATCAGCTCTTTCATCATCAGGATCGATGCCATTGAACGTCAATGAATCAACGGCTGCAGAGAAGCCAGTTTCTCCGTGTTCATACAAGAACTTCCAGCGCTTATTTGTTTCTTCGGGCGTTACGTGCTTCGAGATTAGGCTCAAAAACTTTCCGTGCCCCGAAAACAAACGCATAGTCCAGTATCTGCCACGATACATATTAGGATAAACCCCCCGCGTGAAGGGTGGTTGTCCTGGAAAGCCTATGTCTTTCAAGTAGTCTTTATCTTTGATATCTATTGGCGTATATAAGGGTTTAACTGGAATACCTGAATAAGTCTCAAATTTAATATCGCGTTCCTTCTGGTTCGCAATGGTTGCTTCCCATTCTTTGAGTTTTTCTTCAATTCCTTTATAATACTCTTCCTTAGACATGATATCATCCTTATTTTTTAATTAATCACCTATTTCTTTTGTTTTGACTTTAATCTATTCAATTAAAGCGTGTTATTATAACGATTATTCTAAATCCATTAAAAGATTTTCATATTAAATCCCATAAAAAACAATGAAAAATGGGATAAATGAATGATTTCCAATCAAACCAATTAATTTGTATTAAAAATAGTCAGTTAATATCCTTTGTGCATCGTTAAATGATTTGTAATTCTTGGAAAACTCTAGCATTAATTTCAATCCAGCTTCATCCCTTGTCTCTCTAACTTCAAGAACTTTATTAGTAAATTTTATGAGTAAATTACGATATTGCTCATTAATTTTAAAAAAATTCGCAAATTCTCTTAAAGGTACTACTTTAATATTTTCCTTATGTGACACAGAAGGGATTTGATAATCAGTGGCTTGTTTTACATGTGTGATTGGAATAAAACAGAAGAATCTATCATTCGATTGATAATTTTTATGACACTTGGTTTCAAATCTTTCTTGTGATGTATCCAATGAATAATCAATTGAAACGCTTTTAATTTCAGGAGCAAATAATTCTGGAAAGATTTCTCTAAATTTCTGATTAACAATGATTAAATTATCAACCCTTTTCGCACCCTTACTAATTCTTGCTTCATTAAATACTTTGATTCCCATACCCCGCATTGATTCAGCCAATATTTTTTCTAAAACAGGGTGCATAACATTCCCTAACTCATGATAAAATTCAGTTGGAA
>JAEOSY010000326.1 GCA_016840125.1 Candidatus Helarchaeota archaeon | reverse complement strand
TCTGCTAGGTATAATAATAATCCCGTCCCGCCATTGGAAAAGGTATTATTGATGATCTTACTATAATGGCACCCTGACCAGATGGACAATGAGTACCCCGGAGTCCCCGTGACATTGTTATATGTAATAGTGTTGTTCGCACTGTAAGAACTTACTTCGATACCACGAGTGACCCCGGTCACGAAGTTGTTTGAGACAAAATTCTCACTGGATTCATACAGTTGGAGTCCCCAGAACGCCCCGTACGATGCATCATTCCCCACAATGGTCATATTATCACAGTATTCAAACCGGATGTTTTTATCCACGTTCGAGGTAGCGTCGTTATTGGTAAAATTGATGAAACTGGAGTGTAGAATATGAACACCAATATCATTGTTTGAAATGATGTCATTATCAAACAGCGTAATTGAGGTGGACCCATTGATGTATACGCCGTGGTAGTTATCTCGCATGGTGCAATTTTGAACTACGATGTTCGTGCAATTACGGAAAAAGATACCACTGCTTAGAGTACTAGAATTTGTTAAAGTACAATTCTGAATTATGAGTGGTTTGTTGGTATTCTGAATATAAATAGGAGCGCTGGATCCCCCCCCATTGATCTCAAAATTTTGAATGAGATAAGGGTCTACAACTGTTCCGTTTCCAGTTTTATCAGGAAATGCATCTAATTCAGTGTTTCCGTCAATGGTGATAGGAGCGTGGCTCGCTAAAGTTTTTAGATTCGGGACGGTATCTAATTGCGAATTAGGGGGTGTTAATGGAATATTAACAAAAATAAACAGAAATATAAGACTAATACCCAGAAAACATTTTCGCCCATACTTCAATTTTCGTCTAAGCCCAGTTCTCATTCTCATCACGAATTACCTCTGCGATCTTATCAAATGAATTTGTACAATCATTAGGAATTTGAAATGTTTTTGGGTAAATAAATAGATTATCTTTTTTTGATTTAATCAAGGAAAAAATGGTCTTTTTTTAAAAAAGAAAATAAGGAATAAAAGGTAATTATTCAACCGTGTAAAGCACGATGAGATAATCCACGCAGATTCCACCTGCATAGGGTCAATCGGTCCAGACTGTAAGATCGCCTTTTAGGTTCCAGTCGGCACTGTAGCTTCAGCCGGTATATTGAAGTAAAATTTTACCACCGTATCGACCCCCGCTTGTACTTGAACAGTCTCGTTATAAGTTAGATATGGATTCAATGTGGGATCATCCGTATGTGCCATTACAACATAGGATCCACTCCCTAAATCGCCGCGGATTGTAATTAGATTTTGATACGTTATAGATTACAAATATATTTGATATTCCACAATAATTTATTCACATAATTATAGGAGGATATGCTATGAAAGAATATAAGACAGAACTTCTCGACTTTTCACGGAAACCAGAGAAAAACGTTAAAACTGCACAAGAGTTACTTGATAGAATGTCAGCCCAAGGCTGGGAATTGAAATATTTCGCTGGGGTCCTATGGGTTTTCGAGAAAGAAAAAGTCTAGAAGATGTACATAACAATTAATTAATTTAAAGAAAAGTTCATCTCCTTTTTCTCTTTTTTAGATTATTAATTAGATATTTCTAATAAGGAGAGCAGTCCACTTATTTATTATTGGTACCCGATATTTCGAAAAAAAGTTTCCACTTGTTAACACGGTCCACCGTTCGAGGTTGCATTTATTCCTGTGTTCCCTATAAGCTGGAAAACTCAGAGTAAATACTGAAAAAGATAAAAAAAGAGAAGTTATTAACTAACTGTAAACGTTTCAATGATATAATCCACGCAAATTCCACCTGCATAAGGCCAATCAGTCCAGACTGTAAGATAGACTTTGTAGGTTCCAGTTGGCACAGTAGCTCCAGTCGGGATATCGAAGTAAAATTTAACGATAGTATCGATCCCCGCTTGTACTTGAACAGTCTCGTTGTATGTCAGATATGGATTCAATATGGGATCATCAGTATGTGCCATGACCACATAGGTGCCACTAACTAAATCGCCGCGAATTGTCGCTTCATAAATTACTTGCTCTCCACGTGTGAAGTTATCCTGTGGTGAGCCTGTCGAGTTCGTGGTGGTTACATTGTAAACATCGGCATGTTCTGGGGGTGGAATATAGAGGGTAATATTTACCCAAACCACTTCACTATCATTGACTTTTCCATAAATATTATAGGCTCGAATTTGAAGAATATTCATTCCACTATATCCAAATAGATTTGTCCAGTTGTACAGATAAAGGGAACCGTTATATTGGAGATTATTGATGTACGTTGAATTAATATATAATTGGACTGCAGTCAGACCATATACATCTGTGACATTAGATATAATTTGAATAGAGTCAAATTCGCTATATATAGCTCCATTAATGGGCGCTAAAATATCTACGGAGGGTCGGAGACGTGTGACATTAATCCAAACCGTATCGGGGCTTCCGAAAAACCCAAGGGAATCATTGTAGAATATCGTATAATTCCAGATACCCACGATGGAGGTGTTCACTGGAATATTAATTGCAGTACCATTTGTCCATGTGTTTGCCCATGTATAAGTTTCATACACGCTTCCATTCCGGTAGACTGTATAATTCCCTGGGAAGTAATCATCGTAAAGTCGCCAAGTAATCTGGGGTGAACTATTTTGGAAATAAACTTCATCATTGGGCTGATTAGACCATGGTAAATGAACCTCAACAGTCACGTTTTCACAATTAGAAATAGTGCTATTTCCTACAATATTCTCTGTAACAACAACATAGAAATAGGTACCATTCGTTGTAATCACTTCAGCATAGTTAGGGTTGGTGATCGAAGTGATTGGGGAAATACTTGCTACTGAGGTGATTTCAGAGGTATCTCTATAGACGTGAAATTTATATATAAGACCATCCGCGCTCCAGGTAAGGTTAATTGGTCCAGGGGTAGGATTGGGTAAGATGGGATCGAGTTGAGGTGTTCTAGGGGTCCAATTGAATCCCCATGGGCTTACTAACGGATAATAATCGTAGATAGTGTCAATTTGATAAGTTTCATTCCAAATTATCCCATTATGGCTAGCAAGTGGGTGATAGGTAGGGTAATCACTGTAGAAATTGCCAAGTGAGCCATTGTCGAACGCATTGCCTGACCCTGTGGTACTATAAAGCGCTTGCCCCTGCTCATTAAATAGAAAAGTATTCAGATAAATTAGGTTATTTGCGGAACTCCCATAAACACGTAGTCCGTAATTCATATTAAATGAGAGGTTATTTCGCGAAACTATGTTTCCATCTGCCGAGTAGAGATATATTCCATGGCCAGTACCCGCCCGCCCATTATAATTTGCGCTATTGTCGGTTAAGGTGTTATCATCACAATCTGAAGTTAAATAAATTCCAGAAAGACTATTATTATTGATAGAATTGTGAATCAATGTGTTATTATCACAGTCAGTAGCTAGATAAATCCCATGGTCATCATTATAACTAACTGTATTGTTGGTCAGCGTGTTGTTATAAGAATAACCCGATAGATAAATCCCATAATCCAAATTATCACTGATGTTATTGTGGTTTAATGTAGTAAAATTAGAATAGTATTGTACCCATATGCCGTAATCATTATTTTCCGTTATGGTATTATTGTTTAGCGTGTTCCTAATTGATTGGGTCACTATAATTCCAGTGCGAAAATTCCCAGTTACAGTGTTATTGGAAAAAGTATTATTATTGCTTTCCGATTCTAAAAATATACCATAATTGTTATCATTAACTAACTTATTAAAAGTAAAAGTATTATTGCTTGATTCCGTTAAATAAACCCCATAATCATTATCACTACAAGTATTGTTCGTGATCAACCCGTGAGTTACATTTGAAAGCCTAATGCCAGCATAGTCACTATCTGTGCCCGTAAGGGTACAATTTCGTAGAATGAAATAGGCTGACGTATTCTGAATGAGTATATTATCACTGCCAAAATAAGTGGTATCAATCCGTCTATTCTCGATGACATAGGGATTACTAATTGAACCATTCCCTTGACTTTTATATGTCTCAAAATCCGCATTGCTACCAATCTGTATGGGTGATTCATATGGCAATGATCGATCTAGTATATCATTATTCGCTATTATATTCCCTGTACAGGATGTTTCACGAATGCCTTTGATATTGAAATGTAAGGTATTCCAGGTTATGCTATTGTAATCGGCATTCCATAGATAAACGCCATTTTGCGTATTATTATTTGCAGTATTGTTGGTGAGAGTATTATAAAAGCAATTACTAGTTAGATAAAATCCATATTGTGTATTGTTATTTGCGGTGTTGTTGGTAAGCATGTTGTTCAGACACGAACCTATAAGTGCAAACCCTGATTCAGTATTGTAATTAGCAGTATTTTGGTGCAGAGTGTTGTTGTTAATAGAAGAATACAACCGAATACCAGCTTCATTATAATTGGCGGTATTAGAGGTTAGAGTCGTATTATCACTCCAAGATTCAATACAGATGCCGTATTCAGTATTGTAGTTCGCAGTATTATTAGTTAGAGTATTACCCCTACAGTGATCATAAATGTGAATACCTTGACAATTTGTACTAATCCCATTGTAGCTAGCCGTGTTGTTGGTTAACGTATTATCATTGCAAGAACTGAAAATGTAGATTCCACTAGCAAAAGATGACTGCCCATTAGAGCTGGCATTATTATTGGTCAGCGTGTTATTATCACAAAAACTATATAAGTAAATACCGTGTCCATCATTAATACTGAGGTTATTATGAGCTAGGGTGTTATTGTCACAGTTTTCCCTAAGAAATATTCCAATCGAATTCTCCTTAACAATATTGTGTGAAAATTCATTGTCAGTACAATTAGTGTATACGTAGATACCATAGTTGGGGTTGTTGCTGACGTTATTATAAGTCAGCGTATTGTTATCACAATCCGTTTGTAAATAAATACCATGACTCTTTCCATCAACTACTTTATTATCGGATATGGTGTCGTTACTTGATCCCACTAAATAAATCCCATAACCATTATCAATGCAAGTGTTGTTTGTGATTATTCCATTGGTTACATTTGTGAGTCTAATACCCGCCTTTCCAAAAAAAGCCTCGTTAATAGTGCAATTTCTCACGATGAAATAAGCAGTTGTGTTTTGAATTAAGATTCCATCAACACCTAAACCACTGGCATTGATCACGTAATTTTCAATGATGTAGGGATTTCCCAGAGACCCATTCCCCGCCGTGGCAGTAACCGCCAACTCCGCATTACCATCAATGGAAAAAACCGCCGTCTTTATTGGTGAAGTATGTCCCAAATTATCTACATGCATAAATCGTTCAAGAGGAATTACTTGGAAAATAGACATCATAAACAGTGAACTAATCGCTACGCTCACAAAGAGGATATTACGTTTCTTCATAAAACTACCACTTCAAATAGATAAAATAAGTCGTCTTTTAGAAATTACCATTAATTTTCCTATATAAATGCTTTTTAATTTCTTTCAAACCAATACATCAGGCTATATTTTAGCGAAATTTTATAATAGAAATTGAAGAAATGGTACCTCAAGTTTCCATCGTTTTGAGGTAATGATATGAAGGGAAGTCATAAACTAGGTATTATCCTTTCAGCGGTCGGGTTAGTCACCGCCTTGGTGATTGTTGTCATTGTTATTACCCCCTCTCCTGGGGATGAATTCACAAACTCCGATCCTGTGCTTAACGTGCCTGTTAGCAGCCCTATTAACCTCAATAGGAACCAAATGACACAATTTACCGTAACTGCTTCTGATCCCGATAACGCGACTCAAAGCGTCACGCTCAGCGCTGTGTGGTCGGGATTCGGCCAGAATCCATTTACATTCGGAGCTACCTTCAATCCAACGACAGGATTATTCCGGTTTCGAGGATGGGTTTTCGGACCGTTTGGTGTTCGATTCCAAGCCACTGATAATTATACGACCCCTGGTACTGACTCCGAGGATATTACAATTAATGTCGCCCCCTCACCAGTTGTGGTCAACGAGTTCCGCTATCTTGGTACAGGTGTTCAAGACATTGAACTCCACAACCGTAATGCCACTGGTGTCAGCATTGATGGGTGGATTCTAAGTATTAATCCCACAGCTAATTATACCTTTGCGGGCGTTTCCATCCCCGCTAATAGTTATATTGTGTTGCATTGGAACCAGAGTGGAACCGATACCGCAACCCATTATTATACTGACATTAGTACCACACTGACTCCTTTAATCGATGAGGGTACTATAGTGCTCTACTCCCATAGCAACCTCACTGTGAACGACATTGTCGATGGAGTGAGCTGGAATACAGGTGTGCATACCTTTCTCAATGATCTCGTCACTTCTGGTCATTGGCCTGGCAACACCTCGGGAGAGGCGATTGACGTGGGTTCATACGCCGCCGGTAATTCCTTTGCGTACAATGGGGCTGGTCACGATGCTACCAGCTGGGCACTTGACGCCACACCGACCTTTGGAGTCGTCAATAGTTAAAAAAAACTCCTCTTTTTTTTTAACTGAGTCATTTCTATCGTGTTAACTTGTTCAAAAAATTAAAATCTAAAATATGTAGATTGTAATTGGATGTAGAACCATGGCGACAAATAACGCGACAGAGACGTTAAAACAACAATCTAAATGGTCTCGTAGACTCTGGCTCTTATTTCGCCTCGGTGTGTTTGGGTGTGGCGTTGTCACCGTCTCTTGGTTTTTTTTCAGCTTTATTGGAATTGGCATTGGGATTTGCTTCATTTATTTTGATAAGAAGCCAGTCTGGAGGCGTCATGGGTTTTTCCTCGCCTTTGCGGCAGGATTCAGCCAACTTCTAGGTCATGTCGGGCATGGCTTGTCCCCCCTCTATCTAGCTATGATCGCTGGCTTCGGAACCATGGCGGGATATGGTCTTTATTGTCTACTGGAAGTCTTTCTCAAGAAAATCAGTAGCGTTAAGGAATTTGGGCGAAAAATTAAGCATATCTACAATGGGTGGCCAAAATACATCAAAGTCTCAATCATGATTATTGCAATTATCCTTCCAATCGGATTTTGGTCCTCTGTAAGTTTGGATTTCCGAGTGATGTTTGATAACAATCCTCAAGTGCTTTGGATTCATGGCCCTTCAACAGTAAATCTAAACCAATCCTTCGATTTAACTGTGGAAGCTTGGGATACCTTCGAACGCTTAAGCGCGATTTACACAGGCACTATCACTTTTTCCATTCAATCCTTTAACTTCACCACTTGCACTCCACTCGCTCTTAGTAATGCAACCCTACCCTCTGATTACACCTTCACGGGTCAGCCATTTGGATCTGATATGGCGTATGCAATCAACGATGGAAAAGATAATGGTCTGCATACCTTCTCCGCACGGATTAACACACCCGGAATTCATTATATTGTCGTGAATGACTCATATACTCAACAAATCTATTATAGTAACCCTATTTGGGTATTGAATTTCAGCCAATATCAAAATCAATCCCATCTCTACTGGGGGGATCTTCACACCCACTCCATGCTCTCAGATGGGTCTGGCTCCGCTGAACACGCTTTCTTGTACGCAAAGGAAGTGGCTCGTTTGGATTTTCACTCGCTAACAGACCACGCTGAGATTCTCATCTTCATTCCTGGTGGCTTAAACAAATTAGAGGCAACCACCCAAGCCGCCTATGTTCCGCACGAATTCGTGACGTTCCCTGGAATTGAGTGGACCCACGTCCGAACCGGACATTACACCCTTATTTTTAGTGGGGCGCAATTGCTGAAAAGCGATATCAACTCCTATTGGGGGGTTACGGATCCCGCGGATCTCTGGCAGGTTCTCGATACATTCACCGCTGCAACAGGCTGTCGCGCCCTCGCCCTTCCCCACCATACCACCAAAAAATCCTACATGCAGGATTGGACCTATCTGAATCCTAAATATGTCAAAATTGCCGAAGTCTCCTCTGTTCATGGCGATTCGCTATATGAACAACGGGATTCTTTGAACTATCGCGGGGCAATTGACCCTCCGGCACAATATACCAATGGATCCTCTATAACAGATGCCCTCCGAATGGGATACCGTTTGACCCTCTATGCGGCGAGTGACACCCATGATGGGCATCCCGGGCACAGCATTTCACATACACCCGCCTTCGTTGGGCATCAGCGTCCCTTCAGTACCTGGCATACCCGAAATGAACATCCTTATCCTGGCGGCATAACTGGAGCTTGGGCGCCTAATTTGACGCGCGAAGGGGTATTCTCGGCATTATATGATCAAACAATTTGTGCGGTCTCAGATTTCGGCCGTCCAATCCTGAATTTCACTATTAATGGCGTAGGTCTTGGTAATGGATCTACCCTTATGGTAAGCAATAGTACTGATAATCGAACCATAGACATTTTTCTCGCTCAAGATGGAGCACCCGCGGCTGGTCCCCGGGATTCTGGTCTCTCCATTGATGTGTCATACGCCTTGGGTAACTTCTGGAATGCTAGCATTGAAATCCTAAAGAATGGAGACTTGCTAACTACAATTCCTGTCAATACACCTGTCACCAGAGTAAATTATACCGATACTCAACCGGTTACCGGGACTACGTATGGGGTAGAAAGTTGTATTTTAAAAGATGGACAATACTACATTAATGAATTCAGTGACAATCCGATTGATCCTGCTCTTTTAACCACCAACGGAACGGATTTCTACGTCCTTCGAGTGGTCAAAGCCAATGGACGGATGGCGTGGGCAGGTCCCATTTGGGTGGGCGTAAATTAAAATCTCATTTCACCACAACAAACAAATTAGTATTCATTGATAGGACTCCTCATGTCGATCCCCACTGATCCCCTTGAGTTCTATTTGCATCCGATCGTGCTTCTTGCATTTGCTATTGGATTCGTAATTATTGTTTTGGGAATTTGTGCGATAAAAGTACCTCGATCACGAAAGTACTTGAAACCGTTTTTCAAAATTTTCTACGTTCTCGCCATGGCACCGCTCTACGCAGTCGCAGGGTTAATATGGCTGGTTACTTTTAGTAAGATAAACATCTTCAAGAAGTTTAAAGAGATCGAATTTCAACAAAAGTTCAAGGATATCTATTTGGAACCCACCAAAACCTTCGAGGACATGCGGCTCAATCCCCAACGCTACCATGTTTGGGTTGGCATTTTCATCTGCGTTGTTCTGTCATTCCCTCTTCAATTACTAATGGTTACCATTGCTGAATCATTCTATACTGGGCAGGAAAGTATTGTGTTTGGTATTTTAAATCCGGCTGCACCTGCCATTGTCGATCCGATCAGACGCTGGTTGATGCTTGCTACCACAGGTATTCTCGTCTGGGTTCCCACTAAGTTCGCAATTCACTTTCTTGCGGTAAAATTCCATAAATATGATAACTCCGATGAACCTGCACGTCCTTGGTATGATAAGGTCCGATTACTGTATCTGTCCTGGGGATATATTATTGCGGCGGACATGATCTGGGCTGTTGGTATGTGTATAGCACTGCTTTTTCCCACCTGGGAGGGAATGATCTTCGCTTGGTCCTTTGCGGTCATCTGCGGGATTATTGAAGCCTTTTTACAGTATTATAGCATCCGTGGGCTCTATAAAATGGAGTGGTTCAAGGCAATTTTCATTTGGTTTCTCTCCATGATCCCCGCTGGCTTAACCGTCCTCTTACTGCAAGGGTGGCTTGGCCCGCTGATTGTAAATGCTATACCCTAGTAAACCCTAACAAGAATCTATTACTATCTCATGTAACAAAGAATTTAGATCAAAAAAAAGGGGAATTTATTATAAGATTTGCCCTGAGAGGGCATTCATTTCACAGGCTGATGCCGCAATACCAGAACCTCCACCCGAGGCTTGCACCGTGAAAATATGAACGCCTGGATCTAGCCCCGTGACTATATACCGGTAGGCAATGGCATATGACCATACTCCAGTCCCTGCTTGAGTATCATGTAACATATAATCATTTGCTGCCCCTACCTGGACTCCATCTATTGCGAACACAAATATTGCCGCAAAAGTTCCGGATCCAGAAACGATTGACATGAGTACTAGACAGGTAAAGGAGAGCTCCAATGAATCACCCGTTTGAGTTGTCACATTTACCATGAGCCCCGGTATATCGGTAGCAGTAACAGTCAACATATACTGCGCTGGTTCTACATCGGAGAAGTAGGTTTGCCGCGTTGGAAACACCATCGGCAACACGTAATACCCAATTGCGGTTCCTGCTATCAATGCAATAACAATTCCGGCTGCAGCCGCTTTTCCCATTTCATCCACCTAAAAAATCTATTTTCTGAAAATTTGATTTGTATCTCGGTAAAATTATATCTATATTTATCTTCTGCCAGAGAAAAAACCAGGTATTCTGAAGTTTTATGCTTTTATCTCCAGAAAATCAAGGATATATTGATTAACTACCTCTGGTGCCTCAAGTTGCACCCAATGCCCTATCTTAGGAATAAACTTGATTGTATAAGATCCCTCTACGATCGCTGGGAAATGATTTGCGAGTTCTTTACCGAGTGCCAAGTCCTCCTCACCCCAAATTACAAGGGTATCTGCCTGAACTTTCTTACGCACTTGTTTAGCTCTGAGGGGGTGTCGAACTGCTGCTCGATAATAATTGATCCCACACGAAAGTGAGGGGAGCTTTAATGCCTCTACGTATTTCGTAAGAATTTCTTCATTCCAAACATTTTTACGTGTTTTTCGACTCGTACTCAAATTTAAATAGATCATCTTCAAAGCTGCATACCCATCCTTACTTAACCGTTTCTCGGGCAACTCGGGTTGCTGGAAGGCGAAGATGTATCCGCTTCGCTTACGCTGTGTTGGGTTCGCCGCAATCTCTTTCTGGAGGATATCAATGGGTGGACAGTTTAAAACGATCAACTTTTCTGTCACTTCAGGGAATCTTTTGGCAAAATCCCAAGCGAGCGCCCCACCCCAATCGTGTCCTACGATAATTGCTTTATTCTCTCCCAATCCTTTGATGAGACCGAGAATATCATCAAGTAAAATATTAATTTTGTAATTCTCTATCCCCTCTGGCTTATCGGTTTTATTATACCCACGCAAATCTGGCGCCACAACTTTAAAATATTTCCCAAGTTCTCCAATTTGAAACCTCCATGAATACCAAAACTCAGGAAAGCCGTGGAGAAGCACTATCATTGGGCCCTCTCCATGGGTGACGTAATGCATCCGGATCCCATTCGTTTCAACGAAAGTATGCTGCCATTCATCCATACACTTTCTCACCAAAGTAAGTCAAAATTTACTTTATTCTAAAAAATAATTAATAAATTTAAGAGATAAAAACTATTATTTTAATTAGAAATTTCAAAATCAATTATTGAGATGTCGAGTATGAAACCTGCTTCATTGAAGAAAGAGATTATAGAGCGAATTAATCTTTTACCATCTGAGCTTCAACAAAAAGTTTTGGAATTTATTGACTCACTAACTCAAAAATTACCAAAAGGAACGCCTGGAAAACAACTCCTAAGATTTGCTGGTTGTATTTCAAGAAAGGACTTAAAATCAATGACAGACGCTATCGCGGAAGGTTGTGAAAGAGTAGATGTCCGCGAATGGTAAATTCTTGCTGGATACGAACATAGTTATTGCCCACTTTGCAGAAGATACCTCAATTGAGGAACATCTCAATCAAGCTGAGGAAATCTTTATTCCTTCAATGTCATTGGTGAACTTTATTATGGGGCTGAAAAATCCAAAGATAAAACTCAGAATTTTGAGCAAATTGAAGATTTCTCCAGTTCTAATTTGATCTTAGGTATAAATGCCGACACTGCTAAGTTCTATGCATCTATTAAAGTAAAATTGTATAATAAAGGACGTCCTATTCCCGAGAATGATATTTGGATTTCTGCCATTGCTGTACAATATCAACTGATTTTAGTATCTCGGGATGAACATTTTAAAGAAATAGATGATTTGAAACTTGAAGTCTGGTAATTCATTAGATTGGCTTGTTGTAAATAACAACTAACGAAAAAATAATCAAGAGAAGGTTTTTTATAGACTATTTTATCCAAGTCAAAAAAAGAATTTTATACCTAAAAAGGGAGTTTAAAATAACAAATTCCTAAGTCTAATAGGGAATAATACCTGAAGAAACCAATAGGAAAGAAAGGTGAAATTTTTATGGTAATTATAACGGAATCGAAACCGTATGAAGAAGTTAAAGGTATGTTGAAAGACTTTAAGAAATTAATCATCATTGGCTGCCAAGACTGCACTGCAATCTGCCAAACTGGCGGATCCGAACAAGTCAAAGAAATGGCTGAGAAGTTGACACAAGAAGGTCACGAAATCGTGGGAACATTGATGACCCAGAACGCGTGTGATGCGCGAGTCGTGAAACGCGACCTCAAATTCATCGAAGATGAACTCGGGCAAGCCGATGCTATCCTGAGCATGGCATGTGGGCTAGGATCTCAAGACATCGCGAAATTGACCAAGGATCTCAACAAAAAAATCATCCCAGCTAATAATACGCTCTTTATGGGACAGACCGAACGCCTCGGGACCTATTACAACCTCTGCATCGGCTGTGAGAATTGCGTACTCTTTGAGAATGACATGATCTGCCCTGTGGTTATCCCCATGGTGTGTAAAGATTGCGGTCGCACACTCGTATATGATGCGAAGTATTGTGATCAGTGCGGTTCTCAAAAATTAGAGAAAGGCGAAGCCAAGAAGATCGAAGCTTAATTGATTGGAGGGATTAAAAATTAGTAAAGAATTACTTGTAGATGAACCAGGTGCAAAAATCTTGGTTATGGGTAATGAGGCAATGACGCGAGCGGCTATAGAAGCGGGCATCGGTTATTCCTCGACGTATCCTGGCACTCCCGCCTCAGAAATCGGTGATACCCTATCTGTACTGGCCAAGCATATCGAAAATTTCTACTTTGAATATAGTATCAACGAAGCGGCTGCGGTCGAAGGAGCTGCGGGCGCATCTTGGATTGGGGTTCGATCACTCTGCACCATGAAACATGTAGGATTAAACGTGGCATCTGATGCACTCCATACAATCGCACAATCAGGCACTAGCAAAACTGGTGGGCTTGTTATCATTTGTGCCTCGGATCCTGGCGTATATAGCTCCCAATCGGAACAGGACGACCGGTGGTTCGGCTATCATATGATGGTTCCCGTGCTTGAGCCGTCAAACGTTCAGGAGGCTTACGATTATTTATTGAAAGCATTCGAAATTTCTGAAAGCTATGATATTCCTGTCTTGCTATATCCATCCAGTCGTGTGTGTCATAGCGTCTCATCAATCACACTTGGTGAAATTAAACCTGCCAAAGATAAAGGGAAATTTAAGGCAGCAATCAGTAGGTACGTAAATGCACAAGTCGTATCCGTCCAGAATAAGAAAAACCTAATGAAGAAAATCAAAAAATTGAAAAAGAAGAAAAAGATGGATGACCTAGGGCTTAATCGCGTCCTCGAAGGGACTTCCACTACGGGGATTATCACATCCGGCACTTCGTTTGGATATACGCTGGAAGCCTTGGATTTGTTGGGTATTTATGATATTCCAATCTTGAAACTAGGGATTATCTATCCAGTGTCTCCTGAAGAAATTCAATCATTTGTAACAGAGCATAAATTAGAGAAACTCATTATCGTAGAGGAATTGCTAGGATTTTTGGAAAATGAGGTTAAAGAATGCCTCTTTGATGGTGGTATTCAAGTCGAATTGCATGGAAAGGATACATTCGCTGCGGCTGGGGATCTAAATGTTGATTCCGTTCAAACTGGCCTTGCAAAAATCCTGGGAATCGAACTCGGCGACCGATTTAAAACGATCATGAAGAAAGCCCAGAAAGCTCGCTCCTCAATCCCTCCACGTGAAGCCACTTTTTGTCCAGGCTGTCCCCATCGGGCGACTTTTTATGCTATGAAAAAGGTGACTGACGGCGTAGGTGTTTTTGGAGGCGACATCGGCTGTAACACGCTAGGTGTTAGGAGCCCGTTTGCTTTGTGTGACTGGGTCATTTGTATGGGAGCCGGTGTTGGTATAGCTCAAGGGATTTCTCATAAGTCCGACCAAAATGTCTTCGCGTTCATTGGCGATGGGACTTTCTTCCATTCCGGGATGACCGGAGTCCTAAACGCCGTCTACAATAACGCTAACATGATTCTGATGATTATGGAGAACCACTGGGTAGGAATGACTGGTCACCAACCCACACCGAGTACAGGCTTGTCCAGCTATCGCGAACCAATGACACCAGTGCAAATTAAGGACGTAGTCAAAGCGTTTGGCGCTAAATGGGTGCGAACCGTCGATCCCTATCATACCATCCAACTTATGGAAACCATAAGAGATAGCATGAAGCGCGAAGGCTTTCGGATTATTATCTCTGATCAAGAGTGTTCGGTGCAAAGTGACCGTCGCTGGAAACGATTAGTACGCGAAAAGGAAGGAAAACTCCCCCTTACTTACTATACCATTGATCCTGAGCGGTGTCAGAAATGCAAAGAGTGTTTGCAAAAGCTAGCTTGCCCTGCCATCCTGCTAAAAGAAGAGAATGGTGAAGAAATTATATACATCGAAGAACCCCGCTGCACTCATTGCGGAGTCTGCTACGAAATTTGCCCCAATGCGGGTATCTCAAAGACTGAAGTAAATATCCATCTGGAGTTATAGAAGATGAAAAAAATAAATGTAATGATAGCTGGTGTTGGCGGTCAAGGGTCCATCACCATGGGGATGCTGTTTAAAGAGGCGGTCTTGGAGAAATCAAACGTTATTGTCGCAGGCTCAGAAACGCGTGGGGCCTCTCAGAGAGAAGGATCAGTCGATTCAACAATAAGATACGCTGTAACCGAAGCGGGTGAGGAATTTGATGAGCGAAGATCAGTCCATTCTGTCTTAATGCCTGCGGGAGAAGCTGACCTTTATATTGCTCTTGAACCCGTCGAAGGTATGCGGGGCTTGAAAGTCGTGTCCGACAAAACCAGTATCATCCTCAACTCCTACGTTATCAAGCCGATGACCTGCGTTGTGGATGGGAGCCCCTATCCTGAACTCCAGACCATGGTTGATATGCTTAAGGGTGCCTCTCCAGACGTTGTTATAATGAACGCAAATGAAATGGCACGTGAGGCCTTCAACGATTTCCAGAAGATGAACATCATAATGACGGGTGCAGCGCTGGCGACGGGGAAATTGCCCTTCTCCTATGAAGATATGGAGAAAACCATTAAAAACCGATTCAAATACGGGCTCGAAGATAATCTTAAAGCCCTCAAAATGGGCTATGATGCCTACAAGAAAGCGAAAGAAGCTGCTTAACTATCAACCTTTTTTTAATTTCTTTTTTTCAATGACAAAAACCTATGACTATTTATCTAAGGAAGCTAAATTATAGATAGTTAATTCAAAAGAATCTATACTTGATTGAAATGAAACGAGAATTTAATATTTTGATTGAAAAAGACGAGGATGGATATTACATAGGTACCGTTTCTGAATTACCAGGATGTCATACCCAAGCTAAAACTTTAGACCAGTTGAACGAACGCATTATTGAGGCAATTGAGCTTTATTTGGAAGATAAACAAGAAGAATTGGATGTTCCAACAAAATTCATTGGGATACATCGAGTTGAAGTATCTTTTGACAAAGCTTAAACCGATTTCTGGTGATAAACTAATAAAAATTTTGAAAAAAATTGGATTCATCAAGAAGAGACAAAAAGGTTCACATGTCTTTTTAGAACATCCTGATGGTAGGGTCACTGTAATTCCAATACATAAGGGTGAAGAAATCGGTAGAGGACTATTGAAAAAAATCCTAAAGGATGTTGATTTGAGTAGAGAGGAATATTTAGATTTACAATCCAAATGAATTGAATAATTCACATTCTTTACTCTCCGATCTATTTTTATAAGTAAGATTTCATTTAAGCTCATGAAAGCATTTGTGACAGGTGGCACTGGCCACGTAGGATCCACACTCGTGGAAGTGTTGGTAAACCAAGGACACGAAGTCCACTGCCTGGTGAGGGAAACATCAGATTTAACCTTTCTTAAGAGCCTTAACACGGACAAATTATTTTTCGTAATGGGTGATCTTACCTCGCTCGAATCAATTTTGAATGGGATGGACGAGGCACAACCCGATTATGTGTTCCATTCTGCAGCGTTTGTGTATCATTGGGGTGCTTGGAAGTTTTTCTATGATATGAATATCCAGGGAACCAGAAACATAGTAGATGCCATCGACAAAACATCATCCGTTAAAAAATTAATTCACGTCAGTACCTATGCGGTGTATGGATACGAAAATCATCGAGATATAACTGAAGATCAGCCTTATGGAAAACTTCATGATAATTACTCAAAGTCGAAAATAATGGTGGAAAAAGAACTTTGGGAGAAATATAACGAAGGGAAAGGGCTCCCGCTTACTATGATCCGCCCCCCATCGGTACTTGGTCCCCATGATCGCTATAACTTCTCGGAACTTTTAGGCCTCATCAAGAGCAATCGGAATTTGCTTCCAGGCAAAGGCGACCAAGTGAGTTCGTGGGCTTATACATATGATATTGCGGGATTAATGTTGAGGATGGCAGAAGATGACCGTGCAACTGGAGAAGCCTTTAATGTTAAAAATGGTGATATCACAGCCAAAGATCTGCTAATGAAACTCTTGGAAATTTTAGATCGCACTGATCAGAAACCTATGAAAATCCCCATCTTCCTCGTTAATCTCGTAGGAGGTTTGGGATCGTTGTATGGGAAGCTTTTTCGGAAGAAAAACGCCCCACTAATCCATCGTGCAGTTACAAAGCTGGTGACGCATCACCACTCTTGTAATATCGATAAAGCTAAGCGTTTATTAGATTGGACTCCCGAATTCTCCTTAGATGTGGCAATCCAGAAAACGGTCGATTGGTTTCTCGAATCAGGAGCCTATGACGCGCTTTAAATTTATTCTCTTTTTCTATCGAAAGGTATGAAATACTGCTGTCAAATGCTTCATATTCAGTAAGAAATCCTCAATAATAATATTCTCATTTGGGGCGTGGTAATCTCCCCTATGATGACCGCACCCGAAGGAAAGGCAGTCCATCCGTTCAATGAAAAGGTACATTGGTCCACTTCCCGCAGTGGTCGGATGGATGATTAATGGGTTCCCGTAGATTTGTTCGCCAGTCTCGCGTATTAATTGTAAATACTCGGAAGAGATTGGCGTTCTTGCGGGTGGATAACCATGGGACGATGTTATTTGAATATTTTTAAAGTGGTGACTTTTCAAATGATTTTTAAATTTCTTAAGAATATCATTAGGATCTTGATTCGGAACTAATCTAAAGTCAATTTTTGCTTTGGCCTCTGCAGGGATTATCGTCTTTGCTCCAGGACCTTGGTATCCGCTATCTAATCCATCAATAGTTAATGAAGGAGAATAATAATAGTCTCTTTTCAAGTCCAATCCCGTTTTTATAAATGAGTTAATCCCAAAGTCGGCATGGAACGCTTTTTCATTAAAAGGTATTGTTTCCAAGTTGCCCACTTCTTCCCCTGTTGGCGATTGGACATTATCATAAAACCCTTCAATTAATATCAACTGATCTTTATTTTTTAAAGAACTAAGTGCCCAGACTAGCTCCCATGCGGGATTCTCAACCACCCCTCCCCAGGAAGAGTGAATGTCTCTCTTCGCAGTCTGTAATTCGAGGTTTAGATAGAGGATCCCTTTTACACCCAGCCAGACCATCTGATCACGATCGACATTTCGATGACCACTCTCCCAAATGCAGAAGTCCCCTTGGACTAGGTTTTGATTGTTTTCTACAAATTCGTGAAGGTATGGAGAGCCAATTTCCTCTTGCCCCTCGATGATGAATTTGATATTTAGAGGTAAGCTTTTAAAACCAGATTGATATGCTTTGATGGCAAAGATTCTGGCAATTATATTCCCTTTATTATCGTCTACACCCCTGCCAAATAATTTCCCATCTCGAATTTCTGGCTCAAATGGTGGCGATAGCCATTCTTCGATGGGGTCAGGTGGTTGGACATCGTAATGATTGTAAAAAATTAACGTCTTTTCAGCTCCCACATTCTTCTCCGCATATACCACAGGATATCCAGACGTAGGGATTTTTTTGGTATCGAAATCAATTTCATTTTTCAAAAGCCGCATTAAGGCATCGGCACACTCAACACCTTTATTCTGCGCGGAGATACTTGGAATTTTCACTAATTCTATTAATTTCTCGATGCTTTCTTCTTGAAGTGAGTCAATGGTTTCAAACACACCGTCTAAACTCAATAACATCCTCTCACAATTCAATGTTGAAATAAATACTCCCTTTGAGTGTAAAAAGCTGTAGGTAAAGGGCTTCGTGTCAAAGTATTAAAATAGACTATCGGTGCAAAGATTAGTAACACTGAGGTTTTAGGTGATAAGGAAAAATGAAACATCAAGAGGACAATTTTCCGAGTGTTGATTATTTAAAATTATACTATCAATCGTGGCATCCGGATTCGGCTCCGAAAGCCGTTGTACAAGTAATCCATGGGTTTGGAGAACATAGTGGGCGTTATTTGAACGTTGTAAATGAGTTAGTTCCACGCGGTTATGCAGTATATGCAGATGACCATAGAGGACATGGAAAATCCGAGGGAATTCAGATGTATGTGAAGAAGTTCGATAACTTTGTTCAAGATGAAAAACAATTTTTTGATTTAATCAGAGATGCAGAGCCTGATATCTCCCATTTCGTTCTAGGGCACTCAATGGGTTCAGTTATTGCGGAGCTATTAGCAGTCAAACATCCTCAAGGTATTACAGGGTTAATTCTGTCAGGTGTAGCAACACATAGTAAAACACTTACTGGAATAATGAAGGCATTCGCCAAATTCCTTGGATCTCTCACACCCAAAATGCGGAAGAGTGTTGATTTAGCTGACGGATTATCGCATGATCCAGAAGTAGTCAAAGCATACCGCGAAGATCCACTAGTCTATAAAAACCCGACAATGCGATTAGGGGCGGAGTTCGCAAGAGGAATCGATCAAGCAAAAAAAGTACTAGGTGAAATCAACATTCCTACTTTGGTCCAATCTGGCGCAGACGATCCCGAAATGTCTGGCGCTGCTGAATTCGAGAACCTTCTCACTGTTGATGATAAAACGATCAAAATTTACGACGGCCTGTTTCATGAAGTTTATAACGAGGTTGAGAAAGACCGAAAAGTAGTTTTGAAGGATCTCGGGGATTGGCTGGATACGAAGTTGGAAAAGTAATGATGGTTTGTTCGATAATTATGTCTGAGTTTTTTTGTTATTAACCATTTAAATTTTCGAGGTTTTCCTGTTGCAAGAAGACGTTAAAAAGTACATAGAAAAACAGAAATCCCCCCAGCGAGAGATCGCGGCGAAATTGCGAGAAATTATTTTAAAGACGTATCCTAACATCAATGAGTCATTTAAAAATGGTGTTCCATGGTATGAGGATAAGTATTATATAGGGGCATTCAAGGCCAAGGTCCATTTAGGATTCGCAATTAAGGGATTGTCGAAGGAAGAGAAAAACCTCTTTGAGGGTACTGGAAAAACGATGCGACACATCAAAATTTTCTCTCTTAAAGATATAGATGAGAAAAAAATCGTTCAATTATTGCAATTAGTTAATCAAGCAGAATAAATTTATGCAGAAAAAAGAGCTAAATAGGTTGATGGAACACTTCGAGAACTATTTTAAAGGAGTACAAGGCACAAAATTATTTTTTCAGGCTTGGATTCCAAAAAATCCTCCGAAAGCTATTATTCAAATAATTCATGGTTACTCGGAACATAGCGGACGGTACCTCAACGTGGTAAATGCATTAATTCCACGGTCCTATGCAATCTTTATTTCAGATCATCGAGGGCATGGAAAATCAGAAGGACTTAAAGCATATGTGAAATCATTTAATCACTTCGTTGAAGATCAAAAGCGATTTTATGACTTAATAAGAACTAAACACCCTACTCTCCCTCTATTTGTATTAGGGCACTCAATGGGCTCCGTTATAGCGCGCCTTTTTGTGGCACAATACCCTGAAGGGATTGATGGTTTAATTCTATCAGGTGCTGGAACCAAAATCGGGAGTATGAGCCCATTTTTTAAGTTCGTGGCAGATATTCTATTTATATTTTTACCCAAGATGCGGATCGCGATGGATACGGCAGATTATCTCTCCCACGATCCCGAGGTGGTGAGAAGTTATCGCGAAGATGATCTTGTTTTTAAAAAATCTACGGTTCAATTGGGAGTTGAATTCATAAAAGGCTTAAGGAAGTCTATTCGTTTATCCAAAAGAATTCAGATTCCAACACTTGTGCAAGCGGGGTCAAAGGATAAATTATTGACTCATGCTAAAAGAAATGCAGAACTTCTCATAATGAAGGATAAGACTATTAAAATCTATGAAGGGCTATATCATGAAGTATATAATGAGCTTGAGACCGAACGGGGCGTGGTTCTTACTGATCTAGGGAATTGGTTAGACTCACATCTCTAGAAAGAAAAAATATTAAGAAAAAAAAGAATTAAAGTTTAGATTAGCTAATTTGCTGCTTCCTTCGCCTTCTCCTCTTTCACCAAGGCAATACCTTTCTCAAAGGCTTTTATATTTAGATTGTAGGCTTTTGCCGGTACGAACTTTTTAATTGTTGTTAATGCTGCATCTTTGGAAATCAATCCCGTTACTTCCATGAAGGCCCCGAATAACAGTGTATTCGCAACTACTGGAACTTTAAATTCCTCCGTGGCGATCTGCTGTGCTTGAATTTGGTAGGTTTTTCCCTTGCGCGCCCGCCATTTGGTGACCGTTAATGGGTCGATGATTGTAGTTACGCCTGGTTTATTGCAGAATTTTTTCCCATAGCGAGATGCCCCTGCCTGAGAGAGAATGATGTAATACTGCGGGAGAATGGCCCGGGGGTAATCAATAGCCCTCTCGTCATCTACAACGACTTCTGCCCAGCAGGATCCCCCACGACTGGCGGGACCATAGGCTTCAGTTTGGACGGCTTCTTTATTATCAACCACTGCTGCGTAGGCTATCATCTTACTTAATGTAATCACACCTTGTCCACCATAACCAATGCATCGGATTTCACTACGTGCCATTTATTTCACCCGTACCCTCTTAATTAAGTCTTGATAAACATCACTCATCTCCGGACGTTCCTCCTCAACAAATTCGCCGACCACTATTTTTTCTTCCAATTCCTTTGCGCTCATCGCTGCTGCTTTCTTTTTTGTTATGGACCTGTTTTTATAATATTTGAAAAGATCTAAGGGTTCGGGAAAATCATTCTTACGTCCGAAATAGGTTGGACAGGGTGAGATTATCTCTATTAACGAAAATCCTTTGTGTTTAAGCGCCTTTTTCATACTGTTGATATACTGACGAGGCTGTGCTATTGTCCATCGTGCGACAAAACTCGCTCCTGCTACACGAGCTAGCTCAACCGCATTAATATTTGGTTCGATATATCCCCATTTCGCCGTCGTTGCCTTCGCGCCCATGGGGGTTGTTGGAGCTGCTTGTCCTCCCGTCATCCCATAAACCTTGTTATGCAATAAAATAACCATCATGTCAATATTCCGTCGACAACCGTGAACGAAATGATTCGTGCCGATGGACAGTAAATCGCCGTCTCCTGCAACGCAAATTGGTTTTATCTCGGGTCTCACTAATTTTGCCCCTGTTGCCGTACAAACGGTTCGCCCATGTAACGTCATAAAGGAATATCCTGGTAAGACAATGGGAATTGCTGAATAGCACCCGACTCCCACGAAAAACGGATATTTCGTCAATTCATATTTTTCTTCAGCAAAAAGTCGGCAAATATTCTGCGCAATAGCTCCATAACCACAACCTCTACAAAAGATGTGGACTGGTTGTCCGAGCATTTTCCCGGTCATAGTTAACTTGCCCATAGGGGAGCCTGGCTTTTCTTCTGCTGGCGGTCTCAAGCTCATAGTGCCATTACCTCCTTAACCTTATCAACAATTTCTTTTGGTTCGTGTAAAATTGAAATTTGCTTTAATAACCAAGCTTTCGCCCCTTCTTTAGCAGCATACCGCTCAATTTCAATAAATAATTGTCCCCAGTTTAATTCCGGAACCACAAATTTTTTCACCGCTTGTGCGATTTCAGTCATTTTCTTTGCCGGGAACGGCCACAAGGTTTTGAAGCGCAGGAGTCCAACTTTCACTCCTTCTTTTCGTAAGTCTATTACGGCCCGTTTCGCTGCTCTTGCCGGAAGACCATAACATACTACTACGATATCTGCATCATCCGTCTTGTATTCCTCGGTTTGAACAAGCTTATCTTCATTTTTCAAAATTTTATCGTTTACTGCTTCTACCATTGCATATGATGGGAGTTCATCCTGCTCCATCGTATCGCCCTCAATAGGAAGTCCCATAGGATTATGTGAAACGCTCGGAACCCACCAAGGCATGTACTTGGTGCCTAACTGAAACATCGGTGTAATAATAAATTCCCCTGTCTTTTTATCTTTGCGCGTAAATGGAATGAACGACTGAGGATCGCCCTCGGGTAGCTTTCTGGGAATCACCCATTCTTTTAATTTCGCGGGAGTTGGATATTCGAGTACTTCGTATAAGTGTCCAAGCCAGGGATCTGATAAAATTACGACTGGAGTCCGGTAGAGCTCTGATGTGTTAAAGGCTTCGATCGCAAAATCAAACAATTCCTGACATGAACTTGGGGCATAGGTTGGTAAAATATAATCTCCATTTCCACCATAATGGGCTTGCATCACATCACTATGATGCGGCAGGCTGACAATACCCGATCCTGGACCCGTTCGTTGAACATCAGAAATGACTAATGGCACTTCAATAGCTGCTGCCCAACTGACACACTCTTGCATTAAGCTGAATCCTGGTCCCGATGTACTAGTGCAAGCCTTAGTACCCGCAGCGGACGCACCGATTACAGCCGCAATGGATGCCAATTCATCCTCCATTTGCATCATGACGCCTCCCTCTTGAGGCATTCGCCAACTCATTCGCTCAGGTATCTCATTTTGTGGTGTTATGGGATATCCTGCGAAAAATCGGCAACCCGCCGCAAGGGTGCCCTCAACAAAAGCGGCATTACCCATAATTATTTCTTTTCCTTCCAAATAATCACCATACTTGTTACTTTACTAAAATTTAGAAAAATCCTCTACTTATTTGATAGATCTTAAGATTTATTCCTCTGTTCCATTAGATCCATCAAAGATTTTGTTAATACAACATAATATATTTATTTTTTAAAATCTTTTGCGAGTTTCTGAAGGTATCTTCTAAAAAATTAAAGATTGATATTTAGAAATTGGTCGAGCTCTTCTTTTGTAGTGGGTAAATTCGCATTATCGGCTTCATTTTTCTTCTTAAATCTTTTTAAAATTTTAGTAACAAGCTTTTCATCCTCAAGGATTATCGGAACTACTCCAAATCCATCCTTAACTACCTCTCGTGGATCTGGATGATCTTTCAATGGAGCTAATATCTTATCCACAACTTTTTTCGCCACCCACATTTCCACAGGGATCGGCTTTTTTTCCGTTGTAATGTCCTTAGTAGTTTTACCCGCTCGATCTCCACCCCATTTCAACGTTACGAGATTTCCATCCACCGAGATAAAATAATCGTTGCCAAGCACAATATCCGCACTTGTTTTATCCACATCAATATAGTCCTTGAAGTCTATGTTTAGTTTCTCAATAGCTTTTTGGGATGTTGGAGGGATCTCAAACAGAAACTTCTCTTGGTTTAATCTTCCTTTCTTTAATAGAGCTGTAATTCCAGTAATCATGTGCACACAAAAGCCATCCATTTTTCCAGTGCGGCAAGTACAAATATAGTTCGTTAGAGTTCCATCGTCCTCAAGTTCAATTTCCGTATCGTTTTCCCATTGCCAACCTTTAAATTTCATTTTAAGCGTGTTTGAGGTTAGAGATAAACTATCAAGCTTTTCTCGGGGTGCCTCGCCCCTATAATATTTCTGAGCCGCTTTAAATAGTTCCTCAAGATATGGCGCCTCGACTTTATTCAAAATTCCTTCCTTTTCTTCGTCGGATAAACGCTCAAGTAAGAAATCAATCAACCCTTCCTTTGTGTTATATGGTTTCTTACTATACCCTTTAAGAATGTTCTCCGGTAAAGCATTTGCTTTGCAGTAATTATTATAGTCCTGAATGATTTTCAAAAGATGTTCTTTTGTTTTCGTTGCAAGTAGAGCTTTTAATTTAAATTCAATGGTCGGATTTTCAAGACTCATTTAAACCCTCTAAGAGCGAAACAAAACATGTGTCGGTTCTTTATTTGTTTGGTTGGTGGCGGTAGTGGGGCTGAGAGTCCGAAAATTAGCCTGCGTCCCCACTACCTGTTGGGTTCAAGTGGTATCAAAATGCAAGCAATTAGGTAGACTCTCAAATATTATATTGGGAATTCCCCTTTATAAAATAGTTAAATATCCGAATTAACACGATTCCGCCTCCTTGAGTAGCGAGTTGCACAAAAATTTTATTTGAGATAAAAAGGCTTAAATTTCCATTCGGTAGCCAAGAACAAAAATTACCCCTCCAGCCATCATTATAGATGACGCAAGGATTCCAATTATCGGCTGATCGATCCCTCCTAGAAGAGCCCCTCCGAGGTCAGTATCAACAACAAATCCGAGAAAGATCACAAAAATCCCCAATAACGCCAGCAATGTCTTGAGACGAACCCTCCCGGAACTGTTCTTAATGAGATAGGAATATAATCCGACAATACCAATCACCCCGATAGGTGTGAAGATGTAAGTCGCCCACTTACCGATAGGATCTACACGAAAAATGAGCGCGATCACTAACCCTATCGAAGTCCCAAGTGTTATAATATACCTCGTTTTCACCATATAGCGCTCGATCACGAAGAGGACAAAAAGCACGGACCCAATTCCAAAAATAGCCGCCAATCGCCAATAGAACGTCCAATCTACGGGGGAACCTGTCCAGGGTCCATATCTCACAAAATCCGAACACATAAACATAATTCTTGCAATTGCAAAACAGATACAGAACAAGGCTAGACCAAAATAGAACCATGACTGACTTTCCACTTCTGTTGTCCGATATTTATTAAAGAAATATGCTGCAAAAATCACAAAGGCAACCACACTTACCCATATCAGAGTAATTTCTATGTCTACCATCGAAATTCCATTCATGAACAAATCCCCTTATTTTCTTTCTTTTTTAATTATGCACGAACTGAATATTTTTATATTGTGATGAAGCAAGTAGATAACTAGTGATTTTATGACGACCTTTAAATGCACCCGATGTGATTGGCAGGGACCGAAAGGAGAGCTGAAGTACGTTACAGTCTGTCCGGACTGCGCCACCGGACATAACACCATGTATCGAATGATGAAGAAGGGAAAATTAATTGAATGCCCATCCTGTAGCTGGTCTGGTCCCCCTGAGGATGCTCTTAGTGAACCCGAATGCCCTGACTGTGATGATCAATATCTACGGGAAGAATAAATCTTAAACTCAAGTTTAGGTTAAACTTCGCTTAACCAGTTCTGCATGCGTGTCACTATTAGTTCTTTCTTGAGATTTTCCTCTAAAACGCGATTAAATTTTTGGAAATCAGATACATCAAAATTAAAATTCTTTAATTTCTCCCCATATTCTTCAAGAAAAAGGGTTTTAATTAGCTCTAGCTTTGTCCTAACCACTTTATCCTTCCCCTTTTTGTGGGTACGAACTACGATAAAGATGCCCTCCTTTTTTACATGAAGGAATGTGAGCTTAGATTCCCCCAATACCAATCGATCTAGCTTTTCCTCTTTGAATGAAGACTTAATAAACGTCTGAATTGCACTCAGAAAGCCCCCTAATACAAACATATCCATTTTCTGATCTACACTCTTATTGAAAAGCGGTAATCCCGAATCAGTAATAATCCAGATTTCTGAAATATTAACCATCCGACAGAATCACCTGAATTGAGATGCTAAACTCCCATTATTTTAGCAACCCTGATTACGTCTCGCAACTTTTTAAAGGGCCTGTATTTAATCCGGCGTAATAGGATATTTCCGAATCGTTTGAACCAGTCTTTCACCCCATAGCTAGAATAAACGGTAAATTTGGTGAGCGTTTCTATATCGGCATCCATTTCAAAATCGACTTCAGGGTTCTCGTCCCCCTCTACAAGCGCAATTACACTTATCTCCCCATCTTTGATTGTTGCTACTAACTTTCCTTGATCCGTTAAGGTCATCAAAAACGTGCGATTCCAGTTTTTGGTCAATTTGTCTCGTTCTTCTTTTTCTTTGGAGTAATAGGTCGCAAATAACATATCTCCTACGATTTCGATTTCAGATTTCATACTCTTTCATCCCAAGTCTTAACTACGCTTCGAATTGAATGTCATTGGTTCAAGGTCCTCTTCTAAAAGAAAACTCTTTGATAATATATTTAATCCCCTTATTTTAATTTAAGGTTTTAATTCGATGCTTTTTGAAAACACATTCCGTAGTTCATTTAAGTTGCAGATTATATTATCAGGTTTAAACGCGTCAATATCAAATTCCTCGGGTGACATATTTAAAAATGAGGCACCTCTAAGTATGTTCCTCATCAAATATTTCTCTTTGTGATTAATTTCAGCCGTACGCTCGGGAATGGATAGCGCTCGATACCGTTTCGGAAGACCCCGTGCGAGCCAGATGGTCTCGAATCCCACTTGCTTCGCCCCATAAATATCGAAATACAGACTATCTCCAATCATAATATACGGTTCTGGGAACCCTTCCACTGCATCCTTGAAAATTTCGGGATGTGGTTTGACAAATTTGATTTTCTCGGGATCTGGCATGATAATTTTTTGAAAATACCTTTGTAATCCTAACTTTTGGATGATATTACTCTGATATTTGTCCAATCCATTGGTCAAGAGCATCATTTTATAGCTTTTCTCTAACAACCAATCTAGATTTACCGTTACATCTCGATATAAAGTGGAATACTGGGTAATTATATCCGAATTGAAAACGTCCTCTATTTCACACGCCCATGGAATATTATACTCACTCAAATATTCTCCTACAATTAAATCCCAATCATAGGCTGGCACTTTGTCCTCTTCATTGAGTTTTTTGACAAACCGCCGTAAGATTTCTTGAAAAACCGTCTGCCTCTCCACCTCTATACTATGGTCCTCAAACCGCTGACAAATCATCTTGACTAAAATATCCGCGAAGAACGTGGATTTGACCAATACCCCATCCATGTCAAAAATGAGGATCATATCTGTCACCATTTAAACTGCTATTCTTATAGAACTTAGCTGATCATGGATTTAAAACTATTGTATTTACGAGATTTTTATGCTCCAGGATTGACTCCGGCCAATCTATCCTGGTTTTTTCCACGAAAGCGCTAATTTTCGGATCGAGATTAGGAAATCCCAGGAGATACGCGACCGAATCGATAAAGGTTTGGGTGGGACTGAAAAATCCATGGTTCAACACAAATCTTTTGGTAAATCCATGATGTTTTGCTAATTTCTTCAACGTTTCATATGAACCCGAACTAAATTGGATTGCTCGTTTCGGTTGTTGCGTTATTGATTCTGGTAATCCAATGCTTTTCCCAACCTGCCGTAAGATATGTTTCCGCGTGGCTTTCTTAATTTTCAATGAAGTAGGAATTTGCATCACCAATTCTATAAACTCACGCGTTAGATAGGGTAAACGTAATTCCATCGTGTTTGCCATCGCCGCCGCATCATCCCGCTGTAAATTCACTTGATACGTGTTTTCAACATCCTCCCAGAGCAAGCTCTGTAGCTTCGATGGGTCCTTGTGGAACTGCATTTCATGCCGTTCATACCCCCCAAATAGCTCATCGGCTCCTTGCCCCGTGAAAACTGTATTACACCCATTCTCCTTCAAGTACCTCGCCCCATAGAATAGAGGAAATGCAATGTTCAGTTTCTTCTCATCCCGATCCTCCACATGATACAGGAGGTGTGGCAAGAATTCCTCTAACATTGCTATATCGAAGTTTACGATATCCAGGGGTTGCTCCAAGAAGTCCGCGGCCTTCTGCGCAGCCTGAACATCTTTGGACTTCTCAGTTCCCAGTACAAGCACCCCAAAATCGACCCCCATTTTTTTAAATAAAGCACCGAGGAGAGTACTATCTATCCCTCCTGAAAGCAAGAGATAAAATGGATCTGCTGGTTTCATCTTCTCTAAAGTACTTTCTAGTAATTGTAAGAGCCGTCCTCTGTAATGTTCCATGGACTTATGCTGAATGTCTCGATGCTTCAGACACGCCTGATAGTGTGAGGTGAACCCCTTCTCCGCCACTCGCACCACGCGTCCGGGCGGAAGTGGCTCAATGTGCTGCGTCAAGCCTATACACCATAACGCCTTCTTCTCCGAGGCAAAGGCGACATATTCGGGACCGGAATAGAGATACACTGGTTTGATCCCCACGACATCCCGCAAGATGAACACATGATTCTTTAGGATTAGGGTTCCCGCAAACATCCCCTCAATTAAAGTGAAGATTTTTTGATAAATCTGGGAAAAATTGAAAATTCGCCCCTGCATCTCCTCGATCCAATCTAAAATAACGTTCGGACTTACAAAATCGCTCCTATAATCACCCTTTAATTCGCCTTTAATACGTTCGACGTTGAAAATCCGCCCATCTAAAAGCAAAGATCTTTTCTCTCGCCTATCTCTATACGGGATCACTCCGGGGTCCTTATCTATTACGAAGTGTCTTCCTACCACTCCAAATGGTGTTTTCAATGATTGGATTTCTTCAGCTTTCTTACATATATGTGATTCCCAATCGTTCTCGCCTTTGCCACTAACCCAAAATGGTGAATTCCCTCGGTGCCTTAACTTGAATGCCATCCTATACAATAAATCTGATACATCCCGACCATCTCTCGAAGCTATTCCTGCAATTAATCCCATCTACATCGACTTCAAAATTCTATCTCTATCCTTCATTCATAGTTCATCTATCTTTGTTAACCTAATTCCATGCCAATTGAATTGTAGCTCTCCTTACACAAAAAATTTGTGATTCTAACAATCACATTTTTCACGATCCCTCATAATTGATCGAAGATCCAAGTCGCCTCAAGGGTTTACTCAAATACTTCATTAAGTAAACCGCGTCCGATCTGTGATCCTATAGAATCACACACAATCGTTAATAGTTAGATATACATTCATATAAATTGACAAGATAATTAGGTCTTGTCAATCCAATTGAAAATTGAGCAAAATTGGATATGTACAAGCGTGAAATAAATATACTACTCAAGTGAAGAAGAAAATGAGGCAACGGAATAGGAAATTCACAGTGTTGAGCTTCCTAATCCTTTTTTCTCACCTCCTTTTTCTTTCTCAGAGAAAAAAACCCTTCTTTTATGAAATCATTTTTTATTAGTATAGAGTTGAAAAAGATGAAAAAGACGGATTGGAAATTCATCATTGTAGGTTTCATAATCCTTTTTTTTCTTTTCAATATTGGAATATCTTTTTTTGGAACAACTTTTTCCTCTCAAAACACCCAAATCCATGAGACCATGCTAATTAAATCTTCTTTAAATGCTCCTACACTTAATCCCATTTCACCGAACTTGGTTCTTGATGGTACTGTTCGGCTGAACTGGACAGACGTAACGGATGCGACTCACTACTACATCTACAGAAATAATTCCCCGATTACATCCATAGAAAGCTTGATACCTATCGCTAATACCAGTAGAAATGATCATATTGATCTTATTATAAACAATGGAATTTATTTTTATGTAATAATAGCCAGTTCTTCAAGTGGTAATAGTTCTCTTTCCAATTGTGTAAATGTTCAGGTTGATAATCCCAATGCTTTTGTTTCGGGTTTATATTCCGGACGGGTTACTCCTCCTTCAGGTCAACTATCAACTGAATACAATTTCAGTGTATACTATTTAGATACGGAAAATCTGGAATCCAATTTTGTTAAAGTTTTGATAAATGGAACACCTTTTCCAATGAAGAAACAAGATCCGTCCAACGACTATTATGTTGGTGGCTGTCTGTATCAATATCTGATTACACCTCCAACTGGAGTTTTTACTTACTCCTTCATATGTAATAATAGTCGATTTTTCAATTCAACGATCGAGCAAATATCTTCGAATCCTGGATTTTTGGTTAATCATTCGTCGCCTTTTGAATTGGAGAATACAGATATTGAGAATTCCACCCTCATTTGGAACCTCACACAATTCCTCCCCTATCCCTATAGTGATTATGACTTTTTTAATGACGTTGATGGCAGTAATCCGCTGGGATGGGTGGTATCTGAGGGCTCAAACACGTATATAGACGTGATTCCAGAGAAAGATGGGCATGTTAAAGTTGTTGAACTCTGGGATAATAGTGCTTCACGCATCTGTTGGATGAAAAATACTTTCAGTTCAAAAGTTTCGGGGAACGTTGAGTTTTGGGTTTCTGGGAAAGCAGGTGCTGCAGGTGTGGTTTATATTATACTTGCTAGTTCAACAAATTATAGAGGCCCGTATTTAGAGATAAATTGGAACCATCAGACCTTGGGATATTATGATGGAAACATTACCTATCATACTATTATCACTTCACCAGGTTTTACGGAGCAAACATGGCACCATATTAGAATAGCCTTTAATTGCACCACTGATAAGTTCAATATATGGGTTGATGGCAATCAAGAAGGGAGTGGTATACCGTTTATGAATAACTTAGCATCAATGAAGTTATTGTGGGTTTGCACTGCAAGTGCCGGGACTCAAGGCGGCGCATCTACTTTCATAGATGATATTGATTATTCTTGGACAACGGATAACTGCTCAGTAAATTACCCCCTTGGTTCCAATTATGCAATTTTTCTGAACGGTACCCAACTAACCTCTTGGAAGGAGTATAAGGCGTTCGAACAAATCAGCTTCAACGTTTGTGGGGCATGCTTAGGGGAGGGGCTTTACAATTTATCGCTTATCTTTAATAACGCACTTAATCAATGGTTCCACAATGATATTAAACTGAAAGTGAATTGTCGCCTGAAGTCCCCTGTACTCGCTATTTCACCCAATCCCAGTACTGATGGCATCGTCTCGTTGGACTGGAGTACCGTCGAGGGCGCTACCATATATTACATCTTTAGATCACGCCATCCCATCAAATTTGATTCGCAGATACTACCACTCACAAGCATCTCTACTACTTCATATCAGGATTCACTTCCCTATAGTGGAGCTTGGTATTACGCAATCATCGCTGGGAATTTTACTTACCAAAGTGCATTTTCCAACTGTGAAGGTGTTTGGGTTTACCATCCGAATGCCCCGCAGCCTGGTTTATCTTCCGGGTCAGTTTCCCTTACTTCAAGTTATAATTTTAATGGATATAATTTTAGTGTGTGTTATTCTGATCCCGAGAATGAACCTCCTGATTATGTGAATCTCGCGATCAATGGCACCATCTTCCCCATGGAAAAACAAAATTCTTCCGACTCCAATTATCGCGATGGGTGTTGGTATCAATTTCTTATTAATCCTCCCCCTGGCTTTAATGAATACTCCTTTATATGCAATAACTCGCAATCTCTTAACTCGACAATAGTTAAAATGATGTATAATTCTGGAATTATGGTTAACCATTCATCGAATTTGGAACTACAATCCAATGATTCCAGTATCTGCACCCTTACCTGGAACCTCACTCAATTACTACCCTACCCCTATGCTGTTTATGACTTTTTAGACGACATTGATGGAAGTAATCCGCATGGATGGGATATAACTGAGAGCTCCAAAACTTCTATCGATGTAACTCCAGAAAAATACGGCCGCATTAAAGTCGTGGAACTTTGGGACAATACTACATCAGGCTGGTGTTCGATGAGAAATACTTTTCTCCCACAAACGACTGGGAGTGTGGAATTTTGGATTTCCGGGAAAGCAGGTGCTGCAGGTGTAGTTTATATTATACTTGCCAGTTCAACAGATTATAGAGGAGCGTTTTTGGAGATAAATTGGAACCATCAGACCTTGGGGTATTATGATGGAAACAACAACTATCATACCATAATCGCCTCTCCAGGTTTTACAGAGCAGACATGGCACCATATTAGAATCAATTTTGACTGCACGACTGATATATTAAATGTCTGGATTGATGGCAATCAAGAAGGGATTAATTTACCATTTGTGAAAAAATTAAAATCAATGAAGTTATTGTGGATTTGCACTGCAACTGCTGGGACTCAAGGCGATGCATCCACTTACGTCGATGGAATTGACTATTCCTGGGCATCAGGATACGTCCTGAACCGCAATATGGAATTTTCTTCCCCGAGGTATGCAATACTCATGAATAATATTCGAGAAACCCCTTGGCGAGTGTGTGTTTGGCAGGTGCAAATAGATTACAACGTGAGTGGAATGCGCTTAGGGGCTGGAGTTCACAATATCTCTCTTGTTTTCAATAATTACTTTCAGGATTGGTATCATGAGGATATCTTTGTAAAAGTAAAACCCCGCTTGAATTCCCCTGTGCTCGCTTCTTTTTCACCCAATCCCAGTACTGACGGCATCATCTCGTTGGATTGGAGTACCGTCGAGGGAGCTACTGCATATTACCTCTTTAGATCACGCCTCCCCATCATTTATACATTTCAGATGCTACCCATTATGAACATTTCTCTTAATCATTACCAAGACTCACTTTCCTATAGTGGAACTTGGTACTACGCGATTATCGCTGGAAATTCCTCTGGTCGGAGTCTACTTTCCAACTGCGAGAGTGTTTGGGTTGACCATCCGAATGCCCCACTACCTGGTTTGTCTTCCGGGTCGGTTTCCCCCACTTCAAGTTATCTTTATAATTTTAGTGTGTATTATTTTGATCCGGAGAATGAGCCTCCGAAATATGTGAATCTCGTGCTCACGGGTACTAGTTATCCCATGGAAAAACGAAATTCCTCAGACACCAACTATTTTGATGGGTGTTTATATCAATGTCTCGCTAGTCCCCCTATTGGCGCTTTTAATTACTACTTCAAATCCAATAACAGCCAATATTTCAACTCAACTACGATTAAAAAATCATATAATCCCGGATATAATGTTACTTATTATAACCATACCATCACATGGAATCTATACGAACCGCCCTATTATGAATTTTTAGGGGAATACAGCTTCACGAATGATCATGTAAATCAACATCCCTCAAATTGGTTAATTAGTGAAGAAATTGATACTAACATTAGTGTAGTCATATCCCATGAAGATCATCATCAGAAAGTATTGAAAGTTACTAGCCTCTCAGGCAACCAAGCAAAAATAGCTCAAAAATTTTCAACACAGCCCGCCAATAGAGGCACTACGTATGAATATTACATTAGATCGGATGATGTTAATACATCTGCACGCCAGCAAACCGTATATAACGACTATCTGAATCAGTCCCATTGTCAAAGTTGGATTCAATTTTCTTGGACTGATGGAAAAATTCGAAGCATTACGGATATGGGTAATTCGAGTCAAATTATATATGATGGATTAATACCTGGAATTTGGTACCATATTAGAGTAGAACATGTTGCTTATTTTAAAAACAAGATTTGGGTTAATAACGAGTACTGTGGTGAATTTAATACATATAACTATTACGATCTTTTCGATCAAATTCAATTTGCTATCAATAACAAAGGCTCTTTCTTCATTGATGCTATAGACTATTCATGGGCTCCCAACTTTTTTATCAATCGTAATCAGGAAAAAAATATATTCCTTCACAACCCATCTTATACGATTTTCTTAGATAATTTTAAACAAATGAATTGGCAACAGTGGTCTATATCTGCACAAATAACATATAATTTGAATAAAACTCATTATCAAGCAGGTATATATAACGTTTCCTTGGTTTTTAATGACTCGTTCGGGAATTGGCATCATGCTGATATTAATCTGAAAGAATTCATTCAATCAAACCTTACAACTCCTGTGCTTGAACCCATTATGCCAAGATATAACTATGATGGAATCATCACCTTGAACTGGAGCACCGTGGAGGGTGCCACAGACTACTATATCCATAGATCCAGATACCCTATTATCACCGTGTATCAAAAGACTCCAATCATCAACCTTTCCGTCAATCAATACCAAGACACGGTACCTTATGGTGGAAGTTGGTATTATCTAATTGTTGCTAGCAATACATCGGATTTAAGCACTCTTTCCAACTGTGAAAGCGTGGAGGTGAATATCCCTCCCCCAGCTCCCATTCTCGCCCCTATCTTACCGAATCCGAACGCTGACGGTATCATTAAATTAAATTGGAGTGAGAGCCCGTCTGCCACTACTTATTACATATTTAGAGATAATTATCCTATCAGTTCTGTAGATGGTTTGACATCCCTTGCATGCCTCTCTAGGAACTATTATCAAGATACGATCAGAACCAATGAAATCTATTATTATGTAATTGTAGCAAGCAATATAGATGGCAACAGTTCCATATCCAACTGTGTAAGCATCCAGGTTGACAATCCCTATGCCTTTCTCCCGGGTTTGTTTTCCGGGTCGGTTACTCCTCCTTTAGGTTATCCATCATTTGATTATAATTTCAGTGTATATTATACTGACCCGGATAATATGCTCCCTAACTATGTCAATCTCTTGCTCAATGGATATTCCTACCATATGGAAAAGCGAAATCCATCCGATAATAATTATGTAGATGGATGTCTCTATCAATATCTGACTCCTCTTCCTATCGGAGTTTTTAATTACTCTTTTATGTGCGGTACCAGTCGAGGTTTCAATTCAACCACAGAAAAAACTTTGTATAATCCTAGATTTAACCTTAACAGTCCCTCTGATTTAGAATTGGATCCTGTTGATTCTAACAATCATACTCTTAGTTGGACCCTTTTTCAACATTTTGAGAAATATAATTTTTTAGCAGAATATAGCTTTAAGGACGATGACTCTGGGACCAACCCCTCAGGTTGGGCAGTATCTGAGGGCTCAAACACGTATATTGACGTGATTCCAGAGAAAGATGGGCGTGATAAAGTCGTAGAAATCTGGGATAATAGTGCTTCAGGCTATTGTTGGATGAAAAATACCTTTAGTTCAAAAGTTTCGGGCAATGTTGAGTTTTGGGTTTCTGGGAAAGCAGGTACGAAAGGTGTGGTTTATATTATACTTGCCAGTTCAACAGATTCGAGAGGCGCGTTTTTGGAGATAAATTGGAACCATCAGACCTTGGGGTATTATGATGGAAACAACAACCATCATACCATAATCGCCTCTCCAGGTTTTACAGAGCAGACATGGCACCATATTAGAATCAATTTTGACTGCACGACTGATAAATTCAATGTGTGGATTGATGGCAATCAAGAAGGGACTAATTTACCATTTGTGAAGAAATTAGATTCAATGAAGTTATTGTGGGTTTGTACTGCAAGTGCTGGGACTCAAGGCGATGCATCCACTTACATCGATGCCATTGATTACTCTTGGGCACCAGGATACTACCTGAACCGAAATCTGGATTCTAAATTATCCTATGCCATCTTGATAAACGGTACTCGAGTGACTCCTTGGCAAAAGTGGACTGGACAAGTGCAAATAAATTTCAATGTGAGTGGAATACTCTTAGGAATTGGAGTTCACAATATCTCTCTTGTCTTCAATGATACTCTTAATCACTGGTTTCATGATAATATCACCGTTATAGTAAACTCTCGCTTGAATCCCCCCGTACTGGAATCTATTTCACCGAATCCAGATAACGATGGGATCATAGTGCTGAACTGGAACGATATCGAGGGCGCTACAGAATATAATATCTATAGATCACGCTCTCCCATTATATCTATTAGCTATATGATTCCCATCACAAATGTCTCCGTAAATACTTACCAGGACACCGTATCACAAGGTGGTAATTGGTATTATGCAATCGTTGCTGGGAATCTCACTCACCGGAGTTCCCATTCTAACTGCGAAAGCGTACTGGTTACTATTCCACCCCCTGCCCCCATACTTGCCCCTATTTTCCCAAATCCAGATGTTGATGGTGTCATTCAATTAAATTGGAGCGAGAGTGTGTCCGCTACTACTTATTATATATTCAGAGATAATTTCCCTATCACATCTCTAGAGGAGTCAAGTCTCATTGCAAATGTTTCAGAAAGTTGTTTTCAAGACCTTATACAATCTAATGGATTATATTATTATGCGGTAGTTGCCAGTCATGCAGGTGGGAATAGTACCATTTCAAACTGTGAAGGTGTAACTGTTGCTATTCCCCCTCAAGCACCCACCTTATCCCCCATTTTTCCCTCGTCAAGTAATAGTGGCATAATAGAATTGAATTGGAATGATATTCCTGAGGCAACTACATATGTTCTTTTTAGAGGTTTTAATACTAATTCCTTTTCTGAGATGCGCCTTATAGCTGAGACCTCTCATAACAGTTATGTAGACTCGGTTACACTCAAAGGGATTTATTATTATGCGATTATAGCAAGCAATTCGTTTGGTAATAGTTCTTTATCAAATTTCGAAGCAGTCGATGTAACTGTTCCCCCCTCCACACCATTCCTCTCCCACATTACCCCGAATCCTTCCACTAATGGAACTATTGAGTTGAATTGGAATAATGTGGAAGGAGCAACCACCTATTATGTTCTCAGGGATACCACGTTTACTACCGCCCCGCATGAATGGCAATCGGTCTTCATCGTTACAGGGTGTAGTTACACAGATCGATTATACAGTGATGGCACATATTACTATTCCATTATAGCTGGAGATACTCTCATTAATAGTTCTGTATCCAACTGTGAAAGCGTTGAAGTCAGAATTATGACGCCTCCCGATACCCTTCCCCCGCCTCAAGTCACGGGCGTAGAAGTCACCTTCCTCCTCACTGCTAATGCTCTAAATCTAACATGGACATCAAGTCCTGCCTCCGACCTGACAGAATATGCGATTTATCGCAGCACCACGTCTGGGTTTCTTCCAGATTTATTCCATCCCTACGCCACTACCCAAATAAATTCTTATCTTGATACCAATGTAATCAATGGAGTAACCTACTATTACCGGATTTCTGCGGTGGATGAAGTCCCGAATTATGGTCTCCCCTCAGATGAGATCAGTGGAACGCCTATTCAACCTAATAGTTCCGTTGAATTAGAGGCCCCAGTACTTGAACTTCTTTCCCAAAATCCAAATGGTGTCATCGAGCTTGATTGGAACGGGGTGGCTGGCGCTACCGTCTACTATCTCATCAGAGATACGTCCTATATCACAACTTTTCATTATTTACAATCCACCTTTGTTACTTCAGAGAATCATTACACTGACGAGATATCAAGCAATGGTACATACTATTATGCTGTTCTCGCTGGAGATGCACTGAGCAATAGTTCATTATCAAATTGTGAGAATGTCACGGTAAACATTCTCCCCCCCTCGTATCCTCCATCAATCACTGATTTCAGACTCCACAGTTCCCCGATATTTAGCAATGATTTAACACCTACAGTCATTTGTCAGGTTATGGTTTCGGGTGCAGGAATCAATCTCTCGAGTGTGGAATACGCCTATTCGACAACCGGTGACCCTAATCCATCAAATTGGGTATCAGTTGATGGCATCTTTCTAGATGCTAATTGTTCTATTCCGGCTTCTGATGGCGCCACGGGTGCGCTTTACTTGAAAGTAAATAAAGTGCCCTTCAACCAATTTTCAGTAACCGAAAATACTATCAGGTTTCGCGCGGCAGACCTTGCAGGGATCGAAACAATTCAGGAAACTCCAATCACAATCGAAATAATAGATGTATTATCCACACCGGACTTCACTTTCCTTTTTCTCATTATAATCATTGGGGCACTTACAATAGGGGCCTACAGTAGTTATGTTATTCTCCATAGGCATCGAGAAGAACATCGGATAATCGCCCTGTTGGAACGGATTAAAGCACGGCAAGAAGCGTCTGACGTAGATCCCATCCCGTTGCCTGAGTTTTCTACAGCTCTCTTGAATTTAAATGAAGAATTTATACCTTCAGTTGGAGAATCTCAACAACCCGTCCCAATCCTCGAGATAGCATCATCAAATGAGGCGAGAACAAGTCCCCAAAACATCACCTTTGTTGACCTCCAAAGCATAGTAACCACGCTTCTTGAGACCTTCCCCTCGCTGTTCTTGTTTCCAGAAGAAGAAGGGCTTCCGTATTTAAAAGACATCACAAATCAGTCACAGGATGAAATTTGGGCCTTTCTCGCGGAACTCACCACCCGCATTCCCAAGGGGGAAATTTGCACTCAACTTCCAGTATTAGTTGCAGAAGTAATGAATCTTGATGGCTTTGAGTTATGGCAACCCGCATTAGAAAAGCTTTCAGATTTAATTGATGAGACCGACGCTTTTGGCAATTGTCAGTTACTAACAAAATTTCTCCAATTGATAGTCCTAATTAAATGTACTTCTGTGAATTGCAGGGAATTTCCCCAATACTCCATGGATGAAGTACCGATCGAATCCCCTGAACCTCCCGCCGAGGCGGTTGTGCCACAGCTTGAGCACTTAGAAAACTCCTCGAGCGTTAACATGGCTTGTATGACTTTTATGCAAATGCTGCGAGTCGTCAATAGACTCACAGCAATCTTTCCCTCGCTTGATCTATTATTACCGAAAGAGGAGCGTCTGCCATATCTAATGGATCTGAAAACCTTACCCGATGCAAAAATTTTTACTTCCATTACCCGTTTAATTGCGGTGATACCCGATGACGAAATGTTTAATAAAATTCCCACTTTAATGAGTGAAATGAATAAGGTGGAGAATTTAGGGCACTTGGATTCCATATTGACTCGCATAACTGATTTATTCATCCTGGCTGGATCTCGAAATGACCGCCATTTTTTAAATGAACTAATATTGCTCCCGATTTTGATCAGATATACAACTATGGAGGAGGTGAACACGTTAAATGCTCAGTGAGAACCCATCTGTTAAGATACAGAAAATATATAGCGCACTAAATAATACCTTCCCCTCGTTATCGTTGTTCCTAGAGGAAGTAGCTTTGCTCTACAAACCCGGGTTGTCAAAACTCTCACCAGCCGCGACTTTCGACTTTCTCTCCGAGTTGATATTACAGATCCCCGATGCTGAAATCCGCACCCAGATTCCAGTACTCATAACCGAATTATTCAACCATATAGAACTTGGATCGTGGCAACCTGCCATGAACCGAATTACCGATCTAATCTCTGCTGCCACGACGCTTACCAATCGCCAACTCTTGAACCAGATTCTTCAATCATTCATAATAGTGTAGTCTAGATGATTCTATTTTGATCAAAATTTTTCACGAATTTAACATAGAGCTGTTAAAAAAAGTGTGATTCTATCAATCACAAAACTTGAGCACGGCATGAATTGATCAAAAATCTGACCAGCATGAGGGGTTTACTTAACCATTTGCCTAAGTAAAGGGCGGGAAATTTGTGATTCTATTGGATCACACACAATTGTTAATAGGAGGGTGGAGCACAATAGTATACAACAAGACCATTATGTCTTGTTAAACATAAACGCATAACACAACACAAACACTCCCGGGGTTTATAAAAGATGAAAGGAAAGCATTGGAAAAATATCTTAATTGGGTTTGCAATCCTTTTCTTTCTCCTTTGCCCCGGCTCTCTTTTTCCCGGGTCTAATTCAAATACAATGAAAGTGGATACTGAAGTTTCTCTAGGGGAAACATCGAATGGGGGGCAACTACTTCTCAACGAAGTTTGCACGGGTGCGGACTATGTCGAGATGGTGAACTTTGGTCCCAATCAAGATATGACCGGGTGGCAGGTCCGCCTTTTTTATAATGATGCTTATTATCGAACCTACGTTTTTCCGAACGGCTGGTTATTCCCAACAGGATCCGTATTAATATTATATATAACATCCGGGACAAATTCGGGAAATACACTTTATACGGGATGGAGTGTCCAATGGACCACAAATGTTGCCGTTGGCCTCATGGATGGAGCGGGGGCAAATGTTGACTGGTTTCAAAGTCAATCCTATATCGGTCCCATGCCATCGGATGTGGAATGGATTGAGGACGCATCTATCATTTTTTCTTTTAATTATGCCTCACGTTTGTATGAACAGAACACCAACAGAGCCTCTGACTGGCTCGTAACCGCTTCGGGTACGCCCGGGGCATTAAACCCAGGACAATCGCCCCCTCCGGAGACCGAATTACCCCCAAGCACACCCATTTTAGAGCCCATCTCTTCCCCTGATACGGATGGAATCATCGATCTTAATTGGAACTATGTGGAAAACGCAACTTCATACTTTGTATATAGGGACACAAATCTCATCACCTCGGTGGCAGAGTTGACACCTATCGGAACTACCACTACGAACTCATACCAAGATATAATCACTACCAATGGGCTGTGTTATTACGTGATCATTGCCAACAATGCTGATAGCAATAGCTCGATTTCCAATTGCGAAAGTGTTGAAGTAGTAATCCCTTCTGCTACATGGGGGTGGACCCCGACCGAGCGAGTTTCTACTGAGAGTCTTGATTACTCTCGTGAACCTGTTCTTGCGGTGGATAGGGCTGGGCACGTACATGTAGCATGGCATGATTATACGGATTACAATGGTTCGGGAACGGATGTTGATGTCTTCTACAAACGTTGGAATGCCACCACAGGTAAATGGACCTTGACTGAGGTAATCTCTTCAGAGAGTACCGGTAATTCTGGCATACCAACAATTGCCTTAGATCCATCAGGGCATGTTCACATAGCATGGCAGGATTCCACAAATTATAGTAATTGTGGAACAGATCTAGATATTTTTTACAAGCGATGGAATGTTACAACTGGCCTTTGGACCCAGACGAAGGTTATTACAGAGGGTGAGAGTAGAAAAAGTTTTGATCCAAAGATCGCAACTGACTTGGCTGGGAACATACACTTAGCCTATGTTCAGGAATATCGATCTAATAGTTATTATTTTCCTTATTTAATGCGTGTTGAGTACAGACAATGGAATTCCACTACAGACACTTGGAGTCCGCCTGAGGACGCTACTAGTTCTGGATTTTATATAGGTATTTTACCTCCATCCATTGGAGTAGATAGATTTGGAAATGTACACGTGGTATATTCGGATGGATCAACCAGTGCCAGTACCTGTATCTACTATGCATGCCGAAATGCTAAAACTGGAACTTGGAACTTGCCTGAGAGGATTTCAGAAGGTTATGATCTGAGGATTTCAGAATGTTATGATCCAATTCTAACCGTAGATAGTTCTGGAAATATTTATGTGATTTGGGAAAGGGTATCAAATAACTTTTGGGATGTTCTTTACACGAGCTGGAATGTTACAACGAGGTCCTGGACTCAAATCCAAAAAATATCAACCGATAATTCACAATTTTCTCTCAACCCTACAATCGCAGCTGATGATTTCGGAAATATACACTTGGCTTGGTCTGACGGTAATGACTACTTCAAGAGAAACATTGTATATAAGTGCTGGAATGCTACCACAGGATCTTGGACCTTGATTGAAGTGATCTCAACGGAAAGTAAGTGTATTTCGGCACATACCGCAATAGCAGTTGATAGTAATGGTTATCCACACATAATATGGTTTGATTTGCCCTATACTAGTAACTCTGCGGGAATAATATTTTATAAGAAGTTTGTCGGATCCCGAACCGTAAATCCAATTCTGAGTTCCCCGGTGCTTGCCCCAATTTCGCCCAATCCTGATGGAGGAATTATTATGTTTAATTGGAGTTACGTCTCGGATGCGACCCATTACTACATTTATCGGGATATACACCCCATCACCTCGGTGGAGGAGTTGACACCCATCGGTAGTACCCCCACGAACTCGTACCAAGACATAATTAATACCAATGGGCTGTATTATTACGTGATCATTGCCAGCAATGCTGATAGCAATAGCTCAATTTCCAACTGCGAGAGCGTTGAGGTCGCACCACCAACTTACTCATTCAATATTACAGTATACGATCATGTCTTTGGAGATACACCCGAAAATGTGCCCATCCTCACTTTTACGATACCCAACATCAATATTACTTCTTGTCAAATGAAGATTACAGCGTATTGTGATCCCGATGATCCCTATCCAAGAGCTATTGATTTTCGTTTAGATGATCTTGCTTCTATTAGTATTATAGGGACTACAGCGAGTGGTCCTGGGCAGGTTTCGGGTGATACAATACTACCTGGACAACTTGTCGAATACAATTATGACATGAGTCATGTACAATTTGCAATTTATTCGGGTGGTTATCTTTTCAAGAATTTTATCCCTCAAACCCCATCAGATACTTTTGGTTTTTTAAGCCCAGGAAACCACTCCCTGATGTGTTATGTGACCTCCAACTCATATATATTAGGTGCAACGCATGATTCTTGGGTTTCCGTCACACTGTATTTCAATGAAGGGTTCGAGCCTTTTCCAGTTCAAGACCTTTCTATCCCGGTTTTAGCCCCTCTTACTTCCCCCGATTCAGATGATAATATTAATTTAAATTGGAGCTCTGTAGAGGGTGCCACTAGATATTTCGTATACCGTGATACCTCTCCGATTTGCTCAGCGGATAATTTATTCCCACACGCTGAAGTTACTACTACTTCTTTTCAAGATTCCGTCACCTCTGACGGGACCTTCTATTATGCAATCGTAGCTGGCAACGCCGTGGTGAATAGTTCGATTTCCAACTGTGAAAATGTGACGGTCAAAAAAAATCGCGCACCAGAATTCGTTAGTCGGTATGCTTATGTATACTATGGTTCGGGCTCATCACGTTGGGACATTTCTGCCTTTTACATAGATGCGGATAATGATGCTCCTCTGCACGTGAATGTCGTCATAAATGGAACTTCCCATTTAATGTCAAAAAGAGACCCAGCTGATATGGACTACACTGATGGGTGTGAGTATTTCTATCAAATTTATTTAACCCGCGCGAATTATGAGTTCATATACGAATGCTCCGATGGGCAATATACGAACGTAACTAAACCATTTATCTATCACCTCCCCACGTTGAACCCATTCGGGGTGACTCCCTCCACCGGGGATGAAAATACCCAATTCACTTTTACCGCGGTTTACACAAGTGTCCACAATCTCACATCAACCGTATATACAGTTCGGTTTATAATAAACGGCAGTTCCTACACCATGGTAAAGCAAAATATCTCAGATGTGGATTACAGGGATGGATGTGTTTACCAATATATCACTTCTCTTTCACCTGGAACGTACATATACGCATTTGAATGTTCTGATGACATATATAAGACGTTAAGCTCTGAATCTGAATTAATTGTTGCGAATCAAGTTGTTGATACTGATTCCCCTTACATCACTAATATTTCTCCCGCAAGCAGTTACATCAATAGAACAGTATCAACCATTAGTGCAGATCTCGTAGATTTACTCAGCGGAATTAATGCATCCTCTATCACCCTCTTAGTTGAGGGAGTCATGCGAACCTTGGACAGCTGGGACGGCAGAACGCTCACCTGGACCTCCTCCACACCATTCTCTAACGGACGGGTTATAAATGTTGAGTTGAGCGCTGCTGATAATGCAGGTAATCTGCTGCAAACGTCCTGGCAATTCATGATTGATACTACTCCTCCAGAGGTATCCGTTATCTCTCCGGGAAATCTTACATATGTGAATAATCGAGACCCTATCACGATCAAGGTGGATCTTGCGGACGCAATCAGCGGTATTGACGCCTCGACCATCACATTAAAGGTGGCGGGGCAAGAATTGCCTCATAGCTGGGATGGTTCAAATATCATACTGAGCCAAATCCTACCCTATTTAAATGGGCAAACCCTCGAAGTCAGCTTAGATGCCTCCGACCTCGCTGGCAATGCAATGGATACACTAACCTGGTTTTATACCATTGATACCACACCCCCTCAGGATTTCAGTATTATCAATCCTTCTGATTCTATTACCGATATCACCCCTGAGATCATCTGCCGAATTGTGGTTTCGCATGCAGGGATTAATCTCTCCAGCGTGCAGTATGCTTACTCAACAAATGGATCGCTGGCCCCAACCAATTGGGTTTTTGTTGATGGCATTTTTATAGATGCAGAGTGCTCCATTCCAGCTGGGAATGGTGCTACTGGCGTATTATATATAAAAGTGGATACGGTTCCATTTAACAAATATTCCCTCACAGACAATACTATTCGATTTCGGGCGACCGATCTAGCAAATAATGAGGTAATTTCCGAGACGAAGATTATTGAAATTCCAGAAACCACAGAACCCTCCCCCGTGTTAATTATTCTGATTGCCCTAGGGGCGGTTGTCGTGGGTACTTACAGTAGTTATGTGGTGGTCCGAAGCCGAAGAAAAGAAAAACTAATACAAAAGCTTTTGAATAAAGTCTTGACTGAACCTAGAGAACCCTACTTCATCAATCCAGTGCCAGTAGAAGGAAGGTATTCCCAGAATTATATTACAGTTCCTGAATACTCTGTAGAAGAGTATCTTACTCCAACCGAATATGTTGAACCCGTAATTGAAGACCAATCTCCACCAATACCCCTTGAACCAGAACCCTCTGTGGCAGAACTCAACTTCAATATCCCCTATATCACATTCATGCAGTTACTGCGAATCATGAATACACTCACCACAGTTATTCCCCGACTCAACGATATGATTCCGAGGGATGAGCGCCTTCCTTATCTGATGGATTTAAAAAGCTTACCTGATGAAGAAATTTTTGCACGGATTGCAGGTTTGATTGCTAATATACCTGATGACGAACTTATTGCGAGTTTCCCTGATTTGATGACCGACCTGAATAGTCGCGAAGATCTAGGGCATTGGCACACCGTCTTAAACAGAATTACAGATGTTGTTACAATTGCTGAATCCCAGAACAACCACCAGCTCTTAAGCGAACTGATAATTCTCCTGCTCCTTATCAAACACTCCCCGAGTACTGCTCGACCAACGACTGAAACAGAAGACGCTGTGGATGAAATTGAAAATCACGAACCAATCATTAACGAGACCGAACTAACGACCGAAACACCAGCTGCTCAATTTAAAATAATCTCCAAATTAATCACTGTAATACCGTATGACGATTTACTATCCCAGATCCCTAGATTTCTTACTGCATTTGACTCGCTCGAGAATTTAGAACGTTGGAATCCCGTACTGAATCGAATTTCAGAATTACTTCTTATTGCTGAATCTACCAAGGATCGGAAACTCCTTAATGACCTCGTGCATTTAATTACCTTAATAAAACATGCTTGAAAATCCGGGAAATAGAGAGCGACAAGGAAAATTTTATTAGACGATTTTTCATTTCTCTTACTCAACAAGTGAGGCGAGATCTGATGTGTAAATATTGTGCCCAGTTCGGTGATGGACATAAGTGGTATCTAAATCCGGAGAATTATACCGAGGAAATTCTTCAGTCAGCGCGAGTACAGACTGCTCGGATCGTGGAAATGCTAGGAGGGCCTGAGAAAATGGATTTTGAATTGGGGGGAGCTGAAGCCATCGATGTTTTTCTGCCTAATCTTAATGATCAAAAAGCACTCGATGCATTGAATGAAAAGATCGCGAATGAACTCCACGGAGGGCAGGTGATCCCCCTCGAAGATGCCTTGAAAGTTGTTGAACTCACCAAAGGAATCATTCTTATTCCCTGTTATTGCCGAAAACATTTCGGGGGCATTGAAAAAATGACCTGTATGTTCTTCTATCCCGTCAATGAGATGGTTCCGAAGACCCGTCCTTGGGAGAAATCTGAACAGCTCACCGCAGAGCAAGCGAAAGAATATCTGCGTAAATTTGATAAACTTGGCTATGTACATTCCGTCTTTTGGGCACCAATTCCTGTTCCAATCGTTATATGTAATTGTGAGTATCCATATTGCATCGGCTTGAAGGGGCGGGTAAATTATGGTGTTATGAATACTACCCGTAAGAGCGAATATGTCTGCGTGGTCGATCCTGATAAATGTGATGGCTGTGAAGGTGAACCGAAATGTCCAAAGCGCTGCCAATTTGGGGCTATCAAGTATGCAATATCCGACCAGAAAGTCATCGTTAGCCCCACTGACTGCTTTGGCTGCGGTGTCTGCCGCCCCGAATGTGACCGTGGCGCGATGAAATTAGTCGATCGGGCGAAATTTGTGTCTTTAAAGAACGAATACTAACGCCCCTTAACCTAATCATCAGTTAATTTTGATTACATTAAAGAATTATACTATTTTTTTAATTTATTTCACAATTATTGTTGTTTAAATATATCAACTTGAATATTAGATTAGAGAAATTCCTAATCTTACCTATCATCAATTCCTGGCCAGGTATTGAGGAATAGGGTTTCAATCTTAAGGTTGTGAATATTTCTGGAAGATTCTAAAAAGCCTAAAGAAGAATTAATACAAACAAGACCGAAAGCAAAAGTAAAAAAGAAACCAAAAGGTTACTGGAAAGAGTGGAAAAATATCGAACGTGAACTAAAATTAATAATAAAAAAGATCTTCAATGGAAGATTCCCCTCTGATAAGGAACTAAGGCAAAAAAACTACGGTAGCTTGGCTAATGCAATTTCAGCACATCATGGTGGTTATAATAAAGTACGAAAACGATTGGGATATAAAATTGGAAAGCGACCGAATTCCTATTGGAAGAAATGGGAAAATGTAAAACTTGAATTACAACGCGTTATGACTGAAAAATTCAAAGGTTCGTTTCCCTCAGCAAAAATATTGGAGACCTCGGGTCATAATGACTTAAGAGTTGCAATTATAAGACACCATGGAGGATTTAATGCCGTACGGAAGCGAATGGGCTTTGAATTAGATCAAAAACCAAAGGGCTACTGGAAAAAATGGGAAATTATTAGGGATCAACTACAACGACTTATTATTGAAGAATTTAATAACTCTTTTCCAACTATGATGATGTTAAGAGAAACGGGGCATGTCGATTTATTGAGTGGAATACAAAAGCATCATGGGGGATTGACTAATGTACGTACAAGAATGGGGTATAAACTTGATAATTGGAAAAAAAGAGCTGTTTATTACTTAAAAAGAGGTTATTCTACAGAAGTTCTTGTAAAAGATATTTTGGAAGAATGGGCCGATCTATATGGATTCCGATATTCAGAAAAAGCGCAGACTAAAGTAGGTTCTGGGCGCTATTTAGAGATGGTGTGTGGAGAAAATAAAATATATGGTATTGATATTACCAATTCCAAAACAAAAGGCGGTGTTGAAAAAAAATGGAAAACCCAGAAATATCACGAATTAGTTGATGAATTGTGGGTAATTGTCGTTTCAAATAAATTTAGAAAAGAACAGTTCAATAAATGGAATCGGAATTCTCCTAATAATATTCTTATTATAGACTATCGAAAACTCGAAGAATTCTTGAACAATTTCACTAACGATGAAATTCCCTTTGAGATCCCGCCAGAAAAACGCCGTAAATTAGAGGCACTTGCTCTCTGCACTTATAAAAATAAAGATAAATTGAAAGAAAAATTCAAGAAGGGACGAGACCTCAATCCCCAGAAAACTCTCCAATAGTCTTATTAATAGCTAATTTGAATCTTCTTTTTCTCTTCACAAAAGTATATAATTTCTCTCTTTTTATTATTGAGTATGCCAATTATGATTTTCTCCTTTCTAAAAGATACAATTAAAAAGTTAGGACGGCCTGCAACTACACACGAAGTGGAAGAGACAATTAAACAACGTCTGCCAATGTGTACGGACCATACTGCTATTCACTTGCGCGAATTAGAAGCAGAGAACGTGGTAGCAAAACAATTCGATAAGGATTTGAAAGGGTTCGCGTGGAGTATTCCGGAACCTTACGATACCATGTCCTTTCATAATATGATCGAGAAATTTCCGCAGCTCTACAAGGAATCACTCTACATCTATGCCATCTATGAAATGAACAACGATCTCGATTTTAGCGATGTCGTGTCAATTCTTTATGACCTTTCTGAAGGTGCAGACACCCGCCCTGGCATTAAAGAAATAAAAGATAAGTTTGCCGATAAATTCATGGAAAAATATGCGAAAGAAAAATGAAATATTTTATTGTAAAATGATGTGCTATTATTAATTGAGTAATTCATTAAGTCCTATCAGGTGAAAAAGATGAGTGAAGATATTGTTTTAATCGAGAAAGATGAAGAGAAGAAAATTGCGACCATTAAAATGAACCGGTTAAAGAAGAAGAATGCGTTAAACTTTGATCTTTTTGAGGGTATTGAAAATGCATTTGCAGAAGTGGAACGCAGTGATGCGCGGGTAGTTATTCTTACTGGGGGGGAAAACACATTCAGTGCTGGAATTGATTTGAAGATGCTGACTGGACAAGCTCAAGGGCAGACGGGTGCTCCAACTAAACCTCACAATTTTCGATATTGGCTCTATACCTGGCTCCAACCTATCTTGACTAAAATTGAAAAGATGGAAAAACCTGTCATCGCAAAAATTAATGGTTATTGTTATGGATCAGGGTTTGAGATAGCACTCGCTTGCGATTTTCGATTTGCCGTCCAATCTGCAACCTTTACCATGCCTGAGTCACGTATTGGGCTCATAGCTGATGTAGGTGGGACGATACGGTTGACTCGCCTCGTTGGCATCACCGCCGCAAAGGATATCGTTATGACTGGGCGGGTTTTCGATGCCTTGGAAGCCCAAAAAATGGGTATTGTAAGTGGTGTAGCAAAAGATCAGAGTTCCCTAGATCAAATGGTTTCAGCATATGCAGATGAATTGATTGAAGCTGCCCCGTTAGCTGTCGGAATGGCAAAGCGATTAGTGGATCTCTGCTATGGGAAAGAGGCTGAATATGGGATGCAACTCGAAGGGTTGGTTAACTCACAACTCCTTCAAACTAAGGACTTCTTCTCAGGTGCTTTTGCCCGATTGGAGAAGAAAAAACCCAAATGGCGCGCTAAATAGCCTGGAAGTTGTTATCTCATGGAAAAAACGGTTCTTCTAAAATGGCTCATAATTTTTGGTGGAATTTTTGAATTAATCGTAGGAGCCATTTTCCTTTTTATACACCTGTTCATAGGGAATTTTGGGGTTACTATTGAGGTTCCGATGTTCGCCCAGCTCTCAGGTGTGTTCTTTATCTGTTTTGGGATTCTCTTAATCTATTCTACAAGAGATTTTAAGACGCATGGCATGATAATAAAGGTCAATATTCTATTCCGATTTGCAGTGCAGCCATTCGTAATCATTAACTCACTCGCCTTTCCGGGTTTCGGGCTGCTACTGATAGTTACCTCCATTTACGATATTGTGTGGGCTATCCTCATCATAGTATTATTAAGGAAATGCGATTATTGGTAGGGTGAAGTGGAAAATAAAAATATGAAAGGTGATAAATGATGGAGAAAGAAAAGCTACTGAAGATTTTAATCCTTTTTGGCGGCTATTTTGAGTTGTTTCTTGGTGTGCTGTTCATGTTCATGGATTCCTTTCTGGGACTCATGGGTCTTCCAGCAAATTATCCTATCTTTATGCAAATTCTAGGTTCAATGACCGTTTGCTTCGGCCTCCTCCTTATATATTCAGCGAGGAATATCGAAACTTACTCCATTATTCCAAAAGTAAATTGTTTGCTACGGTTCTTGGTCCAACCCTTTGCGATCATTAGCATGATCACAGGAGTTCCTCAATTACTACCCATTCTACTTGTATCGGCGATCTATGACGTCACCTGGGCAATTCTCGTCTTAATTCTCTTAAAACAAAGCGGCTACCTCTTACCTAAAAAGGAATAATCTCGAAAAATCTGCTTTCAATCTACCTCTTTTTTTTTTAACCTACATCTTAAATTGACATCGTACTCGATGCAGTTTAGCTAAAATTATTAACCCTATAATTTTGATCATATTAATTGGAGCGAGATCCGTCAGCGCTGAAAGCGGGATTTTAACATACTTTCTCACATATTTCACTAAATCTGCTAAATGGCAATGATCCTCGATGAAAACAACTTCTAATTTCTCAATTTCTTTTCGTTGTTCAAAATAATCCCTCAATTCCGTAACGGCACACGGTCCATTTACAATAAATGGTCCCGAATATTTGTCTAACTCTGTAGTATCATGTCCCTTCCCAATCACTCCGACACAGTCACTATAATCCTTATCATGCGTAAATAAGATGAAATACAGCCCAAGGGTCAAACACCCCGTTCGACACGCTTTCTCTTTACCCTTAATCAACACACATTTTTCCGAGGGTTTAAGTGGGATCGATTTACAGTGGAGTTGCATCTTATGTTGTTCTATCAGGTTTTTGGTAGGAAGAACCGTTATTTCATCCAAATTATTGCACCCCAAACCTTGCTCGGCGGCCAATTGAAGGTGCTTTACATCTTCGATCCCCAAAAGTTCTGCGCCAACGGTGTCCACCGCGACAGGATCCGCACCAGCTAATAATAATCCCATGGGGATATTATATTCTGGTATAATGGCCACTTGTCCATAATCTACAACAGTGGTTGCATCTACAATATTAAAATCAGGTCTAAATTTACCCAAAATATCTACAATTTTTTCATCAATCAAGTGGTGGTTATAAACTTTCTCATCATCATACAAAAGTCCGTGTTGATTCTTGATACAATTCGTTAATCCCGTTTGCATATGGGTTTTCAATTTCGGGATATTGATGTAAGTGTTGGCTTCTCGATTTTCTATCAAGTGCTCATAAAGAATTTTGGGAATGGGTATCGGTTTATCCAACGCTTGACCATTAAATTCGACATCAATCGACTTCTGTTCATCTAAGCAAACCGTTTTTGCTCCTAATTTCCTTATCCGTTTTCCGATGTTTTCTGCTGCGAACGCAAGTCTTGTGAAGAACCCACATGCACAATTTTCAAAAACAATTATATCCTTTGGATTGATATTCGCTTCTTTGAGTACCTCAATCGTAGCTAAAACTACTTCTGGTGTGGTTATTGCAGAAAGGACTGGCATTGTCAGATTTATTTTAATCAAAACCTTCCCTGATTCCTTGACAATCGAGGAGACTCCCCCGAATGCATCAAAACATTTCCGAACTGATTCTTTTAGGTCATTCTCAACTGGGGTAATGAAAACAGGTGGGTTTGTCATCGAATCTACCTCATTGCTCTGAATCCTAACTACACTAAAAACTATTTTGTATCAGTGGATTTCTAAACAAGAGATAAAAATCAAGAAAATTCAGAAAAGTCTTTTAGAAGGCGACTTGTCCCATGTTTTTAAAATGTATAATGTTAAGGGCGGCCTCAAAAGGAATAAAATAATTTGGTTCAGAGGAGTGTCTGATTACTTGGTCAACTCGAAAAACATTGAAAAATGCTTCTTCAAGATCATCTATGAATTGTTTTACCTTAACTTTCTTAATATTCCGATCTGCGATGACTATTAAAAGGATATTGACTGATTCATCTAATAGACGGTAGATCAACAATGTATCTCCCAATAATATAGCTTGAATCCGATCTTGACTCAATACCTTCGCGAACGAATCAATTGCAGTCAAATAACTTCCGTAGAGCTGGGGATCGAATGAGGTATGTCCATTGAGCCCTTTAAAAAAGACAGGCTTCGTTTTAACAGTGATTAGAACACCATTTATCATTCTAGTAATCCTCTTCTTCTACCATCCTAATGGAAAGATAACTAATAATTTAGTTAGAATAACTTATACATTTATAAAGTAGATGTCTGTAATAGTTGCTGCTTTAATATCCTATGGAATTCCACTAGGTATATGACCTAAATTTCGTTTCGCGCCCAATACCTGTAGAAAGCACCTTAGATGCATCAATTGGTTCGGTCACTGGTGTTTCTGTCGTAATATCCAAATAGCCCCCCTTCAAAACTTCCTCAAAACTTAAGTTTAAATCCTCAATTTGAATAAATTTTCCCTCTGGATATTTCACTTGGAACCTTGTATCTGGTTCTTTTTTATTTTTGGCATTCGGAAACTCGCTGTTCAAGGTTTGGATAGGAAAGGGAATTCCCTCTTCTGTTATTCCCTTCTTATAAAGTTCAAAGATGTCTGCATGTAAATCCTGCACCACTTCTAAGGTGGAGTCTTCGAACGGCTGGAGAAATAAATGCCCCTCCGTTGTAAGCCAACTCAATTTATTGCAAAATTGCGCTCGCCCTTGTAGAAAGAACAGATTGAGCATAGATGGCCAGGGGTGGAAGGAAAAAAGGTAATCCGGCATCCCAAATTGCTGTTTTGCTGCCCACCCGTCGTACGTGCTGGCAATAGATTCAAAGTTGGACGGCTCAAAGATCACATTTAATGCAAAAGAAACCCAGACTGTGGCGGTGGAATAAAGCGAATTGGACCATTGTGGTGTCCGTTCATTCCGAATATCTTGAAACACCTCAAGAAGTCTACCTGCGGCTTTAGTCAAATTATTAAACCGTCTTGGAATTTCCTTCAACTTGTAGCCAAGCTTCATGTGACGCCTTTCTAGTAATTCATCATCCGGTCTCACCAACCACCAATCTACCGGAATTCCATCTTCTAAATGTCCATTCAGGAGCGCAAAAATTTCACCAGTCACATCATCCAGGGAGATAAATGTAATGTCTGTGGAATCCCCAGCGATCAACTTCTGCGTACCCTGGACAAGGTCTGATCTAATTGTTAAGCTTGGAATTACAAGGATATATGATAATACTTTCTTCGCCTGCTCTTCGGTGAATTTCCCCTCCATTAGATCCTTGGAGGTTCCGATTGACTCATTCAACCGGGTTTCAAAAAAATCGTACACTCCCTCTTGACACTCATAGATAAATTTTAATGTCCGCTCCCAACCATACGTCTGATAAATTTCCCATACATTCACAAGAAGGGGTAAATAGGGTTTTGCTTTTACATCATCAGGGATATCCGCATAGGTATATTTCATACTCTCAACTCTTACGCAAATGAATTAATCAAAAAAATAGTGCTTTTCCTATTTTAATCTTCTAATTATGATATCTCAGTCAATTTTAAAAAGAACTGCGTTTTTAGTTTATACATTATTTGGTAAGGGCGAGATGGTTGAGCTATTTAGAAAAATTTCGATGTAAGAAGACGAAATGCATTAAAGAAATCATCGTTCCAGTTCAAATTATCAACAAAGAGAACTATTTTGAAGTTAAATCACGGTGCCCACGCTGCTCTAAAAAGTATAAACACAAATTACCCCTAAGAGATAAAAACCAATGGTTGGATTTCCTCAGGAATAATTTTCCACGGTGTGATGCTTGTGGAGCGGTAAATAAACACATGCTCAAGTTACAAAGAGATGATCTCGAAGCAAATATTCTCAAAATGGCCTTTGATATCCCCCACCAACTTGGAATTCAATGTTTATACTGCAATAAATTACGAAAAAAAGTAATCTCAAGGGGATGTTGGAACGATGTTGTTGATTATAACCCTAAAGTCCAAGTCGTTTCCACAGTTCACAGAAGTGGTACTCTCATATTAGATCTTGATATGGAGAAAGCTCTGGCTGAAGCTGAGCATTATTCTCAATTGGCAAATACTGCCCGCCAAGAAAAACGTTACAACGATTTCATACTTAATGCATTTGAAATGTTCGAACGCCGCCTCAAATATCTCAGTATGAAATGGCTCGGAGGATACGCAAAGGATGCCTCCGTGGCTGAATTAATAAAAGACCTGAGACCAAAAGCCATTACTTTACCAGACCTAGAAAAAAACCAGCATTGGCAGAATATTCGAGATAAAGTCCTCCGCGGCATTTATAATATAGACGAAAATGAAGCACAAGAATTCAGCAGGTATTATCTACGGCTTAGAATGCCTCTTGACGATTTTTTAAAATTTGAACAGGAGAAACAACCAAATACTCATCATGAAAATATCCCTACTGGTTCATCTTTAACTCCTCTAGACGAAATAAAACCACATCTAAATGAATATAAAGAACCTAAAAATCAGCCAAGACCGTCATATACAAAAATTCTAGAAGAAGTGCAGTCAGCTCAACCCCGACGAGACAACATCAGAACCTGTCCCTTTTGTGGCACAGAAAATAATCCTTCTGCTGAATTTTGTCAGGCTTGCGGTACCTGGCTGCCTCCTCAATAAATTATAGCACTGGTTTGATACTAAATTTTAACAATTCTTAGATAATTTGCTGGATTTCGAGTAATTTTAAGCATCTTTATCTACAGTATTTCCCTTATACATTTCCCCTTCTAAGGCTTCAATTATCTTTATGAAGGAAAACTTATCATTCCAGTTATGATCATCTACAATCTTTTGGGCTTCTTTAAGTAATTTTAAAGCTTCTGTGAGATTTCCTTTGGTTGCATAATTTTTTGATAGAGTATCAAGAAAATTTACTTTTTGAGAAAGTAGATGGGTTATTTTTTTCTCTATATTCATTACATTTGCTAATACCAGTGATTTTTCAAGGGACTCACCAGCTTTTTCAAAATCGTTTCTAGATAACGAAATATTATAGATTTCTTCCAAAATTATGATCATTCCTTCCTTGTCTCCAATATCTTCGGAGATTTTATGCGATTTTTCAAAGGTTTTCAGAGCCTCCTCGTAATTTCCGCGTGCCTTATGTATTCTCCCAATGCCGCTAAGACGCCAAGCAATTGCTCTGTAGTTCCCCAATTGCTCATCAATCCTTAGAGATTCTTTGTATAATTCCAGTGCATCATCATATTTTTTCTGAATCTCATAGACTACGCCTATATTATAAAGTGATGTGGCTTTTTGTTGAATATCACCGCGTTTCTCGTCCCATTCTAATCCTTTTTTAAAGCATATTAAAGCCTCATCTAGATTTCCGTCTTTTAAATGAAAATCTCCTTCAGTGACAACAAATACCATTTCAAGTTCCTCGTCAT
>JAEOSY010000325.1 GCA_016840125.1 Candidatus Helarchaeota archaeon | reverse complement strand
ATTTAATAAGCGGCATATCACACCCGATTAGTAAAACTTTCTTATATCTTGCATTTTTGAACCCAGTTAACGCACCAATTAGGGGGCTTTCAATGGATGGATTTTCATCCAGGAAAAATCTTGCAGGGGTTTTGATAAATTGCTTCAGTTTTCTTAGCCTCTTATCAGTTTTCGTGATTATCAGAATATCATCCGAAATCCACTGCACATTTTCTAAGGTATGTGCAATAAGCGGTTTATCTCTAATAAAAATTAAGGCCTTATCAACTCCCAATCGCTTTGCTTTTCCACCCGCAACGATGACAATTGAAAGTTCCAATTTATTCGCGTTCATTTCCACCGTTTTACTTCAGTATGTTTTGCTTCCGGTAATTTATCAGGATAATCTAGATTAAGGTGAATACCCCTACTCTCTTTTCGCTGTAATGCCGATTCAATGGTGATTTCGGCGACCGTCGCTAGATTTCGGAGTTCAATTATATCCGCTGTAATAATTGATTTCCAATAATATTCTTCAATTTCTCCTTTTAATATCTCAATTCGTTTTTTTGCGCGTTCTAACCTTTTATTAGACCTCACTATCCCGACATAATTCCACATAAATCTCCGAATTTCATCCCAATTTTGAGTAATAACTACCGCCTCATCGCTATCAACAGCATTCCCTATTTCCCATGGTCGAAAATCCTGTAATTCAATCCCCTCACTCAGAAGTTGCTTACAGTTCTGGGCAGCTTCATGCGCGCATACCACGGCTTCTAATAATGAGTTGCTTGCCAACCGATTCGCACCATGTAATCCAGTGCAACTTGACTCTCCAATGACCAGCAAATTTTCAACATCTGTAGTTCCGTCCAGTTTTGCCTTTACACCACCACAACAATAGTGCGCTGCAGGAACAACAGGGATTTTTGATTGTGTGATATCAATATTGAATTCTAGACACTTTTGATATATCCCTGGAAACCGATTCATAATATAATCAGCACCACGGTGTGTGATATCTAGATAAACGCAATCATCCCCGCTTCTTTTCAATTCACCATCAATAGCTCTCGCTACCACATCTCTCGGCGCTAGTTCCTTATCTTCGTGGTATTTTTCCATGAACCTAGTTCCATCCTTGTCAATAAGAATTGCCCCCTCTCCCCTAAGGGCCTCGGAGATTAAAAATGATTTCGCGTATGGGTGAAATAAACAGGTGGGATGAAACTGGAATAGCTCCATATTTATTACTGTTGCTCCAGCTCGATAAGCCATCGCAATCCCATCACCCGTGGCGATATCAGGATTACTCGTATATAAATAGATCTTTCCTGCTCCTCCTGTTGCTAGCACGACAACTTTTGCATGAATTTGGATGACCTTTTTCTTCTTATTATCTAACACATATGCCCCAATGACTTTCCCATTTGTCTTAACCAGATTGATTGCGATATAATCCTCGTAGATAGGAATTTTTACCCTCGTCACAGCATTCAATAGTGAAGACTCGATTTCTCTCCCCGTCAAATCTTCTGTATGGAGAACACGTCTCTGAGAATGTCCCCCTTCCCTTCCAAGATCGTATTTTCCATCATCACCTTTTGTAAAAGCCACATTATATAGTTCAATTAATTCTTTAATACGAGCTGGGCCAGCTCTGATCACTTTTTCGACCACTTCTCTATCACATAACCCATCTCCCGACCGGATCGTATCCTCAATATGATCTTCAAACGAATCAAGAGGTGACATTACGGCTGCAATGCCCCCCTGAGCATAATTAGTGTTTGACTCAGCTCGTTGCTTCTTGGTAATAACCATAACCTTCGCAAAATCGCTCGCCTTCACAGAGAAGAACAATCCTGCGATGCCGCTACCAATAACTAGTATATCTGTTTTAATCCCATTCATAGATGCTCGCGCGACCCTAACTCTAAAATTTCATCAACTATTACACACAAGTCTTCACTTACAAAATCTTCTTTTTATTACTTTTTGATATAATCAATGGGGCGTTTCCATGAAGGTACTGATCTCGAAATCTATTACTCAATTTTCTAAAGGAGAATTGCACGAGAAAGAAGACGAAATCGCAGTTGAAACGATAATCTCGGTTGTAATCAATGATAGATTGGTGAATTCTATCTTGTGTTCACCTATATTAGAAAAAGAACTAGTAATAGGTTATCTTTTTACCACAGGTGTGATTAATTCTTTTCAAGACATTAGCAATATCGAAATCGAAGGTTATAATGTTAATATTACCCTGAATTCAGAGATTAATCTTGATTCTCGATTAGAACAATCTCAATTTGTCAATCGGGTAGTTACTAGTGGATGTAATCCCCCTGAATTTTGGTTACAGGTAAAAAAGGGAAAAAACCTGCCTAAAATTGAGTCTCAGATGAAGCTTAATATAAATGGGATTTTTAATGTAATTAAGGATCTCAATAATAATTCAGATATATTCCGCCGAACTGGTGCCACTCACGCTGCTGGTTTATATGATTTACAGCTTAACCGAATTCTTGTAGCAGAGGATATCGGAAGGCATAATGCTATTGACAAAGTAATTGGACATGCCCTTATTAACGGAATCAGCTTGGAAGATAAGATATTAGTTTCAACTGGAAGACTAACTGCGGATATTGTCTTCAAATCTGCAAAATGCGGAATCCCTATCGTTACTTCAATGGCAGCTGCGACGGATTCAGGAATCTCAACTGCAAATGCAACGAAAACAACCCTTATAGGATTCGTGAGAGGCAAAAGAGCAAATTTATATACAAGTCCTTTTAGAATTATCCTAAACGAGTGAATTTATATGACAGACGCTGATAAGGAATTAGAGGAATTAAGAAGCGAAATTTCTAAAATAGATAGTTCAATCGTGCAATTATTAGATTCTAGAGCTTCTATTGCAGAGAAAATTGGGGGACTCAAGAAAAAGCTGGGACTCCGGATAATAGATAGGGTCTATGAACAAAAAGTATATGAAAGATTATCTTCCTATAAACTTAATCATTTGACAAAAGCCCAAATCCAAGCTATCTATAAAGAAATCATAGCCGGTTGTCGAGCGGTACAATCCGGCAAAAAACGTGTGGCCTTATTAGGTCCTCGTGGAACCTTCTCCGACCAAGCAGCGAAGCACTATTTCTCTGAAGCCGAAGCAGACTTCATTATAACAAAAACAATTTCGGATGTTTTTCGCCAAGTTATCAGCGAAGAAGTCGATTGTGGTGTAGTTCCCGTTGAAAATTCTACACAAGGTTCAGTTCCAATTACTTTGGATCTACTTCTTGAAAGTGATCTAAAAGTTGTTGGTGAAATTGTAATCCGCATTAAACATAACCTAATAACCTTAAACGAAATCCCTCTATCTGAAATTAAAGTAATACTTTCGAAGGATCAAGCCTTGGGGCAATGTAGAAGGTTTATTGAGGAAAATTTACCGCATGCAGAACTCCTAGAAACTAAAAGTACCGCACGCGCAGTGGAAATGCTTGCTGAATACAATAATGCTGCGGCAATTGGAACTGAATTAGCAGCAGAAATCTATCACCGCACAATTTTATCAAAGGGAATTGAGGATAGTCAAAACAATTTCACCCGATTCTTCGTTATCGGTCACGAAGAAACCTCGGCAACTGAAAATGACAAAACCTCCATCGTGTTTTCAGTAAAACACGTTCCAGGTGCCCTCTTAAGCGCATTAAAAGTCTTTTCAAGTCGTGATATTAACCTCACAAAATTAGAATCTCGTCCCTCGCGACTAACGCCTTGGGAATATTACTTCTACACGGATTTTGAGGGGCATGTTTTAGAGGAACATGTGCAGGAAGCACTTAAGGAATTAAAAAATAGTACACTTTACATCAAAATTCTGGGATCCTATAAAAGTTTTAAATAAATTCAGCTATTTGACTGCTCTTTTATTTTTTCTTCCAAACTTGGACAAACTAGGGCAATTAACCCACCTGAGGCTCCCCAAAGAACTGTAATGTAAAAGCCACCACCAACTATTATGCTCGCTACACTAATCCCCATCATTATGAACCCTCCCATGATATACTTACGCATAATTATAAGAACTCCACTATACATACAAATCCCTGCGCATACAAAACTGATAATTCCTGATATAAAGGGTTCTGACTTGAAGTATGGGATAAATAATAGCTGTTCAGCCCAATTATTTCCTCCACTGCTAAAGACCATAATGAGAATTCCTTCTAAAATACACCAGAAACCAGATACAATGCCTAATACCCCCGCCGCCCCTGCTGTCGCCGGTTTGGGGATTTCTTCGGTTACCATAATGAGACCTCAATATCCTTTTTTCCCAATTCTTTTTATATTCTTCCTATTATATCAATCTAAAACATTTTTCAGAGTAACCATTCATTCATTTCAAGTTAATATGCAAAAGTGATGGAAAGAAGGCGGCAGCTAGCCCTGTTATAGCCAACCCAATACACAACGGACTCATAATATTATCTAATACTGGAACATTTGGCGTATAATAATTTATTAAAAAGAATATTAGTATCCTGACGCCATACAGAGAAAGTCTGTTGCAAAGGAGACTATTAACTCCCCCTATAGCTCCTTCCCAAGTTTTTTTACCCTTAGTGTAAGATTTTTAATGCTAAATTCTTAATCATCTCCAGTGATAAATATGGGATCTAATATTCCAACGGTCATTTGTGTGACATCTGCACATCGAAATCAAGGAAAAACACAATTAGTTCAAAGAATAGTGGAAGGACTGACAAAAAAGGGATTTAAAGTAGGAACAATAAAGCATATTGGAGGGAATTCTACCTTCGATAGTCAAAAGGTTAGAGATACAGATCGTCACGCGGAAGCTGGAGCGCAATTAGTAATAGCAGTAACGAAATCAGAACTTATTTCAATTAACAAAGTTGAAAAACCTGCTTTAAACACCGCGATTCAACACTTTCCTAAAGATTTCGATTTCATTATTGTTGAAGGCTTTAAAAAGAGCAAATATCCTCGGTTTATCATTATCGATAATGCTGACGAAATTACAGGGTTAAATGAAACCGGTGCCGTTTTAGGACTAACTGGCTTTATCGCCCAGAAAAAGGATGAGCTTAAAAAACTCGATAAAATTTATCCCGTTGTCCAAGAAAAAGACCAAGATACTTTGATACAGATAGCTAAGAATCAACGTCATTATCAAATAGTTTCTCTGCTCCCTGGAAAAAATTGTGGTGACTGTGGGTTTCAAGATTGTGAAGAAATGGCACAAAATTTACTGGAAAAAAAAGCTTCTTTTAGTAAATGTCCCCATTTGGCTGCAAAACTGACCTTAAAAATTGATGACGAAGATGTTTATATGAAAGGTTTTGTCCAAAATATCATACGTGGAAGCATTGAGGGAATGTTACAAACGTTAAAATCAGTTCCCCGAGATCCTAAAAAAATATTTATTCAGATTGAATTTGAAGATTAAAAGAATATCACTCAATCAATCAATCCGAAAAATTCATCAAATTGTTTAAAATAATATTCTTTGAGTGAGAATTCGGATAAATAATTATGAATAACTTCTTTTACCTTGTCTAAGCTCTTTGAATCTATCTCAAATTGAAAAGGATACTCGATATTCCATAAAATTAATGCATTTAATCCATGGATAGATCTGGGTTCGGTAAAAATATTCGATTTTGAATGCCCATCGATTAAATCCTTTAAATCCTGGAGTTCCCATTGTGCTCGTCCAGTTTTTAGAAGACAATCAACAATACGCCTAACCATCTGCCATAGAAAGGCATTGGCTCTTATATGAAAAACTAAAAAGGATTCCAACTTTTCAATTTGCAATTGAAAGATATCGCGGATGGTATTCTTCTCAGGCTGTTTTTTACAGAAAAACTTAAAATCATGAACACCCTCGAGAATTTTTGCCCCCTCTTTTAGTAAACTGATATCTTCTCCTGAATAATATGTATAATAACGATAATATCTTGAAAGTGCATCAAATCTTGGATTAAATTCTTCATTTACACTTTTTGATGCCCACACAATAATATTTTTTGGTAAGAATGCATTTATAGCTGGAAGTACTGGGCTTTTGAGAGTAGATATCGCAATTATTTGCCCAACTGCATGAACTCCCTTGTCTGTCCTCCCAGCTGATATATATCTTGCGGCTTTTATATCTTCAATTAACCCTGCTTCTTTTAATGCTCGAATGAGATGCCCTTCAATCGTTTCTTTATTAGGTTGTCGTTGAAAACCTTCAAAATCTCCAAGATAAAAAATTTTTAGAGCATGCCTCATAAATTATTATACCTCCTTTGCTCAACTTAAAATAACCGCAAGGATGTTGCTGTTCTAACTATGAACTCCAAAATTTATATCGAAACCTATGGGTGTAGTTTTAACCAAGCCTCTTCTGAAATTATACAGGGGATCCTTCTAAACAATGATTATCAGCTAGTAACATCCATTGCTGATTGTGAAATAATTATAATAAATACATGCATTGTAAAATCAAACACTGAAGCACGAATTCTAAATAAAATTAAGAGCTACATCAAAGATTTCCCTGAGAAAAGGTTACTCATCACCGGCTGTATGCCCGAGGTTCTATCTGAGAAATTATTTCAAATTAATCCCAGAATCAACATGCTCGGACCGCATTATATTACGCATGTTGCGAAGGCAATTCAATCTATCATTCAAGGCAAGCAATTCACTCAAATTGGAAAGCGTAAGGAATCAAAGCTGTGCTTACCACGAAGGATCTCAAATCCCCTTATTGCAAAGGTTCAGATCGCTCAGGGTTGTTTGAATCAATGTGCCTACTGTATCACAAAATATGCCATGGGTAATTTAGAATCCTATCCCCTAGAACAAATTCTTGAAGAAATTGAGTTAAATCTCCGTAAAGGATGTAAGGAAATATGGCTAACGGCTCAAGATACGGGGTGTTATGGGTTCGATTCGAATAGTTCTCTTCCGGAACTCCTAAAGAAAATTGTTCAATTACCTTCTGAATTTAGAATCCGAGTTGGCATGATGAATCCAAAGAGTTTTTTGAAAGTCCATAAACAACTGGTCCAAATTCTCCCCCATCCAAAAATCTACAAATTTCTCCATGTTCCCATTCAATCTGGGAATGATGAAATTCTAAAGAAGATGAATCGGTCCTATGTAACTTCTGAGGTTCAGGAACTTTTAAGTGAATTCAGGAATACCATTCCTGATCTTGCTCTCTCTACTGATCTGATCGTTGGATTTCCGACTGAAACTAAAAGTCAATTTGAGGATACGATTGCTTTTGTCAAAAAAACTCGCCCAGACATCGTAAATATTTCGAAATTTGGGGCAAGACCCAAAACTCCCGCAGCCCAGATGAAACCAATCTCCACCAAGATTGTTAAAGAACGATCCTCTATTCTTTCTAAAATTTGTAATGAAATTGCCTTAGAACAAAACAGGAATTTTATAAATAATTTTAATAAACAAACCGTCTTAACTGTAGCCGCTGGAAAAAAGGGTGGGGTTATCGGTCGTACAGGTAACTATAAACCCGTAATACTTAAAGAGAGTTGTGAGTTAGGACGGTTCTATAGTGTTAAACTGCTAGCTGCATATAGGAATTATTTTGATGGTGTAATAATTTCTCCGAATCTCTCTATAAATTCATAGCTTTTATTAAATTGTCTATGCCCTCTCCCGTTTTTGCACTAGTTAGAACAACACCTGCTTTCGGATTTACTGATTTGCAATCTTCAACCAATTTATCTGGATCGTTATCAAGGAATTCCTTCAAATCGAGTTTATTGATAACTGCAATGGTGGCAATACGAAATGTCACAGGATGTTTTCTGATAATATAAGGACCATCAGTAAGCCCAACCACTACCACCCTGTGCTCACACCCCAAGGGAAATTCAAAAGGGCAAATCAAATTTCCTACGTTTTCTATGAAGCAGAGATTTGTTTCAGCAGGGATTTTATCCATAAATGGGCGAATGTATTTCGCATCTAGATGACATTCCCCGCCAGTATTAATTTGGAGTGTGTATACTCCTAGACGTTCGATATCAGTTGGGTCCCCCGCAATATCTCCATTTATTACTGCTATCTTGTATTTATCCTTAAGTTTTTCAATTACTTTCGAAATCAGGCTGGTTTTCCCGGACCCAATGTTTCCTAAGACTTCAATGGCTCGAATACCTCTATCTTTGAAATAACTTTTATTTTCCACAGCCAATTCTTCATTGGCTTCGATCAAATCTTTCTCTACTGATACGATTTTATCCCATTCACTCATTCTACTCACTATTCACTATCAGTATCTGGATTTTTCAATTTTTTCAGGAGCCGATCCATTCTATTCACTAACTTATTACCATGCTGAAAATAGGCGAGATTATTTCTAGTTTTTTCAATCAAGCTCCTGGCAATATCTACTTTTCGTCGGATGCCTGGAATTAATCCATCTGGGTAGTCTAAACTCCGCAATAAATCGTATAATTCTTCCATAAGCTTTAATGCTCTCTCAGCTTCTTGACTATCTTCATTCCTTACCGCATCAAGAGAGTGGCGCCTTAATTCACCTATCACATCTCCCAATCCATGTAAGTAAGCGAAATTCGAAACGTCTAATGATTCAGGAGTTTGAATTTCTTCACTCCCCTCTATTAAAGTTAGGAAAAGAGATGCTTCAACGAATTCTTGTTGCATGTCGACGACATAGCCCTTATAATAAAGCCTCGGACTTACTTTCTTGATATTTCTCTCCACTTCTTGAATTAGTCTATGTGAGTTCTGTAATTTCTCTCTGGCTTTTTCAAATTCTCCTCTATGGATTCTCCGAACTGCTTCTTGGCAATATCGAATAGATTCGCGACTAATTTTCAATGTTTTTTCCCGGACATCGTCATCTACATCCAACTTCTTCTTGATATTTTCGAAGATTCCCTCAAACATAGTTAAAACACCACAATACTTCTTCTATTCCTTACATACATTAATTTTTTTATTCAATTTTGAGAGGAGCACTACACGACTCGGTTGAGACTCATCCAGAACATTATATCCCGTTAGTATTGATAATTCTTTGGCAAACGTTTGGATTTGTGAAAAAGTTGGCATATGCTCAAACCGGAGTCGGGAGCGACTGGGTCCCACAAATACATATGATTTCGCTTCTACGAAAGTGGGGTTCGCCTTTTCAATCAATTTCGCATAGCCTTCTGGATTTAACAGATTTAAATCGTTAATTAAAGTAAGCCGTAATACTGTATTCGACTTAAAACTATTTAATAATTCCAAACTCTCATTTAATTTCTCCCAATTATTTAATTCAATTGGGCGTGCAACTCTTAAATACGTAGGTTTATCAGGGCCATATACTGAGATATACAGCATGGTCGGTTTTGATAGTTCCGCAAGTACATCTGGACGAGTTCCATTACTGACTAAAAAGGTGGTCATTTTTCTTGCATTAAAGGCATCAATTAATTCGCTAATAAGCGGATAGAGGGTGGGTTCGCCTGACAAACTGATTGCAACCTGATTTGGCTCCATTGATTCATTCCATTTCTCCCATGTCACTTTTTTATGACCTGTTGGCTTATATCCACTTAATATTCGCTTTTGAGCATCTAAACATCCATCTACAATTTGTGCAGGTGTATCGGGGTCTTCAGTATTCTCTAGTAATTGTTCGTCCCATTGGTACCCAAGATCTTCTGGTTCGTTCCGCCAACAATGCAGACAATGATTTGTACAGAACCCAAGTGTGGGGGTCATTTGAAGACATCGATGTGATTTAATTCCGTAGAACTTCTGTTTATAGCAAACCCCCTCTCCAATCAAAGCTTTTCTTAACCAACGGCATGCTTTCACTCCAGTATGCCTACCCACTACTTGATACTTCTGCTTTTTCACCTTCTTCAGAAATTTTTCGGGGAGCAGCGCTTTCTTAGTGTTCATTTTTTCTTCATTTTAAATATAATAACAAAATAATTAAATTTTTCTGTGTCTTTCTCTATTCTATGCATTGCCCTCCAAATCCCTTCTTAGATCATCCCAAACTATTGTGAATAATGTAATCACAAACCATTCCTAATAAATTTATCTTAAACTGGCTTATTCTCTATGCTATGCAATGCTTGAGCAGATATAATCAAGGGTTTGAGGACTAATAAATGTGTTGAATATCAACAGAGATCGATAAGTTGTTGGAAATCCTCGATGACGGCAAGGGCAGCCGACCAACTTCCGATGGAAGAGAGAATCCCTGCGAGAATCCGATAATCACCTCCAAAAGTTAATTCTCTACGACGTTCCCAATTTTTCCCAAAAAAAGAAAAAAATAAGATTTTACAGAAATCATATTTTATAATTCAATGCGAACAAACTGGTCTAAACCTGTTACACGGGCGTTATCAGCTTACTGACGGTTCAACTGATCTTTCTTGTTTAGATCGAATTACTAAATAGGATATAAGTATCGATATAAATTCAAAAGAAAGTAAAAAAAAGGAGGAAAGGAGATGTGTTGTTAGAAGAAGTACGTATCCACTTTGATGGAGTAGACGGTGGGGGTCTGGGGATTAAAGTCCGTGTTGAGTAAGACTCGAAGCTGGAAGTAACGCCGGCCGTAGAGGTTCAAGGCGGTGGTGT
>JAEOSY010000324.1 GCA_016840125.1 Candidatus Helarchaeota archaeon | reverse complement strand
TAAAAAGTTCTGAAAGCATTAAAAACGCATTGCGGGACATGGCCAACAACATTGGAGTACATCTCAATGTGTGAGGGGAGTGAGTATATATTTATTATCTACGCACATTTCTGTTAGGTCATTTATTAACATGAGCGAGTTAAATTGCAGTGGTTTGGAGTCTATTACGGTTGGCTAACAATTCTTCATGATTGGTCTCCGTATTCTTTTGTAATCTTCGCAGATAAGCATCCTAAACGCCTGGAACGCGTAGAAGATCTAATTTCTGAAGTTCCTGAAACTTATTTCTATCTGGACACATTAGAAATTATTCAACTACCTCCGAAAGAATTTATAGAATGTTTAGAAGAATTAAAGGGTTTAAATGTTTCAGGAGTTTTTTTTGATCGGTTTGACACAAATTCATTTTCTTTTGATACCATTCAACCCCTTCTACAGGCCATAAATCAATTCAACTTCAAGATTATTGGGAATGGGAAAGTTGAACCTCAATACTTCCCGTGGATGGAATATTTGATGGTTGAGAGCTTTCTAGGCGGGTTTGTTGGAACACCTGATAAGTTCCAATATAGTATATTTCCTTGGACGGCCACAGAGACAAAAATTCGCGATCTTACTACACAGGACATAAAATTGATCGCATTAAGCTATGGTGCAGAAGAAGATCTTAAAAAAGTACAATATTGTTATCTCAGTGCACTGTTGTTTGGGTTTGAAGCCTTTTGTTATGCGCATCCTTCACTCATCACTACTCCTTACGAGCCAAAGGTGTATTATGATTTAGGTGATCCCTTGGGTCGATATCATCTGAGAAAAGGTATATTGACTCGAGAATTTGAACAAGGCACAATTATCATCAACCCTAAAACGAAACAAGGCTCTATCAATCTAAAATAATATGAATTAATTGGTGTATTAATAAAATCATGTGGCTTTTGATATAGAACCGTATATTTTCTTTGTAACTGGGTTAGTGTCATTCTTTATTCGATATTAAATGTTGGAGGAAATAATTCTTCTTCAGATCGACCAAGAGGATTTTGGGCAACCAATTTATGTTTCTGTATTTGATTTACTTCTTTCGCCGCCTTGACTAGCGCCTCCTCATCAAGTCCCGGAATTTGATGATTCTCCACTACAATTTCTCCATCGATAATCACCGTTTCGACAATGTTCTGAGTCCCCCAGTAGATTAGACTTTGAATAGGGTCATCAAATATTCCCATTTGAAGCGATCGTAGGTCAAAAATGATAATATCTGCTTTAGTTCCTGGGGCTAACCTACCTAGATCCGCGCGCCCTAGGGCATTAGCACCATTCACTGTGGCAGCATTGTAGACATCATATGCTGTCACTGCTAATCGATATCGATCTGCGATTTTCCCAAGAACAGCCGCGTATCGCATTTCTAATAGCATGTCTTGCGGGTAGGTATCGGTTCCGATTGCCATGTTTAAACCCATTTTTTGATAAAGTCCAAATGAGTGGAGGTTCAGTCCTAATTGACTAGTAATTACTGGGCACGTCGCAACGGTCGTTCCTGCTTTAGTTAGTAATTCTAAATCGCTGAAATCCCGGAACGGATACCCCGTTTCGAAACGACTAGTACTCCAAATCATGTGGGTTAATATGGTCTGGGCATCCAAAAACTCGAGGTCTGCTAGGAACTTGATGGGTGTTTTTCCATATCGTTTTTTCATTTCGTGAAATTCTTCAAGATGTTGGGCGGCATGCATCCGCGTAACAACACCTAGCTCGTGGGCTGCCTTCTTGGTGGCTCGTAATAAATCAGGAGAACATTTTTCAAGTTGATAGGGGAAGAATAAACCATTTATTCTTCCATTAAAAAGGTTTTGATGTGTTTTTACAAATCGAATGGCATTATCGAGCCCTCTGTGCCCCGCCTCATTATCCCAATGATACTCCGATCGCCCATCTTCGGTCAAATATTTAATCGCTGATCGATAATTGTGGGACACATAAAACCGTGCTCCCATCTTTCCCGAAATTTTTGCTATCGTTCTAGCCTCTTCTTGTGGCCCTTCAAAACGAGAAGTTGCCATTGGTGTAATCGCGGCGACTGTAGTGCTTCCTCCTTTAAGGAGGTTAGCGACAGAGAATTTTATACTGGTCTCTAGGTCCTTCCCTTCTAATTCTAATTGGCCGATGCCATCCACTGCATATGCTTTGGAGATCGCGGTGCCTGCGCTCAATCCATCCAAAAAACTGAAGTGCGTGATACAAAGACTAGCTAGTGCATGTACATTGATCAATCCGGGACTAACTAGTCGCCCTTTAGCATCGATTTGTTTATCTACAGGGCCTGAATATGAATTTCCCGTATAAATAATCTTATCGTCCTCGAAAACAACTACCCCATTTTTAAGAAGCTTGTGCGTATATCCGTCAAATGCTACGATATATCCGCCTTGAATTTTTGTTCGCATAATGAGCTTTGGATCCTAATTGCTGTTTTTATGTCTAGCGCAATGCAGTATCATTTGATTAATAAACGGAATAACTTATCTTAAACATTCTCAGAATAACGAAAAAACTCATTTTAATATTGTAAAAGGAAAATAGAATACCCCGGACATAGCAATCATGTCCGGGGATTTTGGTATTCCCATCACTTCCCCTTGAACTATTGCTTCAGAGAGACTTATCTAAAACCACAACGAAAGTTCACAATCCTGCTCAAGTTATATCTTGGGTTCGACTAAACGCATGTTTTGGCTTTTATCGATGTATTCCGTTTTAGTGGCCAGCCAAGAGAGACCTGCAACGAGGAGCGCTGTAATTCCCATTGAGATTAATAATCCTACCAAAAGATCATTAATAGGAATAGTTATCCAAAAAGCGAGTTCTAGAATGCTCTGTAGGATAATTAGTATTGTAAATATCCCTAGAAACCCCAAAAATCCTGGAACAATGTTAATCGATGATTTTTCCTTGAATAAAACAACCCAGTTAGCCAAGGGGTCATTTCGAAATTTTTTGAATGCATATACCCCGCTTCCGATGCCAACAATTAGGATTACAATCACCAAAATTCCAAAGATTGCTGCTATCGCGATATTCTCGGATAACATTAGTAAATATCCCCCAAATGACATTCCATTAAACAAACCGTGAATTATTATAGGATACACAACATTTCGCGTTATGATGTATGCGATTCCCGCTGCCATTCCGATGATAAACACCGCCCATAAGTGTTGCACTGTTCCTGAGAGGTTACCAAAGGCTAGATCAGTCGGAGCATGGATGATTGTGAAAATCATGCTGGATGCAAAAACCGCTGCAAACGGCGCCATCCCCCGCTCTTCGAGTAATGGGATTACGGTACGCCGGAATATATATTCCTCTAGAATGGGCGCTCCAATTACTCCCATTCCAAGCAATAATATGATATTTAATGGATTTTCTAAGTGAGCTGGTGTGAGTAGAATTCCTATCTCTTCATATGCGCTCGTTGGGACTAGTTCTAAAATCCTATAGATGGCAGCAAACACAAAATTACTGAAAATATATAGTAGAAAGCCCACACTGAAAATTAATCCGGTTTTCAGAGTATTCCTCCCATTAACGGGGTTGTATGCTGCAATTTTCATTTGAAAGCGCGGAATAAGGACCAATGCAATTAATATGGCCCCAATCAATTGACTGACTAAAGATACACTGAGATTTGCAATGACACTATCTTCACTTAGAATAGGGACAATTAGATTCATAATTAAAACCGAGAACACAATAAAACTAGCTAACGATAATCCAACATAAGCAAGAACTGCCGGAGTGAAGAAGTTCAACCACTTTTCATTCTTTTCTTGAATATACAAGTTGATCACGGCATGACAATTATCTATGTAGTTTATGAATTTTTTCCGTATAGTCTATAGAGTTACTACAAAGACAATAGAGTCCATTGACTCTATGAGGATTACAAAAGGTTGCCAAATAAAGATACACATGCGAGTGCTTCAAAATCCTACGTTTTGAAGCCTTCACAACTATATCCGATACTTGATATGGCACAGAATTTTTCAAAAACAGGAAAAAGAGGAAGAAAATTGGGTGAATGGATTTTATATTGCTTCTTACACCTCTACTAGGCTTTCTACAAATGCAAGCATGTTTCCATCGGGATCAAAGGCCATGACCATTTTTATCATATTAGGGATTTCATATAAGTCCATGGTTTTTACTCCCTTTGAGTCTAAATATGCTTTGGTAGCTTCCGCATCTTTAATCCCGAAATTTATGGTAGTAGATCCGTGTGTTACCTCACCTTCTCGCTTGAGACTTAAACCAAGTATTAGTCCTTCACCTGGAACATTGATCTCAAGCCATCCAATATCAAGACCACCTTCCCATCCTCGTTCAAATCCCAATATTTCAGTGTAGAACTTAGCTGATCTTTCTAAATCCTTCACTTCGAATGAAACAACAATATTTTGTGGATCGGCATATCCAATTTTTTCTGTCAATTAAAATCACCTTAACTATAATTAATACTGAATATGCTATAATCTCTTTCTGCCTCACTCTAAAAGTTGAAATAGTAAGTGATTTTTCGTTTTTAAGTTATAATTACAGGATAATGTCGGGGTTTTAACCAATCTGTGATACAAATGAACTTTCAATAAAAATTAAGTTAACTTTGTATAAAATCTGTGATCAGTCGTTTTTTAGGACGTGATTGCTCTTTTTCTAGTAAAAGCGCGACCTGTGCGTATTCTTCCCAATTTTCTTCATTGATATTCAAAATTTCAAAATAGCGCGCAAATATCTGATCTGGAAAATGATAGAATAGCGCTTCTTTTCGGAGATATTGCGCTAAACGTATTTCTGAGAAAACTCCCTTACCAATAAAGCCCTCTTCGGTTGTTATGAAGATTAAAATATCTGCTTTTGCAACTAATCTGAGGTAGAATTTCATATTGGATCCAGTATATTCTGTAGGGTTAATGATGGTTGCTGTAGGGAATTTCTCTTTAATTGCATCTAAAGCCTTTAGTGCCCGTGAAGAACCCTGAGTGGCTCGGGGATGAGCAAAATAGATTGACTGGTTCCGTTTTGTTGATTCTCCAGTCATTTATATGCCCCGGTATTTTTAACTTTTTAATTACATTATTGACAATTTCTATTTTTCATTAAAATGTATACCTTTACCCCTTTAAAACTCCATCCTAATGACAATTCAATATCTCTTCTGAGTGGAAAACGACAAAAATCGATTCTACTCAAAAAATCATCATTTTTATTTTGGATATTTATTTTTTAAGTTCTAAACACCTGAAATCAGGAGGTAAATGTTATAAAATGGATTTGGCCTTAAAAAAAAGAAAATTGGTTTATAACAGTTTCTGGTGTCTTCGATATGAAATATATCGTATTTTTATACCAATAAACAAAGTAACTTTAATTTCATAAAAAAAGACGCACAACAGGCTGCCGCCTAATTTTCGCTGAGAATATTTTTGAAAAAAAAAATATAATAGAAGAGGGATTATTGGTATTTCCTCTTCTACTAATTTGGTTTGAATGATTGAAAATAGGTTCAATAGATGCGGGAGCACACAAGATAGTTTTTAATGATAGATATCTTGTGCAATGATGCAATACTTTAGTTTACTGGAACCTCTTTATCTAAATGTGTAATACTTGAATTACAATGAAGATCATTGTAAACTGGCAACCTAGTTTAGATATAATTTACCCCCTATTATAAAAATCAGATTAGATATATCAGTTTTTAAATCATTCAGAATCACTCGCAGTGAAAAATGGTATCCCAATTTTGTAGTTTTGTTGAGATAATATTCCATGAATCTTGATGCCTCGAATAAAGAACAAGATCTCTAAGATTCGCAAGGAAATGCTTTCTCAAATCGGATTTATTTCTGAATCTATTGTGCTGTATAATTTTGACTTTATGAAACGGCTTGAATTACACTCCATGGTTATCGCAAATCCTTAAGTTATTGAATTGAGATTATTATGTACAATTAATCCTATAATGGATGGATGGATTTTGCGAAATGTTGCAGTTGTAGCAGGCGGAATCTCACGATTTGACTTACCCCGGCTCGAAAATCAAGAAGAAATGGTTGCTGAGGCGATGAAAGCAGCTTTGGCTGATTGTCCAAATTTAGAACTCAACGATATCGATACTGTAATCGCTTCCTATTTTGCTGACCACTTTGAACAGCAACTTGCCTGTGAATGGATCATCCATGACTATTTAGGACTCACACCGAAACCATTACTACGAGTAGAAAACGGAGGCGCAACGGGAGGGGCCGCGTTCCACACGGCATGGGCTATGATTGCTAGTGGACTGTCCGATGTCTGTTTAGTTCCGGGCTGGGAAAAAATGAGTGAAGTTCCTACTGCTAAAGCGAATGAATTCATTGCTCTTGCGTCGGATACTGACTTTGAGTTCCCTGTTGGGGGTTACTATACTGGCTATTACGCGGCAATGGCTGTACGCCATATGTACCTCTATGGGGAGACGGAGGAAGAATTTGCGAAAATTGCAGTCAAGAATCGAAACAACGGGTTGAACAATCCTTACTCTCAATGGCGCCGAGAGTACGGGAAACCTATCACCGTTGATGACGTTTTAGAATCACGAATCGTGGCGTGGCCATTGAAAGTTCTTGACTGTTGTCTGATATCCGATGGTG
>JAEOSY010000323.1 GCA_016840125.1 Candidatus Helarchaeota archaeon | reverse complement strand
CATTTTACCACAACCCCGCCTTCAAAGCCGGAAGGTGGATGTTCCCTATAAAATACATCATGAATACTAACTGGAACGCCCGAATTGATCTTGGGAAAGAGTTTTCGAATATACCAGCGCGCAAATTCGGCGGTATGATCCGCATCAAGAAAGAGATAATCAATTTTTAATGGTAATTTATTTAGATTTTTTGTGATATCCCCTTGTATGAATGTCCAATTACCTTTAGATAGGTCAGATGGGACGGTTTTAGTAGCAAGATCCACTAAATCATATGAATATAACTTTCCGAAGCCATTGTCTTTTAGCGCATTCAATAGCCAGGTGGTTGACCATCCACCGCAAGGAGCACACTCTACAATGCTCTCCGGTTTGAATTCTCTGATCAACAAATACGTTAATTCGGCCTCTATATCGCATAGTTGAGGCTTCATTCGAACTTTCTTTTGCCTTTCTTCTAATTTCCAAGTGGCATCTCGCATTGCAATGTAGAACGGAACCCCACTCTCTCGGTACATAACTTTGGATAACCATGGAACAAGTCTTTCGGTAAGGTGTTTTTCATAACCTGAATATGCATGTCGCGCATATAATTTTCTTTGATAACTCCTTACGCGTTTCAGATCGGATTTATAATCGTGATATAGATTTTTGAGAAATTCTTTACTCAGTTGTTTTGTCATTTATCGATTCACCTAATGTAATGACGCAAGGAATGATCTGAAGACAAGTTTTTTTGATAATATAAAAAATGACACCATCCTTGACCTTGACATTTTCTCTAAGACGTCTTTTTCGTTACGTCCTTGATTTGGTTAATAATGCTTTCTACTTTCCAAAACGACCACATTATGTTTGAAAGTGATATTACGTAAATGCAAGTTAAATGAAATATTTAACTAATATATGCCCTAATAATACAATCAGAGTTAAAGCCAGTAATCATCAAATTACTATTTCATGCAATTGGAGGCCTTGGAGTTGAGAGACATTTTGGAGGATGTTCCCGAGTTTATTTTGTCCCTGATTGAGCATCCAAACCTCTTTTTAAAATCAACCCAGGCACAACGGTTATCACTAGACGATCTCGACACATTAACTCATATAATAATAAAACGACATAAGAAAACTCCAAATTACGTTAAGTTAAGCAGGAGTTTTCATGATGTCTGCATTGTTGGTGATCTTCATGGCGATTTTACCTCTCTTTATAACATTGTTCAGCCATTTTTTGATGAAAAAGTTAAAAGTTTAATTTTTCTGGGAGATTATGTTGATCGCGGGAAGCATTCTCTTCTTACGCTCATGTTTGTCATTGGGATGATGCTAGCGTGGCCTAAAAATGTAATTGCCTTAAGAGGTAATCATGAAGATCGTGATTTAAATCAGTTTTATGGATTTGAGGATGAACTTAATTCAATATACGGATCTCAAGATACTGCTCAAAAAGTTCTTGATTATCTGGAAATGATCTACGATTATCTTTCTCTGGCAGCTTTAACGCCTCAAAAATCAATTTGCATCCATGGAGGAATCCCCAAAAATCTACACTCCATCAAAGATATCAACCAGATTCCAAAACCACACAGCAGTGTCACGCAAATCGAAGATAGCGACGTAATGAAACAAAGTTATAAACATTTATACCAGATTAGATGGAACGACCCATCAGAAGACCAAAAACAACGATTTCAAAGTTCAGATCGAGGTCCTAATTCATTGATCTTTAATGAAGAAGTAATAACAGATTTTCTCGAAAATAGTGAGGCTAAACGAATTATACGCTCCCATGAATCATTTCGGGGCGGATTTGAAGCCCTTTTTAACGGAAAATTACTCCATATCTTTTCCAATCAGCCATATTTTGGTCGAGTTCAAAAAGCATACATGATACACGAACAAAAGGATAAACAAACCGTTTTACGCGATTTAAACTTCAATATTGTTAGGAACGTTGCTGGCAGTAATTACTTGTGATTGTATTGAAATAAAAATCAGCGAACCTTGGTGAGCAGTTTATACAGCCTTTTTTCCAAAATTTAGCTGGTATGCAAACACATTACCAAATTCTTGTTTTAATTCTAATTCTGCTTCTTCAGCCCAAAATTTTTCTGTTTTTCGTCGAGGATAATCTGGATCTGGCAATAACTCTGAAAGGCTGACTAGACCATTTGGTTTCAGAATACGATGACATTCTCGAAGCACTTTGATGGGTTCAGGAATCTCCGGCAGGCAAGCAATTGAAAAAACACGATCTACACTTTCATCCGCAAAAGAAAAGGCGTAGGCGTTGTCAATTTTAGGAATGATATTAGTTATTCCCTTTTTATCCACACGTTTTTTTAATCGCTCAATTACTCCTTCCTGGATATCGACTGCATAGACTTTCCCGTTAGGTAGTATTTTTTCAGCAACTGCCTCCGTATAGGATCCTTTCCCCGGGCCAATTTCAACTACGATCATCCCCGGTTCCAGTTGCATTCGATCAGCAATACGGGATGGTTGTTGAACGAACCGTCTACGAAATGGGTTGTCGATAAATTGTGTCATGAAGGCAGGAATAGGGAATGAATAATAATATCGGATTATTCTGAAAAGTATTTGATGAATTATTAGAAATCCAATAATAAATATTAGAATACTCTGCAGAATAACATTCAATGGAGCTCACCTCTTCATGGATGATGTGACTGAGCAAGTTCTTGGCAGGTTAATAAATAAATTTTG
>JAEOSY010000322.1 GCA_016840125.1 Candidatus Helarchaeota archaeon | reverse complement strand
TTTGGTATTATATCCAAAAAATCTTTGATTAGTAATCTACCGATATTTTTTGGTTCTGCCCTTTAAGAGAAAAAATAAATAGTGGACCAGGCGGGACTTGGACCCGCGGCCTCCACGTTGCGAACGTGGCGATCTACCAGCTGATCTACTGGCCCACACTTTCTTCTTCTAGTTCCCAATGGACTTCAAGTTGTAGATCTGGGATTTCAAAGTGATATTTTAACTTCTCGGCTGGATCCTTATCTGTCAGCACAAGTTCATTGATTTTTAGGGTCCCAGCAAGATCACTTTGGATTTGATCTGATCCCTCTAACTGATTGGAGTACTTAATTATTGCCCTCTTGATTGGTGTGTTCAACGGAATGCCCTGTGAGGATTTTTCACGACGAAATTCACTGATGATGTGAATAATTGAAGCCCCAATTTGTGAAATTTGCTCTTTGATTGCAGTTCTTGGTTTCGGCCAGGAACAGAGGTGAATACTCGGAATATTTTCGGCTTTCCTATAGAGTGCATGGTAAATTTCTTCTGTAATATATGGTGCGATTGGTGCAAATAACTTGAGCGAATCTAGGATCACACGATAAATAGTATACTGTCCCGAAATCTTCTGCGTACTTTCCTCTTCCTTTGAATAGAGCTTATATTTAACTGCCTCAAGATAATCGTCACAGAAATCATGCCAGAAGAATTGTCTGAACTCCATCAATCCATTATGGAAGTTATAGTTATCAAACGCTTCAGTTATGCTATCGATTACCATACTTAATTTATTTAATATCCACTCATCAATCGAGCTCAGTTCTATTTTTGCTTCGTCTATCTGCGAAATTTCAAAATCCTTAAGGTGTGCAGAAGAGAATCTGCAAGCATTCCATAGTTTGGTTAAGAAGCGGAGGTTGTATTTAATTTCTTTATAATTAAATGGGTAATCATCACCCAGAGTGCCTAGAGCTGCCCATTGGCGCAGTGCATCTGCCCCATATTCTTCAAGCGGTTCTTCGGGTGCAACTACATTCCCATAACTTTTACTCATTTTTCGCCCATCAGTACCCGCAACCATCCCATTTATCATTAAATCTTGAAAGCATGGACTGTCTGTTAATTTTAAACACCGAAAAATCGTATAGAACGCCCAAGTGCGTATAATTTCGTAACCCTGTGGTCTCATAGTACTTGGGTATGTTTTTTTGAAGAACTGTTCATTTTCAGACCACTTCGAAATGACTAACGGAGTAATGCTCGAATCAATCCAGCAGTCACACACGTCAGATGTTCCTAAAATCTTGCCACTACATTCAGGACATTGAGTGATTGGAGGAGCATCTCGTCTTGGATCCACCGGTAAATCTTCATCCTTCGCAGGAATAACATGACTACATTTCTCGCAGGTGTAAAAAGGAATCGGCGTGCCAAAAACACGTTGTCGACTGATAACCCAATCCCACTCCAAGGCATCAATCCAATCTTCCAACCGTTTGATCATAGTCTGAGGAAACCAGTTCATCTTATGAGCGGCTTCTCTAATATCCTCTTTAAAAGGTCTAATAGAAATGAACCATTGTTTAATTGGAAGGTACTCAATTGGATTTAAACACGAACTTCTTTCGGTATGGACGATTACTCTATGCTCGAAATTTTCTTCCTTCTCAAGGAGCTTGAGGTCCTCTAAATCCTTGACTATTGATTTACGAGCTTCATCTACAGTCATCCCTTTATATTTACCCGCTTCCTCCGTCATGTTTCCCCTCTCGTCGATGGAAATAATTATGGGGAGATCGTAGCTCTTTTGCCAGGATATGTCCGTTTCATCACCGAAAGTACAAACATACACAATCCCCGTTCCAAATTCTATATCTACCTCTGGATCTTGGTATATGGGGACTTCCCGGTCAAAAATTGGAAGTTTAACCTTTTTTTGAGACAAATTATAATATCTCTTATCATCTGGATGGACTAATACTGCAACACAAGATGACATGAGTTCAGGACGGGTTGTAGCGATGGTTGCATACCCTGAACCATCAGATATTGGAAGTTTAATATACCAAAACTTCCCTTTCTTGTCTATATATCCAACTTCTTGCTTTGCTAGCGCAGTACGACATTGGGTACACCAATGAATCGGATGATCATCCAAAAATAACCATCCCCTTTCGAAGAAAAATAACAGCGATTTCTGAACCGTCTTAAGATATCGTTTATCCATTGTCTTATACGTATATTCCCAATCCGTCGAGTACCCAATCTTATTAAATTGTTGAGTCATCGTTGAAATTGCTTCATTGGTCCATTCTATACAACGTTTCAGGAACTCTTCAGGATCATCCTTTGAAATTTTAAATTCCTTTTCGACTTTCAACTCCGTTGGCAATCCATGGCAGTCATATCCCTGAGGAAAGTAAACATTGTAACCACTCATCCGTTTGAATCGTGCGGCAAGGTCGATCCAGGTATGATTTAAGACATGTCCCATGTGTAACGTACCAGAAGTGAAAGGTGGAGGGGTGTCTATGGAATAGACCTCTTTATTCGAGACGTCAATGTCAAATTTATAGATTTTTTCCTCTAACCAATACTTTATCCACTTCTGCTCAATTTCACTGAATTTATAACGTTTCGGCAGTTTAAATTTTCCTTTACTCATCATCAATTACGTCCAATGTTTGACGATTTTTAATTGAAGTAATTAAACAATAATTACATTAACTTAATGTGTAAATTTCTTGAAATCTTTTAAATTTTATTTAATCTTGATTTTCCATGAAAATAAATAAAAATAAAATTAGAACGAAGAAAATTTGTGTCATACTCAGCGTTTTTAAGAAGAGATTTGTAATCAAATTTTTTGCAATTAATTTCAAAGTACTTCTTTATAGTATTCCAAAATTTTCACTTATATTTTGAGCGTATAAACCATAATTAGCATCCCCTCTCTTCTGTTTTTTTTCAATTCAAGAAAATACCAACAAATTTAAATACTACCTTTTTCACCCAAGTAATTTCAAATGCTATACGTATTCTGGGTTATATTCAGATAAGAATTCGATTTTATTCTTTAATTTTATGTGATTTTTATCTAACACCGTCTTCAAATTTACAAACCTTGAATTATTTAATGTCCTATTTAATCCAGATGTTCGGATCTTCCATTCTCATTTAAGTTGGTGGAACCCCAATCAATATGGACTTATAACATTGTTACAATAATAAATATTAGCCCAAAATGTAATTTATGAGAGAAAAACAAACTATATAAAGCAAAACTTCTAACGAAAATACACCGAACCTCTTTGATTATCAAAACTGATAAATCCATTTAGAAAGAGGTAATTATAGAAAAGTATAAGTGTAAAGAGCTTTTACCAGATTTGGAGGAAAAATGAATGAGTAAAATAGATGATGTAAGAAAAATTTTAACGGATTTAGAAGCACGAGTTCCTGACATAAATGGTTCTGCTGTAATTCGAACTAACGGACTCTTAATCGCTTCTGCCCTTCCAAGTGAAGCAAACGAGCGTATGGTTGCTGCAATGTCTGCCGCATTATTAGGTACTTCCAAAAGAACTGCCGAAGCCTTATTCAGCGGGTTGTTCAAAAGTCTATCATTGGAAATAGATAAGGGGAATATGTTTCTTATGGGGGCTGGTAGGGTAATTTTAGTTGCCCTGACCAATAAAGATCCAAATATTGGATTAGTAACATTAGAAATCGAAGATAGTAGTAAAAAGATAACTGAAATTTTCAAAGTTGAAGAGGAATAAAAAGATGTCAAGTCAGTTAAAGTTTATAGCCTCAGTTTTTAAAATGGCAATGAAAGAATTAGTTAATGTTATGGGACCTGAATCCGTTATGACGGTTTACAGGTTGATGGGAGAAGGGCAAGGCGAGGCATATGAGAGACGACTCAGAAAAAAATACAAAGTCGATAAATGGACTGCTGCCGATTTCGTTGAGAAACTTGTGAAGGATGTCATTGAACCTGGTTTAGGTGAAGGTTTAGTGACCTATAAAGTAGATGGTAATAACGTCTCTGTAAGCTTCAAAGTGTGCCCTTTCCGACGTGCAGGGATTCAGATATCTCACAAGCTGTATTGTACCTACACTGAAGGGATGATTGAGACTGCGCTCAAAAAAGCATTAGGTGACATCAAGTTCAAGGCTGAAAGTCTAATTGCCAGCAGAGACCCCTCGTGTAATTTTTCTATCTCAATATAGAATGTTTTAAAAATTCTACTTCCCTTTTTTTTATTGATTAAGGTTATAGGAACGAAAAAATGATTCAATACTTCTTGCTCCTCAAACGCACGGGCGAAAATATATACAAGAAGAGCTTTGGACAAATCGATATGGATGAGACCGTGATGAGCGGTTTTTTTTCCGCATTTTTCACCTTTACTCAAAGCCTCCTTAATGCTGATGTTCAAGATATCGAAATAGGTCACTTCCGTATATTGTTTGAGGTCGCAGGAAAAAAAATCATTCTAGCTGCAATTTTTGATAAGGCTGATAGTATCATCAATGTGCAGCAAAAATTGGTTAAGATTAAAGGAATTATCAATCAAAATTATTTAGAAGCTATCAATAATCCGATATGTAAATCTGAGGATTTCGATGGATTAAATGAAATTATTGAACAGATTATCATGGATCCGTTACAATTCAATTTAGATGAATCCAAAAAATCTAAATTTCAAGAGATATTGAATAAATTAAATTCAAGCAACGAAATTCTGGATTGCGCGCTAATCTCCATTAGTGGTGTACCCCTATTAGGTGCTCACAATCAGGAATTTTTAGATTTGATTATAGGACAAATGGATGCTTTCTGGAAATTCAAAAGCACGGTTTTAGACCAAATCATTTTGTACTATGAAAAACGTTATATTGTTTTGCATAAGGTGAATGATAATTTAGTACTGTGTTGTTTTGCACGCAGAAACACACCAATCGGACTCGCAACATTGCTTGTCGAAGAAGCCTCATCGAAAATAGTAAGAACTAGGTAAAAATCTGGTGGTTTGTAGTGGGATTGTTTTCGAGATTGAAAGAATTTTTTTCTGGAAAATTGATTGAAACTCTGAAAGAATTTGAACCCGAAATGCAAAAATTGCAGAAAAAGAGCAATTCGGAAATAATCGCATTAATTGGGACTCATGGACGATTGAAAGGCCTACCTATATTATACTCCGCAAATAATGAGAGCGTTATTCGGAGATATACCGCTCAAGTAACTGAAATTCTAGGTCCGCTAACTAAAATATCCGAAGAAGAAACAATTAGAGATGTGACTATCCGGTATTATGGATCAACTCTTTTTTATAAACCCATCTTGGAAAATGTTAGCTTTTTCGCTCTCGCTTCCTATAAAACAGACGTATCAATCCTTGAACAATGGGTTAATAGCAATATTGTAGCATTACGAGAGATACTAGCTTAATACTCTACCTGTTAGGAAGGGTGTAATAGGGGATCTGACCCCGCTGGAAATCCCTAATAATTATCTTTGCCGCCTCATAAACATCCGGTACTCCTCCTGAAAGTAGTCTACCCCGCCGTTTAGCAAGTTCCCCTAATAAACTATCTATTCCATCGAATTGAAGTTTGTAAAATTTGGATAAAAAAACCGACCCCACTCGATTCAAGATTTCTTTGACAACAGCATCCACATTTTTAACTTTTTCAGGTGTAATTACAGCTTTTAATGCTTTTTCAGTTTCATCACCTTCAATTGGAATAATACCAGGTGAATCTATCAAGCGAATAGTCTTGGTTAAGTTGATGTATTGTTTTCCGCGGGTAAAACCCGCTTGAGGTGAAGTACCCACAACTTTCGCGCCTTTCAACCCATTAATTATGGTACTTTTCCCAACATTAGAGTAACCGACAATTGCAACATAAGCAGGGAGGCTAGGAGCCAGTTGGAGCATTTTCTTTCGCAATAAACGAAGCGTTCGCTCAAATCCACGTGTTGCACTAATAGCAATTGTAGGATGTTCTTTTTCTAAAGATTTTCGCCATTCAAAGGAAACGTCTTTTGGGATTAAATCACTTTTATTTAAGACAATAAGTAGCGTTTTACCATCTTGAGATGCGATCAACTTTTCAAGACGCTTACTTCGAGTCCCGCTTGGATCTCTGGCATCCAAAACTTCTAAAATTAAATTAGCGTCCGAGATGACATCGTTGATGACTTGCCACAGCTGACTCATTATTCTCACAAATTATTTTCTATAATTTTCGTTAAGAAAACACTTCAAGAGGGTACTTTCCCCATTTTTTGAGGGCTTTCCTAAATGCTTTTTCATTTCGCTTTGGAACATTGATGACATCTCTATCCAAGTAGAAATAAGCTAGAAATCCCCCCTCTTGAGTGCTAAAAGTACGGAGCATCTCTTTTACTTCTTGCTCCACTTCTTCTGGGGTTCCATTTGGATAGACCGATTGAATATTCACACTAGCCCAAAAAGGAAATCTGCCTCGGTATTCACGGAGCCGGTCAAAGCCTGACAAACGTGGTGAGTCAAATTCGAGGGCATCAATACCAGTATCAATTAGAGTGGGGATCAAATCTCCAATGTTACCACAGCTATGCAAATGGAAATCAACACCATGATCATGACAATAATCAGTAATTCTTTTATATGGGTCCGAGTAAAATTGTTTAAATAATTCTGGACTAAAAAATGGCGCTTCTTGAGTCCCGAGATCATCACATGCCCAAATCCCATCCGGTTTGTATTTGGTTATCACCATCTCTACATTACTCAGAATAAAATCCGTGACTTTCTTAATCAACTGATGCAATTGTTTGGGATTTCTTCGGTGATCAATCAAAGTATTTGTGAATCCGCGAAGCATGGATACTCGATTCATGATGAAAATAATACTATTAATTATCGCAACCCGATACTTTTTATAAGCAAATTTGGAGAACCAATGGAATAACCGGTAAGTTTTCGGGTCAAAAATTGTAGGCGACGGTTCCCATGCTTCCATTTTATCCCATGTATCTATAACAGGTCTGCCGGGATGACCCATGGTCGGATCGTTTTTGGTTCTATTCCAATAACAACCCCATGGATCGACCAACTCAATCTCCGCTTCCCACCATTTTTTTAGAGTCCATGAGGGGCGTTTCCACCGATGAACTTTCAATTGGCGGATAAGGGGCGAGAGGTACCACGGGTAGACATTCTCTTCTTGTGGTTGCCATTTGTTTGACTCGAGGGCAATTAGAGGGAATATATCCCCGAATATACTATAGAATTGTGGTACTTTATCAGGTTTATCAAAGGTTAATGCCCGTTTAACTCTTTCTTTACTTCTCATCATTCCACCAGATTATTAACTTTCAAATTTTTTAATAATTATACTATCTTTAACAGTTTCTTCACTTTTAGAAAATTCGATTAATCTCAGCAAACCCTCTAACAATCTATTAGTTTTCACCATTTCCCTTCCTTTAAAATTAATTAAACTTGAATTTAGAAGAAAAGGTTTTGAAATCAGAGTTTTTCGTAAGGTCTGTGGTCTATAGAATTCCAGAGCATCTTTCTCTTCTTCATCAGCAATGATTGCATCTTCAAATCCTGGGTCCTTTTCCAATAGATAAATTTTTATCCCATATTGATGTGGATTTTTCCCTTTGGTAAGAAATCCTAATCCTATTTTATGTTCTAATACAATTTCTTTTATTTCGGAAAAAGGAATAACCGATTTAGAAACGAAAAGTAGAAAAATTCGTTCAAAATAACTGATATTCGCTTTATCTTTGTTAAAATCAATCGTTTTAAAATGTACCAAGAGATATAATCCCACTAATAAAATTGGAGAAAATGCAAAGATGGAGGAATATGTTCCGATATATGCGATAATATTAATGATTAATAGTACAATATGTCCAAATCCCGTTATTTTATTATGAACGGATAAGAAATATAAAATGCTTGGGATCTCAAAAATGATAATTAAACTCAATAGGCTGCCTAAACTCGTATAAAAAATCAACCCCCCAAATTCTATATTTAAAATAAAATTAATTTGAAAACCATTAAAAATATAGAGAGCTACCGGAATAAATATCCCCAATACAGTCATCAATAATCCTAAATAACGCTGCTTCATGGGAAGCGTCAGAATGATTCTATTTTCAGTAAGCTGTTTAATTTTCATTTTAGTTTATCCTACACAGCTAAATAACATGAGCCTAGACTAACTTTCTGTTTTAATATGTGTTAACCCATAAACTTTAAATGTTGTCTATTCTGTTCTAGTTCAATGTTCTAAAAAATGATGAAAACTCATTCTGGGTAATAATAGTCTTTTTTTTAGAATTTATTATTCAATTTTAAGCTACTAATGAAGTTGATTATCAATGGTCCGAGTAAAAAATGTAGAAGAAATTCAAAAAATGATAAAGTCACACCCGTTAGAGTTGCGGCGTATTTTCTCGATAACTGCCCATATCGATCATGGGAAAAGTACTGCGTGTGACTATCTTATGGGGCGCGCAGGATTGTTAAGCCATGACTATGAAGGTGAGCGCCGCCTAACCGATTACGATGAAGAAGAGCAGGAACGTGGAATTACCATCTTCACGAGTGTTGCCCTACTAAACTATGAATATGAGGGGAAAACATATCTGCTCGAAATTAACGATACTCCGGGGCATATTTCCTTTACAGGGGAAGTTTCTAGAGCTCTACGAGGTAGTGATGGGGCTGTAGTTCTAGTAGATGCTTTAGAGGGATGTATGACCCAAACAATAACCAACATTCACCTCAGCGTAGGCGAAGAATGGTGTCGTCCAATTCTTTTCATTAACAAAGTTGATAGGTTAATAATGGAACTTAAATTACCACCTGAAAAAATAATCCAGAGGTTTCAACAAATAATTCAAGAAGTAAATACCGAAATAGAACAAGTCGCCCCTCCACAAGTAAAAAAGAAATGGATTCTCAATGCTGATGAGGGGCAAGTCGTTTTCGGCTCTGCTAAGGATGGCTGGGCATTCACCATTCCTCAGCTAAAGAAAAAGGAAATGAGTGCAAAACTGGTTCTAGATAAGTATGCCGATGCTATTAAATCCAATAGTAAAGAACCAATTAAATGGTTAAAGAAAAACTTACCTCTGGATGAGGCCTTACTCGAGGTAATAATTAAGCATCTCCCGAGCCCTGATGAAGCTCAGAAATATCGAATGGCGAAACTTTGGAGTGGGGATATAAAAAAGGGATTAAATATTGAAGATCCTGAAACCGTTAAGGACGACATCGAGAAATGGACCGCCGCTTCTCTTATAAACATTGATAAGGATGGTCCCTTATTAGGGATGATCACAAAAATCTTTATACATCCAAAAACCAAGAGACCCACTATTATAGGGCGGATCTGGAGTGGAACCTTGCGACAGGGTGACGAAATCTATCTTTTGAATGCAAAACGAACTGCACGGGTTCGAAGATTAGGCGTCATGGAAATTGATAGCCTTCTTCCTGTGGATCAAGTTCCCGCGGGAAATCTTTATGCTATGGAATTACCAGACATGCAACCTGCTGGAGAAACTTTTGTTTCAATAGAGCATAAGGATAAAATCCCAGGATTTGAAAAGATACTTTATGTTTCTGACCCAGTAGTGAGCCGGAGTATCAAACCTGAGGATCCTAAGGATTTAGGAAAACTGGGAGATGTTGTCCGGAAGTGGGTACTTGCTGATCCTACGGCAACCTTTCGGAAGCATGAAGAATCGGGTGAATACATCTTGAGTGGGATTGATCCCCTTCAAATTGAAATCCTTGTAGAACGTATTCAGGACGAAATTCCAATTAAGGTGGGAACTCCAATAACGGTCTATCACGAAACCCTGTTAGGTAAAGGTGTGGAGATTCAAACGAAAGGTTCTGAGAGTCTTAATCGGCTTAAATTATCTATTGAACCACTAAATGAGGAAACCATGAAATTGATTAGGGATGGTAAGATTGAAGAGTACCAAGATGAAAAAGAACGCGCCGCCTTTCTTAGAGATGCAGGATGGGATAAGAAGGAAGCAAGACGTATTTGGGCAATTGAAGGAGCTAATATCTTGGTTAATGGTAGTGTAGGAGTTCAAAGATTGGATCGAATTAAAGGTTATATTACTGCAACTTTTCGTGAGTTTTGTTTTGCTGCCGCTCTTGCCAAAGAACCTGCTATGGGATTAAAAGCGGTCGTTACTGATGCAACGGTCCATGAGGATCCCACCCATACTCGATCAGCTCAAATATTCGTTATGACCTTCTCAGCGCTGAATATCTCCTTCCTGACTGCAAATCCTGGGTTGTTCGAGCCTATTTTACGTATTGACTTGAAAACTCCCGCGGATTATATGGGCCCAATTATGACCATCCTAACACAACATCGCGGTAAAGTCGTAGATACCGTACAGGTGGGCGATAATGTAGAAATTCAAGGTGAAATTCCAGCATCTGAAGCGGTAAAAACGGAGGGTTCAGTTGGAGGAATTGCTGACGATATCCGATCTGCAACCCAAGGTAAGGCCCTATTCGGTTATCAATTTAAGAAGTTCCAACTGCTACCAAAAAGTTTACAAGAGGACAAGATATTAAGCATTAGAAAACGCAAAAAAGAATCCGGACAAGAATTATCTCCCGAAATACCGAATCCCTTTACCTTTAAAAATCGTATGTATCCTGATCCCGGCTATTGGCGCAAGGGACTTTTCGATTATATCTCTCAATACAAGGGAAAAATAATAGTCAAAAAAATTCTCGACGATGTGACTCCCAGCAGAGGATAAAAGTCCAATAAAAAATAGAAAAATTAGGGATTTATAATCCCGACTATTACTAAAACTACAATGACCACGACGATGATTGCCATAAAAATAGCAAATTCACGTGATATTGGCGTTTCTGGTCCCGATGGTGGGGGGGGTGGGGGGGGTGGGGGTGCCTCTCCTGAGAATGCACTTAGCGCATTTACCCGTCCTTTTCCCTGAGTATTTGGATCATAACCGAGGTTTTCCGCGGTCTGCATCAATTTCTGTTTGATTTGAGCTGGGGTCAGACTTGGATTGCCGGAGAGTAAGAGGGCGACGACGCCTGCACAATGGGGCGTGGCCATTGAAGTCCCACTGGCCGATGTATGATGCTCATCAACGACGTTCCCCATACTTGTATCCTTAGCACGTGCTGCAATGATGTTCACTCCCGGTAACAAGATATCTGGCTTTACCCTGCCATCCTTGGTAGGGCCTCGAGAACTGAACCAGGCAATTTGATCTGTTTTATCGCTTGCTCCAATTGTAATTACTTTTTTAGCGCACCCAGGTGTTCCGACTGTGCTGGAACCCGGGCCGGCGTTACCCGCTGCAACGCACATGACAATTCCCAAATCCATTGCTTTGTCAACCGCTAGACAAACTGGATCTGTCCCATCACATGAGCCCTGCACATTTCCTCCAAGACTTAAATTCATGACGTGGGGCTTTTGGTTGGTTGCCCATTCAATTCCTGCAACGACACCTGAAAATGACCCACTTCCACTTGAATCTAAAACTTTTGCGGCAATCAAATCCGCTTTCGGGGCAACTCCTACGTATTTACCCTTTGATGCGGTCCCGTTTCCGGCAATAGTTCCTGCTACGTGGGTTCCATGACCATTTCCATCGAAATATCCTTCCTCTGTGAAGTCTTCAGACGCTTTTAATTTTCCCCTTAAATCGGGATGGTCTCCATCTACCCCCGTATCAACAACAGCTACTGTGATCCCTTTTCCTTCTGCACCTTTCTTCCATACTTGCGGAACACTAATAACGGGAACACTTTGGTGAAGGAACATTTGCACTTTCATGTCTTCCCAGATCTTGACTACTACATCTTGGTCTGAAAGATCAAGAATAGTTTGAGGTGGTGCCTCGATAGTCACTGCATTAATCAACTTGTGAACAAAAATTACTTTTATTCCTTCTTTTTTGGCTTTCTTTGCATACACTTCTGGATCATCCACAAAAATTAAGGCTTTAAGTGGTTCAGCCGCTTCTGCATCTCCAGCTGCCCTTAGACCTGAACCTGTCATCAGTTTTAATTTATCGAAGAATCCACCACTTGGCGGTCCAACATCTATTCCGCGCATTTTCTTCTTTTTTGACGTCCTTGGATAGAATTTATTTGGTTTTACCATGTTCTATCATCTTCTCTAAAAAGAAATTACATCATACTACTTTGTTAATCCTTTAATCCGCATTAATCATATTTTAATATAATTTATTTTAAAAAGATAAACTGACAAAAAACTTTATAGTTCTTGATACAAATACATCTCACCAAATGAAATTGCTCAATTGAGCAATCTCCGATAATATGAAAGATAAAATCAAAGCTATCTCTCTATTTTATTAATGGATGGGAAAGTGAAGAACATGAATTCGTCCTCTAGAGAACCTCTCCAGGAAATCATAGGTAAATTAACGACTGAAATGAAACGCGTTATATATATGATTGGACTTTATACAACGGTAGAGAATGAAGTGGGGAAGCAATGGCTCAAAGACCTCTCTTTAAAAGGTCTGATTTTAAAGGGTATTAGAAATAAAATTTTCGAATACGATTATGCACCCGCTAGTGTAATGTACCAAGGCACACGCAAAGTAATGAATATCAGTCAGGAAGGTCAGAACGACCTAAATGTCTTACGAGAATATGGTTTGGTCGCGCGATTACGGCTTGGAACTACTCGCCATTTTTATTTTAATGCTTATGGTTTGACCTTTGATGGTACTGAAGTTTTCGGGGTTGTCCCTCAAGAAGATCGCGATCCCATTGATAAACTGGTTCATTGCGCAACATGTGGTCGATTATACGAAGTAATTCCCGAAGAGGATAGTATTTACATTACCTGTGAGACCTGCAACGTAAAAATCAACACTGAAGTTGATGATATTGAAGATGTTGCATACATGTGTACTCCCAAATGGTTAAAAATGCGAATAGAATCAAAATGGAGACCTATTACCGAGGAGTGATTTGAATGGAACCAGAAATAGTGTCTTCAGTTAAGGATGAATTGGATGAATTGATCTTTCTAACCGATCCTTGCATTTTTCTCTCTGAATATATCCCGTTTGGTTCAAATCACATTATTGCATTTAATGATGAGTTGGATAGCCTTGGTGCTGTTGAAGGGGGTCTTCTTACGTCTCTCATTGATCAGGAACCTCGGAGATGTACTTTCCAGGTTACTGACGAGCTCACAACCGTAAAAGTTAGACGTTTTGATCCTAACGATTTCATTCAATTTGAGGCAGCAATCGCCTATGAAAATGTTGGGGGTGTAGAGCAGATAGAAGATTTCGGTGTGCACGTCGATGCCGCTGGACGAGTTATATACGGTTGCCAATTAATCGAACTTGTCGGGCGAAGGGATAAACATTCCTTAGATAATTTATCACGAGTTATTGCTGATCTCAGTGCAGATTCATCTGAAATGATGCAAAATCTACTAACTACCTACCAACGGCGCTTGTTAGATCTCGTTTTTTTTAATAAACCCGCCAATCGTAATAAATTCGTAATCCTCACCGGAACAACAATTGATCCCGAACAACCCGCAAAAATGTTCGTTCATGAACCTTCCTATAAAAATGAACTGAATCAGATCATCAAGCAAACCTATTACGGTAAAACCTTCTCTAATAACGATAAATGCTTCTTTGGATCCGAAGGCATGATTCTGATAGCTAGGAATTTAGTCGAGTACGAAGAATTGGTGGCAATAATTGGATTCTTTCAGGGATTAGATATATTTCAGAAAAATTACTTCTCTAAAATGTTCATGTTGTGGGACGAGGTTAAAGATGCTCGTACCTTAATTGATCGTAGTGGGATTGATCCAAACGCCATTGGCGAAGCCCAAGTTATTTTATCCCGTGTTTCTGCTGCTGTAGTCCTCATGAATGAACTATTACAATTTATGCAAACAGCAGTGAATCTTGTTTATGACGAATTTAGAGACCTAGAACCGTTGGCCCCTGTCCAAGAAGAACTTATTGACTTCATCCAGCTCCGGGATACGCTTGAAAAAGCCACAACTCGCATAGAAGATGCGCGCCTCATTGTTGATGGATTAAAAGATGAGATCGCAGGTGTGAATGGCATGATCTCAACCCTTAGCGAGCGGCAAATGCGTCAAATGAACGAGGCTCTGAAAGACAGTATTACTAGTATGGATGAGATGACACGATCCTCCGAACGGACCGGCGTGGCTCTAAACATCCTCGAGGTCGTACTTACTGGTGCTATTGCGTTCGATATTCTTCTACTCTTCGTCGGACAGTATGAATGGCCTGATCTGGTAACATGGATACAAGACTATTCTACCTTAGGCATTCCTAATATACTATGGTGGTCTATAATTGGCATTACCCTGTTTTTCATTACTGGATATGGGATATTACGATTGATTCGGCATTTAGAGGATAGAGCTGAACCCAATTTGCGGGCTAATCTTAAATTAGGGGCTCTCTATAATAAGGAAAAATTTAACGACTACATCAATTCACAACCAGTAAAGCAACAACAACTAACAGTCCGTGCAGGAAGTCGCATTCAGGAATATTCTTGGGATGATGACGATACGAAAAAATGGCTAGGAAATGAAGTTGGGATTTCTATTTATTTAGATGTGGAAAATCGTATGCTTCTATCGGTGAGTGTCAATATCGACAGCCCTAATAATATCACAACGCAGCAAGTGGCCAATATTATGATCAATGAACTAGTCAAAGCGGGAATTATTTCAGACGAATCGCTAAAGATATTAGATTAATTTATTTTCTTTTTTTCTAATTCAGTTGTTGGCATACCAAAGCCTCCTAAAGCAGGAGTGGACCCCATCATTAAAATCCCCACACCTAAGGCTACATAAAAGAAGAGTGTATCATAGCGATACAAGAATTCGAGGGTCATTTCCAGAAATACCAACCAACCATACATCGAATTCAAAAATACTAGAAACATACAGTTTTTGACAGTAAGATTTCTGGAGAAATAAACCGATAAACAAACCAGTAGGATTCCAAGACCTATTGTGATTCCAAGGAATAAATAACTCAAGTCGGTAAGAAGGAATACAGCTATACCAACACTCATGCAGGACCCGGCAAAGATTCCGGCAAAAATCAAAGTCGTATCAGGACCAAATCGTTTAAAAAACATGGGTACTACTGTTTTTCCATTCTCAACTCCATGAGGGGGGCTATATGCTAAAATATGGGTCGATTGCCATAAAAATACCATAAGATACAGGATCCAAGGGATCGGGTCGCTCCAGAGCGTAGCTGGGGCGAATACCACATATCCACCTATCGGGAATAGCCCTATCGCAAAGGGTAGGGTCAGATAACCATAGTTTTCACGTAAATACCCTGTATAGGCCGTTGCCCAAACGGTTGCAAATAATAGAACAATTAAACAATAGATATTCAAAAAAATAATTGTAATCACGAATCCAAAGGTAATACTTACAAAATATATAAAGAGTGTTGTTTTCGGGTTCAGCCCACGAGAGGGTATTTGACGACTCGGCCATAGTTGGCGGTCACGCCGCCGATCGAAATAATCATCTATGGTATGAACTGCCCCCGTTACTAAAAATACGGCGATCATTCCCGCAATTGCCTGAATAATTGGAGTTGGTTGTATATTTGTGATAAAAAGGCCATACGCTGCCCCTGCCATTGCAAAGGGAAGTCCCATGAAAATGACCGAAACTCTGGCTATCTCTACATATGCGAGGAGTTTCTGACCGATCGATATCATAAGTGCTTTGAAATCCATCAGAACGCCACTCTAGAGCGTAGAAGGTTGTTTGAAGAACGGATAACCTGGTACAAAACCAGTAATAAAACCATAAACGATTGTAGAAATAACAAGTGAGATAAAGAAGATTAGTACAAAATATGTAAATATGTTTTCCCTTAGTTTTAACCCCCTAAATTTGACAACGTATAAAATTACTATGATTGATATAATAGAAATTACCCATAAATCAAATCCTGCCTGTCCTTCAATAGCTGAAATACTATAGACAATTCCAATTGCTGATGGGAAGAAAGGGAATAGAATCCAATCAAATTTCGAAAATTCCGAGTCTATTCGGTGCCAGAACTGTATTACAAAACAGCCAATTAAGAAAGCAAAAATTCCTAAATGAATCAATTTATGGCCAACCACCTCATCAAACCAGTAAATTGCTACATATAAGGGGTCACCTAAATCTGTTGTAACAAGTCCGTTCAGGTAATTGGCAACTCCGTGCATTATAATTCCTGAAACTAAAACAACTCCTGAACCGAAAAGTAAGAATTTAATGAAATTTCCTTTTCTTTCGTTGGGATTTGAGTTATCCGCTAATGGATTTGTTGTAATTGCCTTGTAGATGTAATAAAACATGATTATTAGGAAGGGTGGTGCTAGTAAAATATCCAACAAAGTCGATAAGGGAAGGTCGAACGAATAAAAATTGGAAGATTCATGAATGACTGGAATAGAAATTTTAATTCCTCCCATGGGTATAAACTGAATAAGTCCGTAACCAATAAAGAGTATAATTGTGTATATTACTATCTTATTGATTTTCATCTACTCACCTATTTACTTGTAGAATTCACATTAAACAAGACTTTTTGGGTTTAAATTATAATAAAATCTTTCTATTTTCTTTTTGTAAATATTTCAAAGCATAATTTTAATAAAAGTTCAATGAAGAACCTTATACACATTCATTTTTATAATTGATGAAATTATTCCACCAAGTGGCTTTAATTATGAATCACGTCGCAATTTCTCATGGGTTTGACGTAATCAAAACGCTCATGGATTCTATAAACAAAATAGGTGGAATGGATACTTATATTAAGAAAGATTCTGCAGTCTTTATCAAACCCGACTTAGCTCTCCCATTAGGAGATCCGGTTACGATTCAACCACTACTTTTGGGTAATATTGTAAAAGCTTGCAGTAATTTAGGGGTTAAAGAAATCTCTATAGGTTTCAATCCTTTCGATGGAACTTCAACAAAGCAAGTTATCAACCTGTTGGGGCTTGATTACTATCTAAAAAAGCTTGGTGCAACTATTTTAAATTTTGAAAATGAAAATTATTCCTCAATCAAAATTTCTAACCCTATCCAATTTGAAACACTTTATATCCCTGAGAAGTTACTTCAAAGTGATGTTTTTATATCATTAATCGCTCCCCGTACCGATGTCTACGGAAAATTTGCCTTAGGGCTTAGAAATTATTTTGATTTATTAAACGACCGGCAAAAGCAACTTCTCTATCAAAGTGGATCATTAAATGGACTTCTTGATTTTTATCAAATCCATCCACCACACTTGGCAATTTGGGATGCTATGGTTGTTGGGGACGGACAAGGACCGTTCAATCAAAAAATAATTCCTTATAATCTCATTCTTGCATCAAATAATCTTATAGCGGGTGACAGTGTAATGGCTGAATTGATGGGGGTTGCTCCTACTCAAGTTGAGATATTAAAAATGGCTGCGGAATACAAGCTTGGACCGATTGATGTAAGTGATATTAAGATAATAGGAGAAAAAATAAACGATCATTCCAAATCAGTTTGCAAACCAAGCCTTTCCTCAAAAAATGCTTCACGAGAATTTGAAATCATTGAGGAAAAACCCTGTCTTGGGTGTCAGGTTTGGTTAAGATACTTTTTAGATTTACTTTTACGGTTTTGTGAAAAAGAACTCGAAGAGTTTGGAGGATTTACATGTTTTATAGGAGAGCTTTCACCAAAAGTTACTTATTCACTCAAATCTGGAGTAATTTTATTTGGTGATTGCGCTATATCTTCAAATTTAGAGATAAATTTCAAGGACAAAAACCAAAGAAAAAAGAATTTTTTTAAGTTTCCTGGATGTCCCCCTCTTAATTTAAGGGGAATTGAGAAATTCTGCTTGGACTTTAAAGAATGGATCCCTTCCCTCGAAATTATTGAAGAATTCATTCGGAAATGGACTATTGGGCGACAAGTTACCAAAATTCCTGCAAAGAGAAACCCGAAATAATGGATGGATAAAAGTAGTGTCAAATGAAAATTCAGTATTAGAGTGGTTATACAACAAATTTTTGAAACAATGGAAGCAAATGATCTCGATCAATAAAAGTTATAATAGTGATAAAGAGATTTCCTTAGCTGAACGTAAGGTAACCTTCCCATTTATTCCAGTTGAGGTCGACGGTTATTCACTACGAAACTTCCTTAGTTTAATTATTAAATATCTTTTCCCAGCCAATTCGAACGCTCTAATTCTAGTTTCAAATCGAACTAATGATTCCATTCTCTGGGCTGCTTTTCAACGAGTGGAGAATTCCTCAATTATCGGGCTGATTGAATTTGATGAGCAGCTACAGGAATTCATACCTGTTCTAAATACTAATAGCTATCAAGAGCGCTTTGAAATTTTAAACCATATACTAGACAAGCTTGGGATTTCATTTGAATTAGGCTTTTACCTTCTATTGAATATTGAAGTCGTCTCTGAATTCAAGGATATTTTAGAAAATCATTCCAATTTATTGGAATTTTACGCTCGGATATGGGACTTAATGGTAAAGCATTTTAAAGGGTATTCTCTTCAAATATATCCTGAACCAATCCTCTTTAAATTCTTCAGACGATTAACAACCATAAATTTGTCCTTACGCGCTACTGAATTCGAGCAATTTCTCGGCAACTTACTACCCACTCAAAACTTGATTATCTCTTTCTTGGATAAAGACATCCTTTCTAGTATAGCAATTAGCTCTAAGCCAAACCACCTAGAACTGCAGCTATTTGATAATAATCTTTTGCAGAAGAACCTTCAGAGGTTTAAGAATACTCAAGAAAGTGGATTGGAATCTCTCAATAAAACTATTAAAGCGACCACACCTTTTCTGATAAAGAACCTGAAAGTCGAGGCCACAGCAGCTATCACTGTAACTGAAGATTTTTGGCTTATGCTCAAAGATATTATGTCCAATTATAGTTTCGAATATGCTATTGATCAAATTTTTAAGATGTGTCAAAGGGTAGAAGATAAATGGACTATCGAACGAAAAATGGTACTTTTTAGGCGATGGGGAAAATCATTTATGGGATTCCAACTTCATCAACTCATTCCAACAAGAATTTCAGCTATAATAACTTCACTCTTAAGTTTTATTCACCCAATTCAGACCTTATCCTGTTGGTTTGTGGTCAACGATTCGTTGGAGCTGCTCTATATATTAGGAGTTGAATTTAAAGAGGGCAAATTCAATCGAATATACATGATTTCAGATCCAAACCTCGTTGAACTGTTCAAAACGGAAACAGATAAAGCATTAGCAGTTAAAAAAGCTCACTTCTATCTCGCAGAAAATGCCATTTGGATTGATCAGATTATTGTAATTATTGCCCAAGATCTTAATTTACTAATCAGCTTTTTACCATTACTCACATCTATCAAAGGTTCCTTGAAATATCTAAGTATGTTGGAGAATATTATCACCTACAGAATGTATTTCTACCCCCCAAACTTTTTTGCGGACTTAATAAGTAGAAAAGGTACTACCTATTTCTTTAGAAATATACTATTCCCCATGATAAAAGAGAAAAAAGTTCGTTAGAATAAGTATCCTCAGATAAATTCCTCAATTTCATCTAAAGGTACCCTGTGTAAATCAAATCCTAAAGAATCACTCTCTAATCCCATACTTAATCCTAATAATTGAGGTAGAAAGAGCATAGGAAGTTCAATTGATTCGTTAAATTCTCTTTCTATTTTTAATTGGATGAGGTCAAATTGGATTCCACAAAAGGGACAGGGCGTTACGATGCAGTGAGCTCCAGCAGCTTTAGCACTAAAAAGCTTTTTGCGTGCTAGATCAATCGCAAGCTTTTCATTGACTGCTAACACAGGTGCACCACAGCATTTTAATTTCTGTCTCCACTCGATACTCTTAGCCCCGGTCAATTCGACCAATTCATCCATTTTTTGAGGGGCTTCTGGATTATCAAATTGGAGTATTTTCGAAGGACGAAGAAGATGACATCCATAATGAACCGCGACTCTCAACCCATCTAATCGTTGGGTCATTTTTTCTTTGAGTTTTTTCTTGGCATAGTCACTATATAGAACTTCTGTGAACTGTTTTACTTCTCTTGAACCAGTTACTTGTAATCCTTGATCTTTTAAAACTGAATTTACTTCGTCTCTTATCTTTTCATTTGTTTTTAAGATATGGTTTGCATCCTTTAAAGTTTCATAACATCCGTTACATAAAGCTACCAAATCCAATCCCATCTTTTCTACCAAGGCAAGATTTCTTCCCGCAACAGCAATCCATGATTTGAAATTGAGAGAGCGAATAGACACAGGGGGACAACAACTGGCTCCCTCAATGGGAACAAGTTCTATATCCAACTTTTTTGCGACTTGCTGAGCTGAAGCATCGTAGGCATTTGCTCGCGCTGGTATTGTGCAACCTATAAAATATGCATACTTCATTCCTTAGCCTCTTCTGAATCTTTCTTTTTTGTTATCAATTTTTTCAAACCAGTCTTTTCTAAAATCTCCTGAACCGCTTTACGATCCACTTCTGGAACCACTGAAAGCCCAAGGTCTTCCCGTTCCTCCTCTTGGAAATCTGTTACTTCTGCTGCAACTCCCAATTGATATATATTGTTTGCTAGTTGTTTTAATCCCTTGGGCATAATCTGTTTTTGAGCCGCCATATTCTTAAGCGAGAAAAAGACGTTTGAAATTTCAACACCTTGAGGGCACCGTTCATTACAAAGATAACATGTGGCACACAACCAAAGCGTACTGGTCTCTAAAACCTCTTTTTTCAGTCCCAGCAAAGTCATCCGAATTATTTGATGTGGCATGAACTCTAACGCACTTATAACAGGACATCCCGCGGAACATGTGCCGCATTGATAACAATACAGAATTGTCCTTCCTTCGTAAGTATTGGCTACTTCATGTTTAAAGTTCGGATCTAATTCAGAACTTTCAATCGGCTTTTTAAAATCAATATCTGTTTTATCCATAACCTCGGTCCTCAAATAATGTCTGTATAATCTTCGGAAAATCCCAATATAAATGGAACGCTAGAGCGCTATTAGGACACCGATCCTCACATTTTCGACAAGCAATGCAAATTAGCGGATTATATTTAATTGTTCCAAATCCTAAAGTGTTTTCTGGCAGTTTAATGGACTTAATTGGTTTCTTTTTCGCTAATTTTTTAATTAAATTAACTAATAATTTTCTATTCTCAGGTAAATCTTCAATTTGTTCATCTGACATCCCAAAAGTAGCTGAGAGATCCCATTCGTTAATTAAATTTACGGCTGATTCAGGGCAAATTTGTTCACAACTAGCACATGCGAGACACTTATTAATATCCCATTCAATATCTCCAAACCCGACTAAATACTCGGGTTCTAAAAGAGATGAGTATTCTTCATCAATCTGTGGGAGTTGCATCATTGCTAGTTTTGTTAAATCGAATTTTGAACGGGTTTTTGGAAGTTTTTCATCTAGTTGGCGACATTTGTTAGAGATCAAATCCACATCTCTTAGTTGTGTTTGAATCGCCTCAATAATTGAGTCCTCAAATCCAATCTCAAGTAATTTCCTGATATTTTCTGAAATAATTCGTGTTTCAGTAGAAATTGATGGTATAACATTTATTTTTAATTTAGGCTCCCTTGGGAGCTTAAGAGTAGATTGAATTAAAGCAATCAATGGGAGGCAAACTTTTTGGAACTCTTCTCCAACAGGTGTTAAGGTTCGAGGTACATCATACAAAAAGTAATTATTTTTTGCCCCTTTCGTAATTATTACCTTATCCTTTACCAGCTTCAAAACATTTCGGACAACTTTATTTCTTGGAATCCCACTTTTTTCAGCTAGATCCTGTATGTTTAACGGCCCTTTATCTTTTAAAAGTGATAATAATAATCCTCTCTCAAAATCTATCTTCATGGCTGTTAAAATGAAATTATCTAATTGTTTTTGTTTATCTTCATTGGCTGATCGTTCTATTATATACGGTTCTTTCTCATGCACCATTTTCAGGCGAAACATGTTGTAAAGCTCAATGAGTGCATTAATTCTGCCTTGTTCTAACTTAACAGTTTTCTTTGAACCAAGGGATGAACATGCTTCATTAAATTGCGTTATTTTTTCATTTAAACTTTCTGCTTCCTCATCATATATAATATCGGTCTTTTTTCCTATTTTTACAATTTTATCGAATATTCCATCCGCTATTGACAATATTGCATTCATGATGGATTTAGAAACCACAGATAATTTGTCACTTTTCCCCTTTAATAATTGGATCTGCTTTATCATAAACTGATAGAGCTTTGGATATGCCCTAACTACATCAATATAATTCTCATGTCCGACCTGATTAATGATTATTTCTTTCCGATCTAGAAGACTAATGCAATTCCTTAAGAGTTCCTCTGAGTCTATGTTTGTTTTCTCCTTGATTTTTTCTAGTGTCTGCGCTCCAAAATTCTCTAAAGTCTTGATAATTATTGCCCGAATAATTTCCGAACGAATTTGTGCCCCCAATATCAATCCAAACCTTTCTAAGGACAACCTACCTTGCTTAAATCCCCTAGATACTAGTGCAAATGAAAATGCAGCTGGTTTATACTTTAACTTCGTATTTAAATCCTTTATTTGTGATGTTATTTCTTCAATCTCATCTTTATTAAAATTAGAAACTGATAATAAATCTAATATATTTTTGATTTCTTGAATAAGAACATTATAATTTCCCCCTAACTCACCTTTCTGCTCTGGTAGAATTCTTTTTAGTTTTTTGTCAATTTTATTGAACGCTATTAATATATATTGTAAGAATTGATCAAGATCTCTGACTTCTCCTCTTATTTGCTGAATTTCTTTAGCAGGTTGAATGAAACCATCTAAAAGATCAAGAAGCTTTGTCTGTTCTTCCTTCAAATTTTCAGATTGAAATCCAAATCCCTTTAGAGTTTGATACACAAACTTAATAATTTCCGTATTTTCAACCTTCTCCAGGTTTATATTGTGTTTAAGATATTTGTAAATTTCAATTATGATTGTTTCAACAAAATTGGTAATAGTAGTGGAAAATGGCAAATATAGATCCTCAATTCCCGCAAGTTCTTTGTTTATCTCTTCTTCTGAAATCGCGATCCTTTTTTCAACACCTGAAAGTTTTAGGATCATTTCATACAGGAGATTTCTCTTCTTCGGAATACTTTCTTGTCCCAAATTCTTTTTACCTCAGTCTCCGGATTTATTTAATAATTTCAATCTTACATTGGTATGTCCTAATTTTTGATAAACATTTAGGGCCTCATGAATCGAATCTAAAAAAACACTAACATCTGCTGAAAATAATCCATGCATTTTCAATCGTTCCGATTCCCATCCAATCTCATTTAATAGTTCATTTACAACCTCAACTATAATTTTTGTTTTGGAATTTCCCTCTAGATAGTGGCATTTTTCTTCATCACAACCATAAATTAATACTAAATCCGCTCCACATTCAAATGCTGTCAAGATATCCAAGATAGAAACACGTCCAGCACACGGGACTCGAATCAATCGTATATTTTCCGAGTAAGTCTTTTTCAACATTCCTGCATAATCAATAGTTGCATATGCGCATTCTTCACAAACAAAGCTTAAAATGATCGGATCGTCATTAATTGGAGCGTCCGCAAGTACTCCTCTGATTTGGGCGAATAATTGATCCCTCTGCAAGGATTCCAGCTGAACTGCATTTGTTGGACATAAGCTAACACAAGTGCCACAGCCAAGGCATTGCATCTTATCAATCTGAGCTATTGTTTTTTCATTTTTCTCAATTAATTTCGGAATCTTGAACGGGCAAATGCGTACACAGAGTTCGCATCCATTGCATAACTCTTCATCTACTATTGAAATTGGCGAATCTCTAACTACAATCGCATCCGAGTATTCTTTTAAAATCGAGAGCGTTACTGAATGGGCATCAGTAATACATTCTGAAACCAACTTGGGCCCTGAGATGGTGCCACAAATATAAATTCCCACTTTATTTGTTTCTGTTGTCTTAAGTTTGGGATAATATTGCTGGATAAAACCATTATCTCCAATTTTCAAACCTGTAATTTCTGAAATTTCGCGCGGGAGTTTATTTGGGAGCATCGCAGTAGCGAGTACTAGTATATCACTTTCATAATTAATTTGCCGTGCCAGAATTGTATCTACTACTTCCGTAACAAACTGGTTCGATTCAAATTGAATATCTCCGATTTTTCCTCGAGTAAAATCAATCCCTAATTCACGTGCTCTGCGATATTCCTCCTCTTCTAAAAATGGTGTTCGAATATCAATGTAACTAATACAAATCTCACACTCAGGGTTTCGTTCTTTGATCTCTATGGCATGACGAATGGCAGTCGAACAGCAGTATTTACTACAATACTCCCCATGATTTACATCTCTGGATCCAACACATTGGATCATTAGGATTTTCTTTACAATTTCATTCGTACTAGGACGAATAATTATTCCTTGGGTGGGACCGCTCCGATCTAACATTTTTGCGAGGTCAAGTTGCGTTAGAATATCCGGATATCTATCCATCTGATAAACTGTCCTCTCATCTGGACGATATAACTCAAAACCTGTGGAAAGCACTATATACGAAGTATTAATAATCTCCTCAATTTCGTCTTGAGATTGTAGATGGATTTTAAAATTCCCAATTCCGCCTTCAATCCAACTTACTCTCGTATTAAGTTTAAATTCAACATTTTTATCATCTAAGCTTTTCAAATAAGACTGGATGATCTCCTTTCCGCTCTGATTAAAACTGGAAACCTTTTCCAGCTGAAGCACATGGCCTCCAATCTGCGGATTTTTTTCAATTATAGTTACACTAAAGCCAAATCCGCATAAATCTAAAGCCACACTTAATCCCGAAATTCCCCCACCAATTACAGTCACATGCATTGGGAAATTCGCTTCTTTTCTTGAAATATCAACCGCATTTTGTAATTTTGAAATTGCCCCTTGGATCAACATGATGGCTTTTTCGGTAGCTTTCTCCTTATTCTGATGAACCCATCCACATTGCTCTCTAATATTAACAATCTCAAAATTAGGTTTGAGATTTTCTGAATTTATTTTATTTTTAATAACCATTTCAATTACTTGAGGCGTACAGGCCGCAATTATAAACCAATCATAAGTTTTTTGCTTAATAATTTCAGTAATTTGATTTAATCTTTCTTTAAAGCAAAGATCTTTATAGATAAAAAAATCCAATTTTGGTGTTTGATTCTTGAAATAATCCTGAATCTTAGTATAGTTCAGTTTAGACTCAAGAGAATCTCCACAATTACATAGAAATATCGCTAACTTAATGTTCTGTTCATTCAAGAACTTGATTCCCCTCCATCAATATCTTTTAAAACATTAAATACAGCTGATTTTGCAAGGGAAACTGAACTAGGGAAATCCGTAGGTGCAATCGCAGTCCCACAGGTATATATTCCCTCTATTGATGTAACGCTTCGATCGCTGAACTGCGAACTAATGTATCCATCATTATCAATTTCAACCCCCACTTTCCTCATTAACTCACTGTTCTCATTAGCGGGAATCAATGCTGGCGTAAGCACCACTAAATCTGTTGAAAGTTCAATTGAGCGCTGCAACAACGTATCTAATGCTATAACGTTCAAAGTCCCATTCTCTTCCAAGATAATCTCGTCTACCCGCCCACGTAAGAAGTCAATCCCCAGTTCTCGACATTCCCGGTAATATTGCTCAAGGACACCAAAGGTTCGAATATCCATGTATATTATATAGATGTCCAAAGCTGGGTCTCGTTCACTTTTGATTATTCGAGCATACTTGCAAGCATAGGAACAGCAAATGGTTGAACAGTATTTTTTAAATTCCACGTCACGAGATCCAACACATTGAATCATGACTAAACTACGAACTGGACTTTTATTAGAAGGTCGAATTAATTTTCCTCCGGTTGGACCATTAGGATCTAACATCTGAGCTAATTCTATTTGAGTAATAACGTCCTCGTAGGTTCCGTATTTGTATCGCACTATTGGACTCGGATCGAACTCCCGATAACCTGTTGCTAGAATTATTGCATCTGCATTCAATTCGAATTCTTTTATTTCCTCATTCAAATCAATAACGCCTTCGTGGGGACAAATTTCTACACACTCTTTACAATTAGGATCACAGTTTTCTCGCTCGATGATGTAAGTCTGAGGGATACACATCCTTGCAGGTAAATTGATTGCTTTCCGGGGGATTTCATTCCATTTGTTAGGTTTAATCTGGACAGGACATACTTCTTCGCATTTTCCACATCGGGTACAGTCAAAACTCACATAACGTGGATGTTGCCTAACAGTTACCTTAAAATTTCCTATTGAACCCTCAATATTTTTCACCTCACAATTCGTAATCAATTGAATGTGAGGGTGTTTGGTTATACCAGCACGATAAAAGCATTTTCTTATTCCAGGTTTCAGATTAGTCGAAACTGTACAAAAGGCGCAATCATCTGTGGGGAAGACCTTATAGAGCTTCTGGACATTTCCACCCGCGAATCCCTTTTTTTCAATTAATTTGACGTCAATTCCACAATCAGCTAACTCAATAGCTGCTTGCAACCCGGATATACCTGCACCAATGACTATAACGGATTTACTTTTATCCATATCTCTAATTCACCAATCATTTCCTATTTTGAAGACGCAATTTCAAAATTTTTGCTTCTAAATCATACAAATCTTGCTGGATTTTTGCAGTTTGAGTTTCAAATTCCTCATTAGTAATTCTTAACGTATTTCTTTTTGATACTAAATTTGTTAATTCCTTCTGTTTTTTCCTAATCTCATTTTTTATTTTTTCAAACGCATCCTTATTTTGTTCTATTATTTTTTTCCAGTCGTTTGATTCAGATCCTTCTAATTCTCGAAGGACTTGTTCTAATTTCTTCTTTGAATTTGTTTCCACTTTTTGATCACACTTTATTTTTTAGTAGGGGCTCTCGTTGCGTTTCGAGTGGTTTCTATAAGACTCAATTTTTTCTTAAAGATCATTCCACACCCCTTCAGCTTCTTTCTTTTTTATTTAATTCAATTATGTCTGCACATATAGTATCAATAATCGCTGCTAATTTAGTGGCCTCTGCTGCCGACACATGATGCATTTGCACTCGTCTTTCATCTATTCCCATATTTTTCAAGAGCTCCTGTGCAAATTTAACTCGCCGTTCACATGCAAAGTTGCCTGTCTTGTGAGCACAATCACCTGGATGTCACCCCGCACATAGAACTGCGTCTGCGCCATCTATTAGCCCATGCAAGATATGCGTTATATCTACTCTGCCGGTACATGGCACCCTGACAATTCGAACACTTGGATTATATTGTATTTTCAACACTCCTGCTAAATCAGCTGCGGCGTAACCACACTGCATGCACGCAAACATCAATATTTTCACTGACTTTTCAGACATTTTTATTTCCATCCCTTTAACTTTTTAAGATCTCATCAATTTGAGCTAGGATTTGTTCATTTCTCCACCACCTGAGATCACGTGCGCCAATGGGGCATGAGGCTACACAAATACCACACCCCTGACATTGTACGTCAGTAGTTTGAGAAATAGTCTTTAAAGGATTCATTTCAACCATAGAGATTGCTCCATACGGACACAAAGATTCACATAATCCACACCCAACACAGAGTTCTTCATCAACCTCCGCAGTTATTAATTCTAATTCAATTCCTTTTTGCTGAATTGCCACCATACTCGCACATCCACGTGCTGCGGCAATTGAATCAGCAATATCTTTCGGAAACGAAGCACACGTATAAATACCGGGCACTCGTGTCTCCACTGGTTTAAACTTTAAATGCAACTCTTCTACAAAACCATCTTCGGAGCGAGTAATTCCAAAGATCTCACATAATTTTCCTATTCCAGCTGCCCCCTCTTGTCCAACTGAGAGGACAAGATAGTCTACAGGTAATGATAATAACGTTTGGGAGAATGTATCAAAAACTTCAATAGTCACTTTCCCAGAATTCTCATCTAATTCCACTTGGGGACTTCTATTTCTATCCCAACGAACGAATTTTACCCCTTGCCGTTGGATTTTAATAAAATTTTCTTCCATATATCTCCCAAAAGCTCGAAAATGCTCTTTAAATAAAACAAAAATATTAGCCGAAGGATTTTTCTCTTTAATTACTTCCGATAACATTATTGTAACATTACAACACACACGTGAACAGTGTAAATTCCCTCTTTCTCCCGGATAAGCTCTTGAACCCACACACTGAATAAATGCGACGTTATTTAAGTCTTTTATCTCTCCAGCTTTTATTTTTTCTTCAAATTCCAGTGAAGTGAGAACTTTTTCATTTTTAGCATATTCATATTCCCCTCCTTCTGGTTGATAAACTTGTGTTCCAATGGCAATAATTATGGTCCCTACATCAATTTCTTTCGAGTTTCCACTATTATTTAAAGTGACAGTAAAATTTCCAATATAACCATCCAATTTCATAACTTCAGTTGAGGTAAAGACCTTTATCTTATCATATTTCTTTAATTCTTCTACCTTTTTTGCTAAAAGATCTTCTGCTAATTCACCCGAAGGGAATAACTTATATAAATGATTTAACCTTCCTCCTATTTTCGACTCTCTTTCAACAATAATTACTTTCAAGTTCTTTTTTGCCAGATCAATCGCTGCATTTATTCCTGCGATTCCTCCTCCAAGAATAAGGACGCTCGGCTTGACTTTAATATCCATTATGGGTACGACTTCCAAGCCGCATACCCTCCCTACTCCTCCATGGACTAAATCCAACGCTTTATCAGTAGCTTCATTTGGATGTGAATGATGCACCATCGCACATTGTTCTCTTATATTAATTGGCCCCGCAAAATAGTATCGGGATAATCCCTCAGATTCCACACAATCGCGAAACGTTTTTTCATGTACCATTGGCGTGCATGATGCTACAACAACCCTATTTAAATTATGCTCTCGGATTTTTTCTTTAATTAATTCTTGCCCTGGGCTTGAACACATAAAAAGGTAATCTGTGGCAAATTTTACATTTGGCAGTTTTGATATCTCTTCAGATACGCTCTTCACATCTACAACACTTGATATAATACCTCCACAATGACACACGAAAACCCCTACTCTCGGTTCCTCGGACGCAGCAATATCCTTAATTTTTGGTTTTTCGATAAAATGAGTAGGTGGAAGAAGATCTGAAGTAGATGCAGAGGCTGCTGCTTTTGCTTCGATAATTGTATCTGCCCCGTCGCGGGGTCCGTGTACCACTCCCACTAAGTAAATACCCGGAATTATCGTCTCAAGAGACGCAATATTAGGATGTGCCTCTTTTACGAAATTATCCTCCCCTAATGGTAGATCTAACATGTCTATAATCTTGCCTGAGGTCTTTGAGGGAATAAAGGCACAATTTAGCACCACTAAATCAACATTTTCAAGGGTTTGAGGTTCATCAATTTCTGTATTTTCTAATCTTACTGTTAAATTCTTAGTTTCTGGATCTTCTTGGATTTCCGACACTCTACCTCGAACAAAGTTAACCCCGTACTGTTCCATTGTAGTCCTAAAGTACCCTTCAAATCTTTTACCTGCTGCCCGAATATCAATGTAACAAATGAAAATCTCAGCCTCTGGTTCGTGCATCCGGAGAAAACGCGCATTTTTCATGGAAAACATACAACAGACTTTATTACAATACAAATGCCCAATTTGATCGTCTCGGGCACCCACACAATTAATAAATACCACTCGCTGAGGACGTTTCCCATCACTGGGCCGAATTATTTCTCCTTCTACCGGACCCGTTGGATGGGTGAACCGTTCATACGTCAGAGACGTAATAACATTCTCGTAAACCCCGTAACCATATTCTTCCTTGATAGATGGATCGAATTCATCAAACCCAGTAGCGATAATGATGGATCCTACATGTAATTCAAATATTTCCGGGGTCATATTATAATTAATTGCTCCCACAGGGCATACTTTCTCACACATTCCACATTCGATACAGTGATCCTTGTTAATTGTTGTCACTAATGGAATTTGTTGTGGGAAATCTAGATAAATGGCGGAACGTAATCCTAATTTAATATCATATTTTGAATACATCTCCACTGGACATGTTTGGATGCATTTCTGGCAACCCGTACATTTCGACTCATCGACAAACCGTGGCTTCTTTAAGATTCTGACATAGAAATCGCCTTGAGATCCTCTAATTTCCTCTACCTCAACGAGCGTAATTATTGCAATATTAGGATGATTTCCAATCGAACACATTTTTGGGGTTAACACACACGCACTACATTCGTCGTACGGGAAAATTTTATAGATCTGGGCATATTTCCCGCCAATTGTCTGCTGTGTATCCAATAAATGAACTTTATACCCTGCCTCCGCTAGATCTAGTGCGCAATCCATGCCACCGATTCCAGCACCGATGATACAAATTTCATTCGAACTATCGTTTGCAACCAACTTTCTTTCTCACACCTATTATTTTGATCTTAAGGCTTTGATTTCCTCCACAAATTTCTTAACTACCTCCGCGAATTTATTCCCCTCACTGGCAGAGATCCATTCTAATCGTATGCGACGATCATCAATCCCGCCCATTTTGAGGAGTTCTTTAGCAAGTTTCACTCGCCTCTCCGTCTTATAATTACCTGAGATGTAATGGCAATCACCTAGATGACATCCACTTACTAATACCCCATCAGCGCCATAGAGTAATGCATTCAACATATGGTTAATCGAAACTCTCCCACTACACATTACTCTGATTGATCGAATATTAGGGGGATATTGAAATCGGCTTACACCTGCATTATCTGCACCCGCATACGAGCACCAATTACAGAGAAAGACAATGATTTTCGGTTCAGCCACATCCTGCCCTTCTAAGCCACTCCTGATCATCGCATTTATTTGGATATCCTCAAAATTTTTCAACGTTATTGCATTTACTGGGCAGCCAGCTGCACACACTCCACAACCTTTACAAATTGACGGATTAATTTGTGATTTAAACACATTTTCCTCAATCTCAACAAGGCTAGCAGCCCCATACGGGCAATTCAACTCACAAATTTCACAACCGACACACGTTTCAGGATCTGCATAAGCAACTAGGGCATCGCTTTCGACAACCTTATTTAATAAAGGAATAAGCGCTCTGGCGGCAGCCCCATGCGCCTGCGAGATGGTTTCGGAAATTGATTTGGGACTATGGCATGTCCCGCATAAAAAGATACCATCTGTCGCAAAATCTAATGGGCGATGCTTCACATGCGCCTCGAGGAAAAATCCACTTTCTGAAAGTGGTACTTTCAATAATTTAGAGATTGAATCAACTTCCTTCGGCGGTATAAGTGGCGATGCCAGAACTAACCAATCTGTTTCAATATTTATATCTCGATTATTCAGTATATTATTTACCCTCAGCTTAATCCTATTTTCCAAATTCTCTACAACTGGCTTTTTCTCTCTTTCATATTTAATAAACATGACTCCCATTTCTCTCGCTGTTCGATATAACAGCTCATTATCTCCAGTAACTGTTATATCTCGATATAAAATATTAACTTCAATATCAGGATAATCTTTTTTAGTTAAAATTGCATTATTTAGAGCATTTAAACAGCAAATTGCAGAACAGTAGGTGATTCCATCCGGCTCGCGCCCCCCAGCGCACAAGATCATAGTAATAACATCGTTTCTTTCTATTTGCTTCTCCCTTAATATTTTTTCATACTCCATAAGGGTTTTTACCTTTGGATGGTCACCATACCCATATAATCCAGTGGGTTTTAATTCCTCGGCACCCAGAGCAACGATGATAACCCCAATATTCATCGTTCTCTTTCCTTTTTCATTCTCAAATTCTACTTTGAAATCCCCAATTGACCCGGAGATTTCTGTGATATGAGTTGCTGTGATAATTTCGACATGGGATTCTGATTCGATTTGATTAATTAGTGGAGTAATTACTTCAGATGCAGGTTTTTCTTCTTGGGTTAAAATGTGTTGATGTTTGAGTAATCCCCCTAACTCCTCTTGGCGTTCTAAGAGATGAACTTGAAACCCTCTTTTCGCGATATCTAGTGCCGCGGTCATTCCCCCTACTCCTCCCCCAATAATTAACGCAGCTGGAATAACTTCTGTCCGAATATTCTCTTGTGGTTCAAGATAAATTGCTCTTTGAATTGCCATCCTGATAAGATCTTTTGCTTTATTAGTCGCCTGTTCAGGTTCTCTCATATGAACCCAAGAGACCTGTTCACGTATGTTTGCCATTTCAAACAAGTATTGATTTAACCCTGCCTCCGAACATGTTGCTCGAAACAAGGGCTCATGCGTTCGCGGAGTGCATGATGCGACAATTACTCTATTTAGGTTATGCTCCTTTATAGCTTCCTTTATGACGACTTGAGAATCTTCAGAGCAGGTGTATAGGGTGTCTTCTACAAATGCTATATTTGGTAGCGTGCGGACGTATTCAACTACTTCGGATACATTCACGAACCCGCCAATATTGGTGCCACAATGGCAGACAAAAACTCCTATACGAGGTATTTTATCAATTTCTTTTTGCTCTTCTGGGGCGACGTCAAACTTTTTGGGCTCTAGCTTTTCAGTTCTTTGAAGGATAGCTTTCAACGCCCCCGCACTAGCCTCAGCTACTGACTCTGGGATGTCTTTCGGTCCGCTACAGGCTCCAATAAGAAAGATGCCTGGAACATCCGTTTCTATGGCTTGGAATTCATCACGTGATTTGAAAAACCCGTTACTATTTAAGGCTATCCCCAGCTTCTCCGCTAATTCACCCGCCCTCTCATTCGGAATGATCGCTGGACAGAGAATTATCAAATCTGCATTCTTATCTTCCATTAATCCTGTATTTGGGTTTTCAAAAGAAAGCTGCAATTTTTTGGTTTCTGGATCTTCTTCAATTAGTTGAGGAATCGCGTTTATATAATTTACACCGTAATCGTGCCGAGCCCGCTCCGAATACTCAAAGAAACCCTTCCCATACGTTCGGAGATCATTGTATAGAATCGTGATGTCAATGTTCGGATCGTGTTCTTTCGTGATAATTGCTTCCTTCGTCGCGTACATGCAACACACGCGAGAGCAATAAGGTTGATATTTTTCTGATCTTGAGCCGACACATTGGATGAAAGTAATTGAAAGTGGTTCTTTCCCATCAGAGAGGCGAAGTATTCGTCCGCCCGTAGGTCCCGAAGCGCACATAAGCCGTTCAAATTCCAAAGAAGTTAAAACATTCGGATATCGCCCATAGCCAAATTGTGTAATATTTGAGGGGTCAAATAATTGATATCCGGTCGAAACTAAAATTGAATGAACCGTTATTTCGATAATTTCTCCTTCACTAGAGGCATTTAAATCAATGGCCTCCGCTGGACACATCTTTTCACATGTCCGACACTCAATACAGGTATCTTGATCTACTGTAGCTACATTTGGTACTGCTTGTGGAAATGGGATATAAATTGCTTTTCGCATTCGCAAATCCATATCAAACTGATTTGGTACCTCAATGGGACAATTAGTTGAGCAAATTCCACATCCAGTACATATCTTTTCATCAACATATCGTTGCTTCTGCCGAAGTTTCACTCGAAAATAGTCATCAATTCGCTCTACTTGCTCAACTTCCGTGTAGGAATGGAGAATAATATTGGGATGTCTTGCACATTCGACCATCTTCGGCGCAAGGATACAAATAGAGCAGTCATTCGTCGGAAACGTCTTATCCAATTGTGCCATTCGCCCTCCTATACTCGGATCCCTCTCGATTAATACAACTTCCTCTCCCATATTCGCTAGATCTAACGCAGCTTGAATTCCCGCCACGCCACCTCCGATTACTAAGACATTCTTCTTATCCATCTAGGAGTTCTCCACTTATCTACTTCAGATCCAAGACCAAGAATCACTCTTACAGCACTCAATCAAAAAGCTCACAAATCATCCGCTGTAGTTATTAATTGGTTTGTTATTTTTACGATTAATGAATCTTTTTTAAAATTATAAATTTTGTTTTCTGATAGAATCCTTCTAATCCCATCTGGAAAAGGCTAATAATTTTTAATTATATAATTCATAATATAGAAATGATGTCTAAATCTTCTTTATTGCCATGGTATACGGTTATGGCTCGAATTTTCCGCACTCTTCCTCTTATAACTCCTAAAAATTTTGTGAGGCTAACTTGTGGGCGATCTTGCGGACTCCGAAACATTGAAGAATTGATGTAGAAAAGTATTGCTTGGAGACAATCAACTTTGAAACTCTTAAATAATATGGTCCTCTCTGAATATAAACCCACAATTGATGTAATCCTTCCAAAAAGGGAATTTTTGAATCTTCCTGTTAAAGTCCTCCAGTTTGGAGAAGGACGGTTCATCCGAGCCTTTCTTAATTATTTCATTGAAATTGCCAATCACAAACAACTCTTCAATGGTAGGACCATCGTCATTCAACCTCGGAAAGCTGATAAAGCAGACTTACTTAATGCCCAAGATGGATTATATACAGTTTGTTCGAGAGGACTCAAAGATGGAGCCCAACACCAAGAATATTTAATCGTTTCCTCAATAAAAGAAGCAGTTGCCGCAAAGACCAACTGGCAAAAAACTCTCAAATTGGCAGAAATCCCCTCCCTTGAGATAATAGCTTCCAATACCACTGAAGCGGGTTTGGTTTACGATTCTCAAGATAGAATCGATAAAAATCCTCCTATTTCTTTCCCCGGCAAATTAACCGCCCTTCTTTATCATCGCTACAACTCTTTTGATGGCGATAATACTAAAGGTTTTATGATTTTTCCTTTGGAATTGATCGAAAACAACGGTGAAATCCTGCAAAACCTTGTCCTTAAACAGGCAAAGAATTGGAACTTACCAGAGAACTTTGTTAAATGGTTAAACAATGCAAATGTATTTTACAAATGTATAGTAGACCGTATTGTTACTGGCCTCCCAAAACCAGAAGAACTCGGAGATTTTCAGCGAGAACTCGGTTACGAGGATAAATTTTTCAACCTCACGGAACTCTATCATTCTTGGATCATTGAGGCTGATGACTCCCTTTCAACCCGAATTCCCTTCAACCAAGCGGGCTTGAATGTCCAATTCGTTTCTAACATCAAGAATTATTTTCTCCGCAAAGTTCGAATTTTGAATGGTGCCCATACGTCCATGGTCCCCATTGCTTACCTCTCTGGCAGAAATTTAGTTAAAGAATCGATCGAAGATCCATTAATTAACGTGTACATACAAAACGCTCTCGAAAAAGAGGTAATTCCTTTTGTTGGTCTGCCTGAAAGCGATTTACTCAAATATAAAGATACAATCATAGAACGCTTTCGAAACCCTTTTCTTGAACACAAGTTGATAAATATTTCGCTTTATTCTAGTTCAAAAATGCGTTTGCGGGTGCTCCCCTCGATATTGGGATATTATGAGAAGTTCGAAAATCCCCCAGCTCTTTTACCATTTGCCTTTGCCGCATTCATAATGTTTATGCGTATTCGAGAAAAGTCCGATTCCACCTGGATTGGTCTTCGGGGCTCAGAAAAATTCCAATACAATGACGAGTCAGAATCCCTCGTATTTTTCTATAAGATCTGGAAATCCACTGATCCCTCTAATAAAGAGGCAATTACAACTCTAGTTAGAAAAATATGTCAAAATACTAATCTTTGGGAACGAGATTTAACTCAACTTTCCCAATTTGTTTCCATTGTGGTAAATCACATTACTAAAATTTTAAAAAATGGGATGTATCTAGCCCTCAAACAAGAATTGAGGAAAAATAATTTAATAAGGTGAGATAATGCAAATTCCCAATAAACAAGAGATGGAAAAATATTATTTTGAAGATCCCTGGAAAGTTTCGATTACACGAGAGATGGAAAACATTTCTATGAGATATTATTATTTCGCTAAACCAATTGTAATTGAAACAAGTGAAAATGAGGTTATCAATTTTTGTCTTCTTAAGGGGACCTCTAAATTAACTCATAATGACCAAGAATCTACAATCAATCAGTTTGATTTAGTTTTTTTACCAGAAAATGAACGAATTACTATTGATCCCTCCATTTCTGAAATATACGCAAATAAAATCTGTCTTGTATCTAGTCCTATTTTAGGTGAAATTGGAAAGAAACTTGGAGCCAAATTCGAAATCCAACGGTTTTCACTGGATAAATTCAGTCCCCGTGGAGAATTCGGCGATTCACAGAAAATGGCAACCTATCGCGAGGTGTGGACTGCATTCAAGAATGGTTATTTTATGTCAGGATTCACAAATATTCCAAGGGAAGCTCTAGCCCAAGGAGTGGTGACTAGCGTCAATTTAGAGAAAGAAGGTGATCAGGTAAAAGTCTTTCCCCATGTTCATCCTGGCTATCCGGAAATCTATATCTATTGTATTGATAATGTTTTCGAAACGGTAGCGGTTACTCAATTCCTGATAAACTCGAACGGACAATCAATTTCCCGTGATTTAACTGACGGAGAAGGACTATTTTTCAATGGTTCCTTGGGGCATATTAATTTTACAAAACCTACCTATGAAGAGCTTAAATACTGCCTCTATCTGTGGATTATCCCCACCTTTGGGAAAACTCAAACTGTCACTCCTGTAACTCTTCGGGTATGAAAAAGCACGAGTTTAAATTGTTGTACCAAGCTATTCTGATAGGGATTTTTTAAAATCCATAATCATAACTGAAAAGTGGGCTGGTTTGAAAACAAGGTCAAGAGTTATCATTTTAATCATTGTATTAGCAGTATCCATCTTCGTGTTTTTTGCATTAAATTTCTTATTTGAAATTGAGAATCTATTACTCCTTAATTTTTTCTTCATCTACTATAACATGATTGATGGCATTATGATCTGGTATCTTTTTAAAGAGCTATCAAGTGATGAGGAGTTCTCAAAGCAAGCAGCTTCGAATATTAGACTCCATTCTGCCACATTTGTCCTTATATTTGGTGTTTTATCCCTTATAATCTTGAGTATATTTTTTTATGAACTCGAAGATCACATCGCACAATTTACCAGTTTCAACATCATAATGTTATTTACTCATCTGGTAGTTCCTCATAAACTATTTCAAAGCAGTGTCCTCTCAGAACTAATTATTAATGAATATTCCAAGGATTGGGGCATAATACTTTCCGCTCGGACCGGTAATGGGAGGCAAGGCACACTTATCTCCACTCTTTTTTTCCTACTTATAATTTACTCTGTCTCTGTTAATCCCTCTTATTCAATCAACATTCTACTTTACGCTTTTAACTACTTCTGGTTGCCTCTGATAATTATAGAGCTATGTTTGTTACCTTTGCAGATACATGGCTGGACCACAAAAACTTCTTTTGAGGTTGATACGACACGGGAAGAACTCCGAATTTTAAAGACTTCTTGGATTCGAATTTTACTACAAAAAGTTCGTCAATGGCATTTCAGCTTCCAAGAAATTACGAGTATAGCATATGAAGAGAAATATTTTGAAGTGAGTTTACAAAACCAAAATATAAAACGGATAAAATTTACTTATGCAGAATTGAAAGATAAGAGTAAAACGGAATTAAATGAGAAATTGTTAGAAATATCTAAAAATATTAATTAGGTTCAACACAATTAGCTGAATTCCGGATAAGAAAAATAAAAAAATAAAAAATTTAGACTTGGCCCTTGACTTCTTTGATAAGTTTCACAACGTATGGCTCCCACTCGACAGCCATGACGTGAACACCTGCCGCCTTAGTATTCATGAGCTCTTTGATGAAGGGAACGAAAAATTCTGTGTTGACAACTTCATATTTCTTCCGTTTCTCCTTCTTTTCCACATCAGATTTCTTCACGGCTTTTAAAGCGGTCAACAAGTCTTTGGGAACTTTGACTCCTGGGATATATTTATCAAAATAAGCTGCTACACCGTATGATTTCATCGGGAAAATCCCAATCATTACGGGACATTTGAACCGTTCTACATCGTTAATAAACTCTCTAGCAAGGTCTACATCGTAAACTACCTGGGTTTGAATGAATTCGGCACCTGCCTCAACTTTTCTCCCGATCTTTAATACTTCTGCCTCCATGGGAACACAATTTGGATTGCCTGCAACCCCAACATGAATTTTTGGGGGATCTTCAATCTCTTTCCCATTCAAGTCAAGCCCTTCGTCTACCATCTTTCGGATCATATAACATAATTGCCCCGAATCTAGGTCAAACACCGGTTTAGCTTCAGGCATATCGCCAACGGCAGTATGATCTCCAGTGAGCGCGAGGATATTTTTAATACCGAGATGACCCGCTCCTAATATATCCGAGAATAAAGCAATCCGGTTTCTATCCGAACACCTTAATTGGTACACTAATTCTAATCCCGAATTTTTCTGAACGCTATATGATGCGACAAGACTCGACATGTATGCCATTGATTGGGGATTATCAGTACAATTGGCTGCTACAACCGCGTCTTTCATTACCTTCGCACCTTCAATCAGATGGTGCAGGTTTGTGGTTTTACCAGGTTCCAATTCTCCCGTAAAAACGAATCTTCCTTCTTTGATTTCCCGCATTAAGTCACTATATATTTTGTCACTCAATCTCAATCACCTCTTCCTCGTCTCTCCGTTGATTACCACGTTTTCTGAAATCAGGGGGGATTCGAAATTTCATGAACAATTCCATTCCACCAGGACGGGCTTTCAATCGGTTATAGATTTCAACCCACGCACATGGATGAACATAGTTGTCGACTTCGCATTTCCCATCAATTGGACCACCACATGGACCATTTACAAGGGATTTAGCACAATTAGCAATAGGACAAAATCCACCTGTATATCCTAAAAGGCAATCTCCACAAGCGGCACATTTCTCGTAATACCCTTCACCAATCTTCGCCCCCATAAACAGTGTGTTTTGGGCAGGATAAACTGGTGTATCATAAATTATTGCCACTGTTTGAACTCCCACACCACAGGCCAGTGATAAAATCGCATCGAATTTCTCATTGTCTAGAATAGGCCTAAGGGTGGTAACCGTAATATCGTCGTCGCATTGTCTGAGAACTGTTGCCGTTTTGGCTTCAAATCCTTTATTTTCAAGTTTTCTTTTCAAATCCAACAATTTCGCCATCAAATTGGCTTGCTTTAGCCCTCGCGGGGGCTGAAAACACCCATCACAACCTAGAATCAAAATCTTCTTATGCGGTTCTATCATCGCATAAATTTCTTCTAAGGGTTTTTCTCTCGTTATGATCATTTTTTTACCTCCTATGATCCTGTAACTTCAATTTTTTTCATTTCATCCGTTTTCTCCGCTTTTGCCCTCAATTTGCTAGGGCCTAACTTTTTCAATTCTTGGACGAATTCAGTTATTACTTTTTGGAATATCTTACCTTCACTCGCTGATACCCATTCCAATCTGAATCGTGCAGGGTCAATCCCTACTGCCTCCAGCATCTTTTTAGTCTTCACGACTCTCCGGTAAGCTTTCTCATTTCCAGAAATGTAATGGCAATCCCCAATATGACACCCACCAAGGAACACGCCATCCGCACCTTGTGCAAACGCATCAAGGATGAATAACGGATCAACGCGCCCACTGCACATCAATCTAATGACGCGAATATTCGGTGGATATTGGAAGCGACTCACTCCCGCGTTGTCGGCCCCTGCGTAACAACACCAATTGCAGAGAAACGCGACAATTCGAGGCTCATCTTCAGGTGGTTGAACTGCAACCGCTTCTTCAATCATGTCAAAGACCGCCGCATTACCATAATGCCTCATGGTTATGGCCTCTCCAGGACATACCACACTGCAAGTTCCACAACCTTTACAGAGTAATTGGTTTACTTCCGAGACAATTTTACCTTCTTCAACAGGTATTCCAATTGCTCCATAGGGACAAATGTGCTGGCACATGCCACAGCTGATACACTTGTTTGGATCGACCCAAGCGGTAATCGCTTCGCTCTCCACTGATCCTTTCTCAATAAATCGAAGTGCTCGGGAGGCTGCACCCAGTGCTTGACTCATTGAATCCGCAACATTTTTAGGCGCCTGAGCTGCACCGCAAACGAAAATCCCGTCCGTTGCAAAATCCACGGGACGTAGTTTTGGATGTGCCTCTAAAAAGAATTTCATTGGTCCTAAAGGTACTTTGAGGAATTCGGATAGCTTTTTATTATCAGCATATGCCACCATCGGGGTAGCGAGGATTACATGATCTGCTTTTAATGTAATATCTGAGTCAGTTAGGACGTTCTTTATCTGAACATCAATTTTATTATCGGAACTGACGGAAACTTTTGGTTTTTCGTCGTATCTTAAATAATTCGTTGTTTTTCGGGATTCTCGATAGATTTCTTCTCCTTCAGGTTCAACTCGGATATCCCGATAGAGAATACTCACGGTTGAATTAGGATAATTTTCCTGGATTTCTAGGGCGTCTTTAATCGCCACTCCACAGCAGATCGTTGAACAGTATGTTAAGCCCCCTGGATCTCGTTGTCCTGCACATTGAATAAACACAAAATTATCCCCATCATTGAAGTTTTTCTTTTCTAATTGTTTAGCAAATTCGAGCTGCGTATAGATATTGGGATGCGATCCATGACCGAAAAGCCCCTCACCATTATGCACTGTAGCTCCCGCTGCAACAATAATTGCCCCTACTTTCACATTTTTATTTTCGCCATTAACATCTAAATCAACATTAAAATCTCCAATCGACCCTTTCAGCTCTTTGATTTTAGTGCTAGTATAGATTTTAATCTGATTATTCGCTTTTGCACGCTCAATCGCTTGGTTGATAAAATCTTTGGCATTCATCCGTTCAAAATTAATCGAATCGAGCTCAGTCAAGAGTCCACCTAGATGATCACTTTGCTCGATTAAATGCACTGGATATCCTCTCACAGCTATTGCATTTGCTGCTGTAAGTCCAGCAATCCCACTACCAATGACCAAAGCCGATTGTCTTACATCTGCTTCGACTGTCGTTTGGGGTTCTAGGTAGGCGGCTCTAGAAATTGCCATCCTAACCAGATCTTTCGCTTTTTCAGTTGCGATTTCAGGTTGGTTCATATGCACCCAAGAGACAAGTTCCCTAATGCTCGCAAACGCGAATAAATAGGGATTCAATCCCACTTCTTTAATTGTTTCTCTAAATAATGGTTCATGAGTTCGGGGGGTACATGCCGCCACAACCACACGGTTGAGATTATGATCCTCAACAGCCTGTTTAATGAGAACTTGTGAATCTTCTGAACATGTATAAAGATTCTCAGTCGCGTAAGCTACATTTGGGAGCGTCTTTACATATTCCACGACTGCTGGAACATCCACAACACCCCCTATATTAATTCCACAATGACAAACGAACACCCCTACCCTTGCGGGATCAGTCGGGAGAACCTCTTTCTCTTGTACTTCAAGTTTCTCGCCCACTTCATAATCAGGCTGACCGCGTGCACCTGCGAGGGACGCTGCGCCGGACGATTTTGCCACTGAATGGGAAATATCTTCAGGTGCCTGACAGGAACCTACGATATAGATCCCTTCCACTGACGATTCAAGAATACGGGCAGAATCTTTTGCTTCAAAAAAGCCATGCTCATCAACCTTGATCCCTAATGTGTTCCCTAATTCTTTTGCGCCAGTACTGGGAATTGCAGCTGGTGCAAGAACAAGCATATCGAACGTCTCAACTTCAGGAGTTCCCGCCTTCACATTTTCATATTGAACAATTAAGTCATGAGTTTCCGGGTCTTCCTCAATCGACGCTGGAAGACTTTTGATATATCTAACCCCGTATTCATCTCCCGCTCTTACAATAAACTCTTCATGCCCTTTCCCAATAGTTCGAAGATCGTTATAAAAAATAGTCACCTCTACATCAGGAGCATGCTCCCTTGTGATAATTGCATCTTTCGTGCTATACATGCAACAGAATTTGGAACAATATGATTTCGCATTTCCTCCAGTATTCCTACTTCCTACACATAATATAAACCCAATTTTATGGGGATGTTTTTTATCCGCAGGGCGTAGTATTTCGCCACCATATGGCCCAGAGGCGCTCAGAATGCGTTCATACTGAAGGGTTGTAACTACATTTGGATACTTCCTGAATCCCCATCGACCGGACACCTTGGATGGGTCAATTAAATCAAATCCTGTGGCTACGACAATAGAGGCAACCTCGATCTCAATCTCTTCATCTTGTTGTTCGTAATCAATAGCACCTACGGTGCATTTTTTTTGGCATATTCCACACTTTTCTTTCGTTAAATACAGGCAGTGTTCAGCATCAATTACCGCCTTACGAGGCACTGCTTGGGGGAATGGAATATAAACGGCGGTTCGATTTATCATTTCCGCCTCAAATTCATGTGGAATTTTCTTTGTTGGACACTTTTCCATACAGATACCGCATCCAGTACACTTATCAGTATCTACATATCGTGCCTTTTTTACTATCTTAACCTTAAAATTCCCACTCTCTAATTTCTGAACTTCTTTAACTTCTGAATAGGTCAATAATTCAATCCGTTCATGTCGTGCTACCTCTACCATTTTCGGAGCGAGGATACAGATTGAACAATCCAGCGTGGGGAATGTTTTATCCAATTGCGCCATTCGACCGCCGACCGAAGGGTACCTATCAACTAGATAGGTCATAAATCCTTGATCTGCTAAATCCAATGCCGCGCTAATGCCGCTTACTCCAGCACCAATTACTAACATTTGATTTGACTTCATTTTTTTATCCTTCTCTTTTTTCATTCCTTTTTTTAATTGGTTCGTTTCTAAACCGACATTTTTTGATTAGTTACGTGATGAACTTTCTTGCTTCAAGCAATTAACAATGTTTAAGTAGATCTAGACTAACTCTTTTTCGTTGAAACGGTAGAGAGTTTTCATTTAAGTTTTACTTTACCGATTGTAGGGATCTTGGAAGAGGTGGATCCCACTCATATTTTTAATTTATTCAATGAAGAATGATTAGTCCGAGCTGCTGAACGTTCTGGGTTGTTAGGTCGATATCAGGATTGAGTATATGAGCGTTGGTTCCTAACTAGGAGGAAAATCGGAGATAGTTTTTATACTACTCATATTAAGATTATGGGAACATTTAAGAAATCTCTTAGGCGGGATAAATTGAGTCTTCCATTACTAACTGTGATGTTCTCGCAGTTATTCGTATCATTTCAGCAAGTTTGGGAATTGGTCTTAAGGCTGTTTTAGTAGCCTACGCCTTCAGGCGCGGGCAGTTCACATTTTAGCACCAATCTCTCGTTGACTTTTCATTTCCAACAAACAGACCAACGACTGAGGCTAATCTAAGGCTGTTTTAGTAGCCTACGCCACCCCAAAAGACTTTCCAAGATCCAGATCGATTGCGGGAACCTCTGGAATTTTCCTTTTGATTGCCCGCTCTAATACTCGTAAAACCTGCAGTTGAGATGTATTTGAACTAAGATTACTACCCTGCGAAATTCGTCATACACCCTCAGTTATGCATTTCTATAGAAAAATAGACACTGCTGCTATTTAAAGGTGATGAGGGGGAATGCGCAAACCGAGAACGGCGCACACACCGCTCTTTATATTGAGATTATTTAAGAAGTAGGATCTAACTTTCCACCGGTTACCGGATCCAGCAAGAACTCCCCATCGTCGGTAGTGACATGCCAGACCAACGTGCCATTGTGGTCCATGACGGCGGCTTCCTTCGCCGGTGCGTTTTTCGAGGCGATCGCCTCCACTTCGTACTTCGCCAGCAGCGTCCGCTTTTGAATGCTTAGCCCTTTAATTTGTCCCTTCCCCAGATCCACCAAGGGGGTCAGGTCGGCGTCGTTGGGAAGGGAGCGGTTCGCACTGATCTCCACGTCATGGAGTTGTTTGTTAGCGAGGTTACTGTACGCCCTGCCCGCGACCGTGCCCGGGACGGGCGAATGGACGAGGTAGCCCGAAAAGTACTGGATCTCCACCAGATCCGAATCCAAGAGCTCTGGGAAATGTTGGTCCGCCTTGCGGTGGATCTCCTTCTCCAAATGGGACTGTGATGTAGCGACGCAGTAGTAGGCGAGATGCCCCTGAACCGACACTTCCGCGATCCAGTACCGGTCCCCGGTGCCCTCGATCGGGATGTAGAAGTCCAGCCCGGTGGGTCCGAAGATGGCATCACTCTCGCTCTGCTCCTCCAGTCCCTCCAAAATGCTCGGGCTGCTACTTTCCAAGGGGAGAGTATTGGTGCTGTTGTAATTCTTGGCGGCGGAGATCGTGATGGTCTCATTCACGGGATCGATGTAGGCTTCCAACTTCTTATCATTGAATAAAAAGAAATCCTCACCCAATATTTCCCGAATTTTCTTCAAATCACGGGTACTAAAATACACTCGCGCCCCCCTCGCCTTCTGATGGTGCACAGATAGTACGAGGGGGTTATTTTTCTTGGGATCTGTCTGGGTTTTGTCGGATGACCGTTCCACCATGAACACCAATTGAAGGTATTAAAGGTTATTTATAGTATTTTCGTTGGGTTTACGGTTAAATTTATAATAACGTCTAGTCATACTAGAAAATAATGAACTCATTACCCTAATTATAGTATGGGATCCATAGTATATGGGTGCGATTTATGGTTGATATTAGGAAGATGCAAAGAACCCAAAGCGGGAGTTTTTTCGTCACACTCCCGAAAACATGGGTGAATGGGCATGGGCTTGATCAGGGGGCAGAACTAAGCCTTGCTGTAGATGATACTGGCGGTATACGATTCATTCCAAATGGAATTGACGATAAATATTACCATGAATTCGTTGTTGAACTGGAGGATTACCCCAAGGAGAGCTCTATCGAGCGTTGCATCAACAGTTCATATATCCAAGGGTCAGATATCATCCGGATCCTGTCTAAAAAAACCATTAGTTTGGATAAGAAGCGGTTAATCAAGAACGGGACCTCAAATTTAATAGGTACGGAGATCTCCGAGGAATTTTCGGATAGGATCACCATTCGGATATTGGTAGATCCCGTTAAATTCCCTCTTGGGAACTTAATTGAGCGAATTTATAGCTTGGTGGGTTCAATGCACGCCGATGCGATCAAATCATTTATTGAGAAGGATGAAGAGCTCGCCAGGGACGTTCTTAATCGGGAAATGGAAGTCGATAAACTATTTTTCCTAATGCTACGCCAGCTGAACCTATCCTTGAGCGGACGCCTCAATCTCTCCGATATCTGCGATAGCGAAATGAAGATCGACTGTGTCCTCGGAATTTTGCTTGCTCGGGATCTGAGTAAAATGTCTCATTATGCCGTAGGCATTGCTCAACATGCAATTAAGCTATTAAAGGAAGATATCAACGAAGATGTCAAAAAGCACTTGACTAAAATGTCCCGGTTCATCAGGGTGATGCAGGAGAAAGCGATTCTCGCCTTCTTCAAGAATAATTTCATGCGGGCCAACGAAGTGCTGGACAGTATTGATGAAGTGAGAAATTTTGATTTAGAGACGGAGAAAAAAGTTTTAGCAAGTATCAAAGATACCACTACTATAATCAGCTTGATTTCGATTAATCGATACTTGAAGAACCTTGCAAACAGCGCAATCGCCGTAGCACAAGATTTACAAGCGAAACACCGCCCTAAAACGATTGCCCGGATCGCGCAAGAAGAATCAAATAGCAGAGTTAAACCCAGTCTTCTCTTTAAAGAACTAGGGTATGAAACTGAACAATAAATTATTCTAATTCTCTTACTATTTTCTTTTTCAAGATTCTTATAGTCCATTGATTTTCCAAACAGCATAAAAATTTAAGTACTACTTAGGATCTCACTAAAAAGAGAGAAATCTGATCTAAAAAATTTGAACATAATCTATGAAAAAAAAGAAATTATTCTTTTTTGACCATAGGATATATATAGTAGGTTCCACGAATATAACATTGTGAACCAAAAATTCTTTCTAGAAAATTTAGGGATAACAAATGACTAAATACAAAGATAACGAACCATTGATCGTCACGAGTCACGATAAAGGGATGAAACGAGGTATATCTATTTACTTTGGGCTAAATGAACTCAATGAATTAGAGAAACATGGAATAGATATTAAGTCAGATCGCCGATTCCTCTGCCGAATAACTGCTGACAACGAAATAGTTCTTATTCCATTCTCAAAATTAGATCAACATATGACGAGTTTTCTAGAAAAGAGGAGGATGCAAAAAATGGTTGATAAAGAAATTGTAGACAAATTTTCAAGCCTAGCTAAAGACGATTTTGATGAATTTCGAGATGAACTCATTGACTACCTTATCGAAAACGAGATTGAGATGAACCCGCAAGAAAAAACTGCGATGTTTCAATTTGTAAAAGGAAAATCAGGGAAAAATCTAGTATCAGATGTACTCACCTTAGTTAATAGAGCTGATTCAAATGCTGTGAATCAATTATCCGGCAAGTTCTTAAAGCCTGGGATGCCAACACAACCCAAAGCTGCAAAAACAGAGCTGGGAGTTCCAAAATCCGAACTAAAAATTACACCACCTACGAAATTCAAAATTAGTGGTCCCCCCAAAAACCTGTTAGATCAAATTAACAATTTAGGCAAGTCTATTAAATCTGATTTAGTAGATGATTTACTTGCAATCCTAACGGAAGAAGAATTAGAGGGGTATGATCTTACACAACGAGAAAAATTGGATATCCTTCAATTAACTAAAGGCCACCTTTCACCTGCCGCTGTCTTTAATACTATCCAACTAGCTCTCAGGGTTTTAGACCAAAAAAAGTGGGCTCCGGTTCCGGTTGCCGCTAGAAATTTAGATAAGGAGCTGAAATTTGGAGTTGAACTTGTTCCTGCCACCGGCTTAGACAAAATTATTAAATATGGAAAGCAGTTTGAAGCAGGCGGTATCGACAACATCTGGATTACGGACCATTATAATAATATGGACCCCTATGTTACCTTAACTCTTATGGCAAAAGCTACCAGTGCAGCCGTATTGGGTGTTGGAGTAACAAATCCTTACATGAGACACCTCGCATCCACTGCTTCAGTAATCGCCTCCCTTGATAGAATATCGAATAACAGGATGGTATTGGGTTTAGGTGCTGGAGATAAATCAACGCTAGCCGCATTAAATATCGAAACGAAAAGCGCACTAAAAACAGTTTATGAAACTGTTAAAGCCATTCGGATGCTTTGGTCTGAAGATAACGTTAATTTTACGGGTGACATTGTGAAATTAGAAAATGCGCGCCTAAATTTTAAGCCGGATCGGAGTATTCCTATCTATGTAGGAGCACAAGGACCGAAAATGCTAGCACTTGCAGGAGAAATTGGAGATGGCATCTTAATCAATGGGTCGAATGAGCTGGATTTTGAATATGCACATAAAAATATCATGGAAGGAATTAATAGGGCCAGTCGAAACATCAACGAAACTGATGTCGTAGCTTATACATGCTTCTCAACAAGCGATAAAGCAGAAGATGCTGCTAAAGCAACTATTCCCGTCGTAACCTTCATTGCCGCAGCTACCCCCCCTCGAGTTCTTGAGCGCCACGATCTTAATGTGGAAATCGCCGCGAAAATGAGAGAACATCTTTCCAAAGGTAATATGGGAAAAGCTTTTGGAATGGTCGATGCCTCCTATATCGAAGCGTTCTCAATCTCAGGAACCCCACAACAGTGTCTTAATAAAATAGAAAGTCTTAAAAAGGCTGGAGTATCGCAATTTGTCTTCGGATCCCCCTTGGGACCCAAAAAGAAGAAAGCGATAGGAATCATTACTGAAAATATTTTAGGAAGCTATTCCTAAATCAACTTTTTCCTTTTTTTTAATTATGTTATAATAGTGAATCCGCCTTTTCCTCGAATTCGTTGGCTTTTTCTTCGTCACCGATCTTGCTATACAGTTCGGATACTTCTCGATATTGCTTGGCAGCAGAAATGTAGTCATCTTGATTGATGGACCGTCTGGCACTTCTCATAATCTCACCTATTTCCGTTTTGATATTTTCAATCTCGGCTCGGCTCAGTTTTATTTTCTTTTTTTGCTTTTCTTTCAATAATTTCTTTTCTACTTTTGCTTCTTGTTTTGCCTTCTTCTTCAGTTCTGATTTTCTTGCAAGAATTTCCTCACTTCGATTGGCATACACTTTAGCTATTTCGTTTTTCTCTAGTTTCAGCGCTAAAGTAGATGCATCATGGTATGCAATGGAAGCTGCCTCAAATTGAGCGTTCTCGAGCAGATCCTGAGCTTCCTTGACCAATTTACGCATTTCCTTGTTCAAATTCTCAATCTCTTCTTCAGATAACTCCTTTTTCTCCTCTGGTAGGATTTTGATCTTAGGTTTTGGTTTAATATCTATGGCTTTAATTCGCGATTCAATCTCTGCCCGTGTCTCCGCTACTTTCGTATCCTTTTCTTTCGAGATCTTTTTAATAATTTGTCTTACCCGCGCGGCAGGGACAACTGCAGCTTCTTTTTTCCGGATTCGATATACTAAATACGTTGCCATCACAGTAATAATTACGATTGCAATTATAATAATGACTTCAAACGGGAATCGCCCTCCGTTATCTTGCTGACGTGGATGCACAATTATTGTAATAGAATTATTTCCAGTTGGAAAAGTGAACTCCGATGAATAATCTCCCTCCGCATCATATAACCTGATTGTAATATTCCAAGTACCTGATGTATCTAACGAGCTGTAATTTGCCTCTATGAATGTAATTATTACTGAATCGGATTGGTTTATGAGAATCCCTGTCATATTAATGAGGGTGCCTGTTCCATCTTCGATAAAGACCGTAGCATTGGTTAATTTCTCCACATCGGTAGCAGTTATATTAATGGAAAGATCTTCCCCAATAAATAACTCCAGATCTGCCGGCTGGATTTCAACTACTTGAATAATGGGCTGATTATTAATAATGGTTAGCATAATTCCGCTTGAATTCGTTCGTCCTCCCGCCTCATCTACTACACTCACGTAATACGTCCAGTTACCAACAGGGTCCGTTGTTAGTGGTGTGAAATTATAAGACCATAAACTCATGTTGCTATTATAGGTCATCACCTCTTGATATCGCACGATTCCAGCACTATCATTTAAACACGCGTACAATATCAGGGTAGAGGTGCGAAAGTCAACATCGAAATCTGTAGCATTCCCAAAGAAGCGAATAGTATTATTTCTTAGGATCGATGAAATAACCGTTAGGTTGAAATCCGTTATTGTGACATTAGTAGGTATATCTGGAAGATGGTTAACAACTGTTACATTAATCCCTGAATTAAATAATACTGAAGGACCATCCCTATCAAAAACATTTACATATGGTATCCATTTCCCACTCTCATTAAACCTTGTAAAAGTATATGTTGCAGTCCAATTGTTATTCAAATCATTATCTGTCATTGAAACATTAATCCATTGGTTTGTTTCCTTGTAAAGACATAGCATTACATCATGAGTCAAAGCCATGTCATGTTTGAACGTTATCCTGAATTGGATTAAATCAATACTCACATTAACTACGGGGCCCGAGGTATTCACCAAAATAAAAAGTTCGATGCGTGATTTTTGAGCAGGATTTAGAAAATCGGATAGATTTGAATTAGCAAGTACGACCGAATCAAAATTATCAGTAGTTGAGTTCAACACGCTGGAATTCATTATTATATATTTCCCAGAAGACCAATTCCAAAGCCCCCAGCCAGCCAGCTCAACTGACCCATTCGAATACCCGAGTTTTCCGTCAATTGAAACCTCTATTCTTGAAGTGGTATTGTAATTAATTCCATAATCACTCATATTTACAAAATACGACCAAACAATTTGCCCACTCGTATTGGAATGATAAGTGTGATATACTCCATCATTTAATTGACATGCTCCAGTATTACCTGTGAAATTAATTGCACTAAGTTGTGTTCCAGTAATAGTCCCATTTCCTTCACAAGATTCAGTCACATTCCGGCTCCCATCTACATCTAGAACCGATGCGAAGAATTCTATGGTTTCATTCTCTCGAAATACCTGATTTTCAGGGGCTGTCCCGTTTGTAATTACAAAGTTTGTACCATTGGCTTCGGGAGCCCAATTGATTAGAAATATATAATCTAAATATTCCAATTTAGTTTCATTCTCTCCATCAGTAACCTGTGCGTAAAGCTCATACTTTCCCGTATCATTGAATGCATTAAAACTATAGGTTATATTCCAAATACTGACTATATCATCACCATTATTATCATCAACGAAGTTCATCGGCGCAAATCCAGTAGTATTAGTATCAACATTTTGTAAGACCAAATTAACTTCAAACTCGCTAGAATCTGGATCTCCGCTTACTTGATCTACATCAGTCACGTTGAATTCTACATAAATAGATTCATTGACTCTTCCAATGGTTTCATGAAATACCAACGGTCCAACATGATCAATATCGTTAAAGATTCCAGTATCATTTAATTGGATCGTTTTTGAAGCATCAACAACATTTGGAAGGGCTGAACGGAGATATATCGGTATTGCAATTTGAATCTCATTGCTCGAATCAAAAATGTGCCATTCGACTGTTTTTCTCGTTAAAGATTCGAATAGACTGAGGCTCGTATTATAAAAAACCGTAAATGCCACAAAAATATCATCTTGATCATCATATAAGGTCCCCTGATTAGTTTGATACGGTTCAAAAGATTCATGTGTTCCATACTGTGTCCCGGTTATATTATATCTCGCGGAAACTTCTGTCTTTAAATAGGAATCGATATCTGTAATATTTGCCCAGAATATGGCGGGGTATGATTGATAAATAGGATATAGAATCTCCACAAAACCTGTTCGCCGGGTTATATTCGAGAACCCCTGAATCAGAGGACGATAGCTTGTAGGTCGTACAAGGTCATAAGTACTATTTATGAGTGATAGCTCAGGATCTCCATATAATACAAATGCTTGGCTTTCTTCTGTATAGTTTGAGAAAGGGGCCGTTCCTATTATACTTCCCTCCCAATCTTCAGAATAGAGGTGACTTGTTGCATTAAATGCAGCGAGTAGCGCTTCTCCTATTGGTTTATTTTGTAAAAGTGCATTAGTTAATAGATAAGAAAAATGTTCGGAATAGCCTAGGCTGTTCTGTTTCAAGTCAGCAACCACAGTTGTCGCACCTTGACTCATTAAATATTCAGGAACCAGCGTCAAAGCTCCATAATCTTCTTGTAACATTACAAAAGTAGATGGTAAATGGGTTAATACCGAGAACAATTCTGTGCGCGTCTGCCAATCTTCTAGGGTTGTATTTGCTGTGACGTAGTGATCGGCATCGGCATCAGGGTTGTCTGGAGTCGACCCTTGATCATCACTATAATCTCCATATGCTCTCCAATAATCACTTTGAGTAAATAGCATATTCCATTCACCCAAAGTTTCATTGAGGGTATTATTTCCAGAGTAATACCAAAGCTTGCAATCATCCAATAATTGTGAAAAAACTTCTTGAGAACCTGTAGAATTCACGACTACAAATCCATTTTGCGTAAAGTTCAATGGGATGAGCGATGAATAATTATAGGTAGTTCCTTGAAAACTAAAATCATGCCAATATGTAACACTAGACGAGAGCATTAAAGGTTGATTTTTAATATAGTTGTACGTAACATTAAATTCTATAAAATCAATACTTACATTAATGGGTGCCCCGGTCGTATTAACCAACACAAAAAGTTCAATTCTCGAGTTGGTTGAAAGGATCAGACTAGTTTTATTTGTGGTATTAATTAAAATAGTTGCAGTTTGGTCACTGGTTGAATTCAGGAATTGCGTATTTAATAATACCATGTTTGCTGATGTCCAATTCCAAATACCCCATCCTGCTACTTGAATGGACGCGTTTGAATAGGCAATTTTCCCATCGATTGTAATTTCAACTTGAGAAATATTATTGTAGTGAATTTGAGATTCACTTAAATTCACGTAGTATGGAATGACAACTTGCCCGTTCGAGCCATTTAAATATGAATGGTATACTCCATCATCAGCTTTACAGGCCGTATAATCCCCCGAATAACTACTAGCGTAAAGTTGGGTAGAAGTAATTGTTAAATTCCCTCCCACTGATATGAGTTTGGTTCTTGGTGAATATCCATATGACATATTTGTATAGCTAAGCACCGGATAGAAGATATTACGACAAATTGACACAGCTAAATCTTCTGAATCTAATGTAGCAAAACGTCCTACAAGGGCTTTTCCGAAAATTGCCCTATCAAAGAAAGTATTTAATTCCCAAATGGGGGAAACAACGAGTACAGTTTCGGTTCCGCTTTTATCGCGATTTATTGAGTTCATCCACGCGTAAAAGTTATCAGCTAGTCCTTTCATATCTTCAAATCTGGGAATACTTTGGTTTAATAAACCAGAATTCCCAGGATCTTGGAAACCGACCCAACTATCCATTGCATAATTCTTCAGAGCTCCCGCATGGATGTTATAGCTTTCATTTAAAGTAAATAGGAGAGGTGCGCCCTTATAAGCTGCCATTAAACTAGCCGGCGCAAAATACCCATTATTGATGGACGAAAGTACAAGATCAGATTGTTGAGTTAAATTGTAAATATAATCATACAGTTGGATTTTTGAAGTTAAATTAGTACTTTCCGTTAAATTAATTCCCAGAGTTGCCAGCTCAGCAGTTACATTCGTTGTAATAAGATTGTATGGATCAACGCAAATGACCTTACTGGCATTCAATGTGGATATTGCCCGCTTTGTTTCATTTGGAACGGATGAGTTGGTCACATAGAGTAAGGGTTTATTCAATTGAGATGCGATTATTGCCCCATTTGCCGCTGATTCGATACACTGGCGTTTATACGATGAAGATTCAGTAATATTTATTGTTAAATTATAAGGAACCGCACTACTCCCCCGTATTCTAGTTACTATAACGCTCCAATTTCCTATCGTGGGATAAAGTATAGTTGAAGAACCATTTGTTACCCCTGTATCGAATATAGTTCTGGATGACGCTCCTACTAATTGCCCTGTCGGATCCAGTACCCAGAACTTTAGATCTGCACTTGGATCACTCCAGTTTAATGATATTTGACATAATCCCTCTGAATTGGTGATTTCAAATTGATGTGTTTGATAAGTGAGATTATAAAACGCTACATCGAAAGGGATTGGGGCTGTAATTTCAGTAGTATTCAGAACCCTTAATCCCCAATCTGAGACATCCGCGGGATAAGTCACATTTGGAAAAAAAACCCAATTATTCTTCGTAAGTTTATTCGTATCGTACATCCAGGGGATTGTTTCTGAATAATTCCCTAATAATTCCAAGGCTAAATCATTCGTGTTATTAATTTGGATCAAAATAGCCCCTGAATTAATAGTTAAATCACTCTTCGACCAAGTTTCTGTCAAATACGTGGTGTTAATTTCACCACTTTTATTAATCCACCCAATACCAGGTAAAGAATTGGAATAATTCAGAATACTGCTTTGGGGTGCTGGAAAATTTTCCGCTATCGGAGCCATAATAACCGTATCTGGACTATACCAGAAATAATCCGCAATATTCGCTGCCAGATCAAATGTATTAGCACCCTCAATTTGAACATTTTGCTGTATTGCTGGTTTCAGCATTTCTGGATTTAATATCGTTTCAGCTTGGGTCTTAATAAGACCTGAGACGTTCCCAATATAGATTATATTCTTAATACCCTCCCAGGAATTAAATTTTTTGCAATAATTCTTCCAATCACTAAGGAAGTTCTGCTCCGCCGTAGTTAAACTATCAAATAATAATGGTGAGACCTTTTGCACTCCATTCTCGTTATATAAGGCTACAGGGATTGAAGCTAAATAGGCAAAATTCGCATTGAATCTGGATCTCCTTCCCCTACTAGCGTCACGATACTTAATGGGGCAAAATCCGGGGTATAATTCGAATAAATCTCAAAAATATTTTCAGGACTGTTACTTATTCCAAAATTATTAGCTGGTTCCCCAGCTATTTCTCTCGAATTAGTATTATTTAGAGGAAAAGAAAGCAAAGATGTGAAAATGATGAAATTGAATTCCATAACTAAGAGAATAATAATGATAAATGTGAGAATTTTTCGTAATTTCATTCTAATAAACATCCAAATTTGATTTCTTTTTATGTTGAATAAAAAAAAGAAAGAAAAGAGATTTTTAAACTATATGTATTGCACATCGATGTATGGTTTGAATGGGTCCAAAGGTAGTTCATTCTTGTCAGAAATTATTTCATAGCTTCCTTGAGCTTTCTCCCATACTGCTGAAAAGTGAAATCGTTCTTGTGCCGTGCTGTTCAGCATGAATTCCGGTGAGACTTCGAACGTTAGTATATACCATAGAGTGTACTGTGATGGAAATGCTTCTAGATCGGCAATCCCGATTTGCATACTAGTTGGAAATTCAAAGGTACTTGTCGCCAAGACTTTCTTTGCGGGATATGCACCAATCTTCCGAAGTGCTTCAGGATTGTCTGAGCCGATGCTAAAGCGATAGTTATCAGTATAGCCACGACTTTCATATCCTAAACCTGGGGATATGTTCATCTTCAGATAGTAGTTTCGGAGGGTTTGCCCTGCATCAACAGTCACGTTAATGTACATTTTTGCCTCCAGATCAATTACCTCGATCCAAGTGCTTATATTTGGCATAACTGTCAGCGGTTCTAGTCGGTCTGGCGCTGTGATATTATCTTTAAATAGGACATCACCGTGATCCCCGTGACCTCGTACTAAACTATCCCACGCCTCTAAATATACATAATATTTAGCCGCAAAAATACTCGTTTCATCTATCGTGTCGCTGGTACTTAAAGGTCCAAGTTGATCGTATGTAACTGTAACAGTCGGATAATCATTTGCGCCGAGATTATCCAAATTGGTCAATGGATCATAGAGGACAATTGATACTGTAAAGTCGTCGACGAAGCCTTCAGGAATTTCGATGCTATTTAAACCCCAGTTATCTAAGAATGGATAAAACCTGAATGTAACGCTAGCACTCGTATTGTAGTTTCGAGTATTATTTGTCCATCCGATTCCATCATTTGCGATAACGGGTGACTCTATGTATCTCGCTGCAAACTTAACTTGTGTAATGGTTTCAAACTCAGTGCTGTACGTATAGTTGTATCCCCGTGAGGTTAGATAGAGATCATCATTCGGAGCTGTAGCAATTCCGGTATGGGGATTTCTTATCACTCCTTGTAAATCTGCCCAATCATCTAGATAAGGTGGTGAAACATAAGGCGGTACTGCATCGCCTGGCGTGTAGAACCTACTGTTAGGTGATTCACTGAAAAGAGTGTACCATGTACTATCAGATGTGTTGTAGTACTCTATGATAACATCTGCGACCCGTGAAGTACTAGTTCCACCAAGCCATTCATTTGCTCGGAGATCCCAATCAATCCCGTTGAGGAATTGATTATCCGGGATCAAGGCTGTGTAATTGAACCATGCTTCGGTTGCACTCTTTGTATTTAAATTTACATCCCCTTGTATTGTAACATCGGTAGCGGAGAAATCTTCCGTGAAGAAGTAAGTTCTTGTTGTGGCAGGTTTTGTAAGTAGAAAGTCTTCGGTTAATCGTGTTGTTGTGTCTGAACCACCTGGCTCCGGAACCAGATCTACAGTTACATCTATCGTAACGGATTGAATTGTCTTATTTATGAAATTGGACGCGTCAATGTCAATAATCCCATACCGAAAGTTTGCAGGTGCAGCGGCTAATGGTGAGAAATCAAGGGTCACGGTTTTGTCTCCAGCGCTCCGTGTCCAGGTGAATCCACCATCAATGAATGTAGCGGCGCCATTATAGGTTGAGGTCCCGCTATCGGATCCAGTAGCGCTACCGAGTTCAAAGTAATATAGATTTTCAATAGAACCTGTTAAATTAACATAGTCTACTCTGAGTTTGTAGATCGAATCATCGTTCCAATTATCGGCCCGAAGATGAAAGCCTGAAATGACTTCTGAAATTGTTGGGTAACTTACAGTCTTTCCAGTTGGGGTAATTTCTTCTTCAACAATATAAATTGATTGGTCAGTGTATGAATAGATATTCCATGTTTGTTTGGAAGTTGTATGGCTTGCATTGATTTGGACTGTGGTACTACCAGCAGGTGATAGCGCCGTGACATCCGCAACAGTACCCATCTCTACATAGACAACATCATGAATTGGCATGTTGTATCCGTCAATCTCAACGCGTGCGAAGATCTCCCAATAAGAGTCACCATCAATATTGATGGAATCCGCTGGAAGAGTGTTCGAAGACTGCATACTGATATCAGCTCCATCCTCAATCCATCTAGCCTTATAAGGTGGTCTATTACCGGCTAATGTTCGTTGAAGTGGATATCCCGTAACATTCCACCAATAGAAGTCTCCTGCATACCCATTCGGCTTTTCAACGTGAATGTATATATATGGATCCACCCAGCCGAAATCATCCTCTTCGATTACGCTTGAATAATTCACCATACCTGATCCATCTGATCTTATCAGCGAGTTTGGTCTGACGTATGTACGATTAATACCAAGAACATCTGGATCTGTCCAGCCCGAGAAACCGTTCTCAAACTCGTAGGATGATTGGGTTCGGTTAAAGATATATACACCAGTTACCTCATCGAACCAGATTTCTCCGATCGTGACGTTCGTATCGACCACAGGGGTTTGACCACCAACTATTGAAGTATTGAATAGCTGGAAGCTGATGTTAAAGGGACCATTAAAGGTAGAGAGTTCTATATAGGGAAAACCCGTTGGACCAAAAGAAATTGGTAGATTATTTAACATATCGGTTCCACTGGAATCTCCATCCCCAGTCTCATTAGTCTCCTCGCCACCACCGAATAAGCTCGCAAGATCCAGCTCAAATTCGACATCCAATGGAACATCTTCAATTAGTTGTCCGAACAGATAAAGATCAATTTTTGAATTATGGATACTCAAGTAAAGGTTGATATCATCTAATTTACTCGTATTTTCGAAAATGATGTCCATAATACCACTTTGTTCTAAGAAGGTACCCAGATCTAGCTCACTCACATCGAGCGAAGAGCTGCCACCACCGGAACCCCCATCTCCAGACTCAAACAGTCGGGGCATTAAATAGTTCAAAGCACCACGCATTGCTTTAATAGGATAGATATCTAGTACTTCAGTCATGTCTTTCAGCATATCGAGAGCTAACAAAGTTGCTTTTGTCCGATTAGGTGTCCCATCCTGATTCTGTGCTACTATTATTCGGAAGTAATCCTCAATGGAACTTATTACATTGGTTAACGCTTCTATAGAGAAAATGCCCGCAAGATCGCTACCGAGGTCAACAACACTACCACCACCATCACCACCATCTTCTTCTGCTGAGAGCATCTCGAAAATTTTATCGAGATTAGTGATGAGGAAGTCAATGGTGAAACCGTGATCCGCCAACCAATCTAGAGCTCCCTGAAGATCTGGTATTGTGTAGGGTTCGATATATGGGACCATATGCGTACCATTCCACCGTTTTCCTGCACCATCCCAAATCCATTGGAGCATCCCTAAAACATCCAATGGCTGAGTCTCACCAATTCCAAATTGCTCATACACATCAGAATTCTCGAGGTGGTACCAATCGGTGCCAAACGACCCATCATAACCGCCACCGCCACCTGAACTAGGCATGATAAGCGACTCGATCAAATCCACAATTAAAGGTGCGATCCAGTCTAGCAGGTCCAATAATTGAGGATATACTGAAAAACTTAGCAGATCATAGAAAGGTTTGGTTTCTAGATAAGTATAGTTTTTATCTAAGACTTCATCATACTGGGTGTTCCAGTAACCGAAGCGATAGTCGGTCTGGTTCAGGGTGATGTTAAAGGCATTCCAGATGTTGGGATAACGGTCAGGTCCAGTTCCTCCTGGTTGTGCTATCGGATAGTAATTTGCGGAACCCACCATACCCGGGCTGGTTCCTGATGGTACATAGTAAAGCGACGGTATGCCGGTGATATCCCAATACGAGTCGAGAATGCCTGTATCCGGTGCAGTTTGTAACAGGGGTACCTGTTCGTGGGGTTCATCACCCCATACGACGTTACCTATACCCGGGACTGTGTATTGGTACTCTCCTCCTGGGGGATAATTATTCCAAGCCGTGGGCAGGACGTTAAGCCAGGGATCCGCAGGATCGACAGTTGTATTGACATATGCATACGGGGTGTCATACCAGTAATGTTGAATTCCGTCAGAGATCCCATCAGGATCTTCTCGCCAGAGCCCGCTTCCAGGTGGTCCAATTGGGGTAAGATAATCGAGTAATGGTGGATCTCTGCCTGCCAGAGTGAATGGACCCATGTCGGGATTAAGTTGGTTATAAATCGGAATCGTGAATCGATACCATGGATACTCGTCGGGGATTCCGTCGCCGTCTCCTGGGATGTTTGGGTCATTATCCCAAATTAGAGTTGGATAAGTGGCATTGATATCAACGAAACTTGGATCTAAATACCAGTCGGACGCCTTCATGAATTCGGGATCGACGAGATACTTCCAAAGGTGCAATATCTCAATATCCGCGTTTAGGAACGACTGTAGTAAAACGACCATGTCTAGATCCGGAAATTCAAATGTATCATTCGAAGCACCACCACTTGGGCCGCTGGATGGATTAGTGAGCGATTCAATCATATCGGATACAAGAGTAACTAGATCACCGCCGACAAAATGTGCGCCTAAGCCAAATAGGGGTATTCCTCTTTCCTCGAAAAGCCCCATAAATGCAGATGGATTACCTTCCAATCGAATCCGCATGAATAGTTCGGGATCAAAATTCAATGCAACATCAATGTCAATTGGAATAGTGAACCATAGGACGTCAAAACTGATCGAGAAAGTGAAATCCATAGGATCCATCGTCAGGACATCAACGTCCACTTCGACTGGCACTGTACTGATCAACCGCGAAAGGAAGCTTTTCTTGTAATCTCCACCACCGTCTGGATAATATCCATTTCCAGGGCTGCCATAGGTGAAGCCTCCGGGATCCCATTTACGAGGAGCCCATCCCCAGTTATCAGTAGGTCCGTTAGGGGCAACACCAATCATATCTCTATAGGGTCCTGTGTTATAGGATGTATCGTATCCTTCTATGTACGTATAGGGGTTACCATAGCTCTGGTTTTCGTAGAGACAGAGTTGTACGAATTCACCCCCTAGTTGCCCCCCAAGTGATCCTGTTGCCAGCAGTTGCTCCATATTCAGTACTCCACTGATATATTCTAAGGCATCAATACCAATGGATATTGGAATACCAAAGATATATGGCGTAACGGTGATATCAAATTGGGAAAAATCGCCTTCCCAAGTGCTCCAGATTCCAAGTTCCCTCAAAAACGCATCCCACTCAGTGGCGGGTACAAAACTTCCGACCAACGAGAGGAGTCCCTTTAAACCTGCGAAGGGATCACCTCCACCTCCTGCTCCACCACCACCAAGATCGATAAAACCCATTTGATTAATAATTGACCAGAGGTATTCAGCACCGAATCCAGATAGGAGTAAACCAAGAGTTAAGTTCGACATTAATCGTAGATATTCATAGTTTGGATAATCTGGAGTCCAATTATATGCTCCAACTTGATAGACCGATTTCCCTTGTGAGATTAAATTGACATAATCTTGGTCTAGATGGGATTCAATTGCTTCTGGTGCGGTCAGCCATGCAAAGGGATTCAATGCTTCATGATCGAAGGCCGCATCGGGTGATCCTATTAACATTTCCATAAGCAGAGGCATTATAATATCAAGTATTTCCTCTATGGTTACAGATTCGCCCCCTATTACACTGAGTTCAGTTCCCGAGGGGAAGAGACCCACTACTAGAGGAATAAGAACTTCCCGTGAGAAAATCCCGCTGCGATTCAGGTAATCCATGATTGGCGTGAGGTCGTTGATAGCCGCATGAGCCAACTGGAACGGATCGGCTTGTTCAACGAATTTCTCTGCAACTTGTTTTATAACGTTATCGATTAAATCTCTTGATGATCCTCCAAGTAAGTCCTCGGTTGCATCAGCACTCCCTGTATCAACATCCATTAATGCATGATATCCGATATCTAGCATTTCAAAGAATTTAATACCATACCCATCGGGTTCAGGTTGACTCAAATTCCATCTGAGATAGCTAATCAAGTCAGGCATAATGCGATCGAAATCGATCCCCAATGCATCCAAAGTTCCTGGCAGATAAGAGAAGATATCCGCAAATAAATCTGATGTACCTCCGCCGCCACCATCTGAACTGTCGCCACTGCCGAAAAGCAGGTTGAGCACTGCCTCAGTCATATTAGATAAGTCCAATAAATCTAATTTGCTAGCAATATATTCAACCCGAATTGATGATGAATCCGTGAAAGGCGCACCTGTAATAGTATTATTGAGAAATATCCGCCCATTTCCTTGGTTAATCGCTGCCCCTTCATCCCAATTGTAATTAGTATCGTTTGTAATGAGGGTAATATATTTCAAAGTATCATGTCCTACCTCTAAAGTATTTCCATCAATGACTACTACATCCGTTTCATTTTTAGTCACGTTCGCGTCTACTAGATAGTCGTAGATATCATTCTTGGGTCCTGGTTGGTTGAGGATGTTAAGAAGTTGTCTGATACTGAGTAAGTCTTCCAAGAGTGTCTTGGTATTATTATGTGGTATGGAATTATTGAGATATTCTATAAATAAAGGATCAATCCCTAACTCCTCTGCTAGTGTTACTAGACCATTCCCGAAGTCTGGCACAATTTCTGCCATATCAATTTTAAACTGATCTTCAGTGAAAGAAAATTCTGAGGCATGGTCATCTGGATTAGGTAGTGCTCCGTAGTCGTCGAGAAAGTCTGCTAGGTGTCCAACCTTCCCAAACTCATCTTTAAACATATAAGAGATACCATCGCCTTGTCTTGATGTTCCTATAGTCGCCATTAGCTTCGCCATACTCTCCTTAAGGACTGGGCTATCTAATGACGTAAAATTCACTATCAAATGCTCAGCATACCATGGGTCTCTCCAAACTGCATATTTATAATCCACCCTAATATCTGTCCAGTTAGGTAGAGTGAATGAGTCGTTGACGGGCGTCGTTATTGTTGTATTCACGAAAATTAAACCTGACTCAGTAAAGTTTTTGTCTATATGGGCTGCATCCCACCAGTCATGGGTTACATTAGTGCCATTAAGATTATAAACTCTAACAATTTCAGTGATATTTCCGCGAGATAGTGTTAAATGAGTGGCATTTGTAATTATCGGTGATTCAGTAGCTTCAAATGCAAACCGTTGTCCATTGAACTCTTCTGGGATTGGGGCGTCAAAGATTTGAAGGGGACCTCCTGCAATGCCAAGATACGGAATCGCCTCACCATTAACATCATAAGTGACGTTATCAGGCATGTAAATACCCCATGGTAAGAACATATCCAAATCTGTAGTCATATTCATCTGGAGAATCGTATTAAAGGTATCAATTGCAAGCCCGTTGAGTACCAGGGTATTAAATCCTAAGTAATCCATTAACATGCTGAATATATCGCCGCTACCTTCTTCTTCTCCACCAATATCTTCGCCACCCATAGCGCCGAGGAAGCTGGAGAGGTTGATATCCATTGGTAGGTCAAGACAGATTGATAGAGGCATTTCATTCAACTGAAGATCGATCGAGCCAAAAATCCCAATGGGTAGAATACCCTCTACTGCTTGCGTGAGTAGTGCTCCTACCCCATCTCCAACAGAGAAGCTGGAATTTTCCCGAAGATCCCCCGTAAGCCGCATTGTTCCACCAGCTATTATCTGTCCATCACCAAAGTCGTCATCCTGCCCTACATAATCGTATAGCTCTTGATCATGGGAAAAACCAAAAAGCCCAAAGATTTTATTTGCCCAGCTTGGATCGGAGAGGGCTGGACTATCCGGGAGGTAAAGGAAAATCTGGTTGAGAATTTCCTCCATGCCGATGTCAAAGCCGCCAGTTTGGGGGTTCCAAGTTCTGTTTTCATCCGGATGATCTGGATTATGACTGCTTTGCAATAATGTTAGGTTTAAACCATCCATTCCCAATTTATCGATAAGATCCATATACACGTAGGCTGAGATTGCCCCATGTTGATAGAGTTCTTCTGCCCAAATTTTCATCCCTGTTTGGTTGTCAATACCCCAGTAGTTTCGTTCAAAAGGCCCTCCAAACGAGCCCGCTGGATTTGAATCATTATAATTCTGGATATCAAAGATATTCAATTCACCACCGGGTTGAAAAATAAGTTCAAATAAACTGGGACTACTTTCTCCATTTCCACCGCCTCCACCACTAGCTTCTTCCCCTAATCCACTTAGTAGTTGAGTGAGATTGAGGAAACTTGAAAGATCAAAACCAAGGTCTAAACTTAAGGGAAAGGTCATCCCCGGGATATCGAGAGCGGCGGAACCAGAAATATGCATAAGGGTTTCATTATCATAAGGATCTTTGGTACTTTGAGTTCTAAGGATAGTACCAAGCATCTGTCCGAGAGCACTCGACTTTCCGGGTGTTAATTCGTCATTGTAGAGCGTCAGTTTCATGTATAAAAATTTATCTAGGTCTGTAACACTGACCCTCAGGGGGTCAATATCGATTCCAAGGACCCGAGTCCAGCGCCTTGTAATGTAGTTTGGTTCTTTATGGGGTGTACTGTCGTTTAAATCAGCATTCTTCCAGTTAAGAACTGTCTGCTTTTCCAGTTCATAGGGAAGTCCTGCTTTCCAATAAACTGTCATGTCAATTCCTGGTATGAGCAAATCAAAACCAAAGGGGTCGTTGTTTGATATATTCATCTTTAATTCAATCACCGTTTGGTTCTCATTACTCTCATCAGTGAGACATCTAATCGATTGAATACTATTTAACAACACTTCATATTTGAAATCAATATTACCTTCTTCATCAATTTCAAGGAAATTTTGAACGAGGTTGAGTAAATTCATCATAGGTACGATAGCAGTTTCCATTAAAATGGGAATTGTCGCAGACGTTGCGAACAATGCAATTATAATTAAAGCACGTATTCTACCTATTGCCATAGAATCTTCCTCCGTTCGTTAGATTCCATTTGAAAAATAAGATCAATTGAGTCTTTTGTACAAATTAATAATTCAATTGAAGTCTGTTTCGTCATTTTTAAACGCTCCTTGCTAAGGATTCTCCCATTTTCTTCAAAAAGAAGTGGTTTTAAAATGGGAGGTGTGTTTTTCTGGGCTTATATCCCCTTTTTTTATGATTTATGTGTTTTTTCGAGAGTTTTTTTAAAAAGGAATTTTGGATCACAACGGGATACCTCGAACTATCAACATATTGTGACAGAATTGTTATTTGTTAAAATGTGAGTTGCTCCGTAGAAAAGATGGGTTTTTCAGTTTTTAGAATTAAAAAAAAGAAGGGAAAATTAATTTTTACTTCAAGCTTTTTTAGTGCCGGTCTTTGCTTTTAAATTTTCAACGATTTCTTTAAATCGGTCTTCTCCAATTAGACTTTCTACGAATTCTTGTCTATCATGTTGCCCAAGTTCTTTTATTTGTTGTAAGAGAATCGGCTTTTCTTCGGGTCGGACTCCTGCTTTATCTAGCTCTTCACTAATTACCTCGATTGGTATTTCTGGTATTTTTTCAGCAATTTCTTCAGATATCTTCGGTGCAGTTTTTAGAATTGGCATTGGTAATTTCTTTTCAGGCGGTGGTTTTAGTAGAACTCCAACTACTCGTAGTATTTCAGTGGCTTCAAGGAAAATGAGATGGTCTCGAGATTTCATAACCCCCGCAGCGATTTTTTTGTCCTTAGAGATTTTGTTTATTGATTCCTCGATCTTACGCACAACATAGGGTGTTGTGAGAAATTTGTAGCTTATGAAAGACGTAATACCAAGGACGACTAATCCTATAGCACCTAAAATAATATAGAAATACATGGATAAAGGTCCGAGAAATCCTTCTGACTCAACATTCAAGAAAATCCGATTATTACCCGATAATTCTGCAATATTCCAGCCGTCACTAGAAGTTCTATATATTCCAGAGGGAGTATTTATAATTTCTGCGGCGAGTCGATATTGTCCTCCTCCAATCCAATTAAATGTGCTCGGCCATGTATTGAAAACCACTTGATAATGTCCAGGTTGATATTCCTCCATATATGTCCCATCAAGATCAGTTCCTTCGATACGCCAATTGATAGTACATCCCGAAATATTTTCTCCTGAAATGGGGTCCTGTGCCACAAATTGGATCGGATGATTAGCCCAATTGCTCTGAGTATAGGTCATTGAAATTGGAGTTATTGGTATTAACACTATGGGACGATGCCCAATGCGGATATTTACAGTCCAGGTAGAGCCTGAGGGATATTGTAATAATTCGTTGTCATAGTTATCTTTGTAAGGTATAACTTCAAGTACAAAGGGGTCGCCGATTTCGGCTATGTCAAGGGTTAAAATATGCAAATCAATAGTCATGCTGAAGATTCCATTGTCAGAAATATTTGACCACCCTGACATCCTCTCGAGTCCATAATGACGGAGTATCCATTTTATGCTGGCCTCGTTGATGGGACCACCATTACGCGGTGTGTTATCGAAAAGTGACACGTTTATCGAAAGTGTATGATTTGGGACTGTTCTAAAGAGATCACCAATAGGAACATATGTTCTGCTACTATTAATTGCCAAAATATCGGGGAGATTATCGTAATCATAGATAGAATTCTCATAGAAAACTCCAGAAATTAGTTCTGGTACCAGCCAAGTTACCCGTTTCTCTAAAGTAAAAAGCATGGGCAACATCTCCACAGACTTATTCTCCTTGATACCCCTGAAATAAACGGTATATAGGCCCCAAGAAATTCCATTTGCTGGATCACTGGTATTAACTATGGCAGAATAACGCCCAGTAATAGCTGTCGAATTAATCCAATCTTCCTTTATGGTGCCGATACCCGATTTGTATATCTCATAGCGGAAAGAGATCCCTGGTTCCGGGGCATTTTCTAGCACACCCATTGCGTCCAAAGTGAAATTTAGCATATCGCCCCAATAATACGTCGTAGTCATATTGGCCGCTCCGTAGTAATTCGCATCGAGGAAAGTTGGATTACTCTGATACGTTAATGCAATAGTAAGATTGACCGGATTTGGATTCACTTTAATATAATGGAACCCATCTGACGATCTAAACTGGTTAGTAAAATTCTCCACTCTCGCATAAACATACATTTCGAAAAAGGCTGGACTTAATCCGGAAAGGTAAGTTCCAATACCTAAATCTACAAGGGTCCAGTTGAAATCTGCATAGAACCAACCCCACGAAGATGGATCACTTGAATTTTCTCGATGTGGATCGGGTGTTATACCATCTGGAAGTAGGGTGGTACTATTAACTAGCTGCCATTGTAATCTTCCCAGATCATATCCAAACGCGTCAGGCACTTTATAATTATCTACCCATGACTCGACATACCAATTATCAACTGAATCTAATATTGTGGAATTAAACCCTTGGCTGTTTGTGGTGTTGTAAAAATGTGCATACAAACGCGATAGCTCACCTGTTTGGTTGTTCCAATAGTGTTCTAGAGGGTCGCCCACTGTATTATCAGGGTAAAGTTCTAGTGTCGTATCGTGACCTAATGCTTCTATAACTTCCAGTTGGAAACAAGCTATATGGTCATCATATAAACCCAAAGGACCTGTATGTTGACCATTATCGTAAGCCAAAGTCATGTATTGAGGTTCCAATTTCCAGCCCCAACTATTATCAAGAATCATTGTTGTAACATTAAGATAATAGTATTCAGCTCCCACTGTCGGAGTTGCATCATAGGGTACTTGAATTCGTGCTTCATAACGATTCGCGTATCCATCCTTTAATTCAAGGCTTCCATTCCACTTGTATTGTTGCAAATTAATCTTTCCGAGATCTCCACCTGTCCAACCGGTTAAATTTGAAGGGATGAGGTTCCATGTCATGAAGACGCTACCATTCCAGGTATCCGCAGATCCGTCCTCATCTAAATCGGTAATTGGAATACCACTACTACGATTATTAATCAAATCTGAATCGCTTATCGTAGTTGTAGCCGGATCGTGTGCTGGTGTTTTGTCCCAAAATTCGACCGCTAATGTAAAGGTAATTCCCTGCTCCACTTGGACCCATGAGCTCGGAAGGGTGTATTCCGTATCAACCATAATGATAAACCAACTGGTTATTTCATATAGCTGGAAAACTCCGTTTAGGTAGGTACTGTTCCCGAACAGCGATATGGTGAATGTTCGGTTTCCAGTCCCTCCCATCCACGCCTTTGTTATTAGCCATGTATCAGCGCCGCCACCATGTGATTGCAAATCATAAGAGTATATATTTCCTGATTTGGTCATGGTCAATGTCTCTTGCAAAGTAATTTGAGGGTTCCAGTAGTCTGGATACTCAATGGTTAAGTTAGCAAAATCTAAATCTAGTGAAGGATCCGCTAGAATATCTGTTACATTGATGCTAATCTGCAATTCTTCGCCTGCTAGCACGACATTTGAGCTTGATAGTGTATGTGGTTGATAAAACTGAATGGCTGAAACAGCCACGTTGCGATATACTTGAATGTAATGCGCTGCAAATCCCACCTCATCATTAAAGGCTCCGTCATTGTCAACCCATGTCACGATTGCAGTATAGTGATCATTGGCGATTGCATCATCCGGAATATTCCAGAATGACATATTATAGCTCTGGCTGTGTTGGATCGAGGAGTTGGGATAGATACCCGGGTCAACAGCGGATCCATTTGGCATTGTATAATCTACCGTAATTAACGCGCTGGAGCTTTGTCGTGCTGCTGTGCTGAAAGTAATTCGTGACGCATTCGAAAAGCCTGGATAATACTCATATGATGTCGCAAAATCTTGATTCTCGACATCAAAGTCACTAATCTTATTCGGGGATTCACAGGTAATCGTCCAGATTCCCGTACTATCTTCGGTGCTGGTGTAAATACTGAGATTTTTCATTCCTCCGCCGGTTGAAATCTCCCAAAAATTCACATCTGCATTTGTGGAGTCCTTTACACTCACGACATCCCAATCACTGATGCTCCAATCTGGAATATTTGGAATTGTGAGGTTATAATGCCAGTCAATGGCAATTGCTTGGACATTATAGGTCATTGTCCATGTCACAGTTGGCGTACGACCATCACCATTCGTTGGGAGATCGAAGGTGGGTGTAATTGTCGGATAATGGTTAGTTGCATAAAAAGTTGCGGTTACAGATTCCAACCATATGCTAGCACTTGATGTTGAATTCAACCAGAATCTACTTGAGTCAGTAGCTGTTTGCCAGGATCCTGAATGGGTTAAAGAACAAGTCCGTTCGGCGATAGAATCCCAAGAAAGAACAGCATTTCCATTTTCTTCATCGTAACAGACTAATTGCGCAACATCTGCGGGCGCATAGTTTATAGCCTTGAAAACCACATTGTCAAACCACATCGACTGCCCAGGAGATTGAGAGAACCATCCCGCCACCGTGAATACAATACTAATTTCAACAGATATTGAAGATGGCCCCGGGTTCCACCCTACATCACCCCCAATAATCCCCCAATTTAACAATAATGTATGCCACGCGCCGTCGTGGTACAATGTATTTCTGATGCTGTAACGATGAGCAGCTTGCCCATTAATTGAGATATCCAAGTAAAGACCATTGTCCTCAGTTAATCTTCCGGAAAGAAATGTAGTAGGAATAAAATAATCCAATGTTAGATAGGTTGAAGCTGTACAATTTCGGTTATTGAAAGTAAAACTCTGATATATATGTGGATCCACATCTGCTCCATAGTTTTCAGGAACTGAAACTGTCATTTCCACCCCATCGATGTAAAAATAGAGGTGATCGCTATCCTCATTGTTATGATCTCGGCATTCATATTCACTATTACACCAGATATCATGAGATGTCTCAGTCCAAACTCGTCCATCGTCTACATCCACTTCAATAAGTAATCTGAATTCTATGTAGAAAACTCCTCCAATACCATCATTAAAGAGGCCAGCTGCATACAAGTCGACTGGAGCGATTTCTATCCATCCAGAATCTCCTGGATCCGTCGACCCTGCTGACTGCCAAGACATTACTTGCTGATCTACTAAATTAACGGTACTTGTATAAACACTGTAATAGAGTGTGAATTTATCTCGGTCACCATCATAACTTCCCTGGCACGCGGGACCTTGATCGAAATCGGTAGAATAATACCGATACGAGAATTTAAAGGATGCCGATGAGACGGGGAATTCATCGAAAGAATAAGTGTAGGTGGATCTGAAATCCGCATTATAGGAGTCGGTACTGGAGGTTTCAGAATCCGCAAAATAGAAGCGCCAAGCACCGTCCCTGTTGTTTGAACCACCACTATTTTGCCCGGTGACTCGTCCATTTAAAGCTGAATCTGCATATGTCGTGGTTGATGTGGCGGCCCAGTTCGCGGTACCCCCCACATCGCCCGTATTAGCGGCAATAGTTGATGTATATTGTGGGGGTGCTGTGGATGGCACATTATTGGAGGCAAATCGAATGTAAGAGGCGTCCCCATGTGTGCCCACATCAACTCCGTATGAAGTATCAGTACCGATGCTAATTGCAGGTCCTGTATGGGTCGGATCTGTATTACTTGTCCAAGAACTCAGCCCACTTGCAAAATCACTATTAATAAGCCAATTTTTTTCCTCATAAATATTATCTATTGTAAGATCAAAACGTGTTCCATCCCAATAGCCTGTACCTGGTAAGTCAAATACAAGGGGAAATCCATTTGTGGCATTTCCTCCCGTTAATTGTGTTTGCCATAAACTCTCAGTAGCAGTTCTTGGTGTACCACTCCCTGTGTACGATGGATAGGGAGAGGGTGGTGCTTTCGCCTCCAAAGGAGATTCAGCGCTCTCGCCAGGAGGGAGTATATTTAGGTTTCTGAGTGAATTTGACGAGTTTGATATAAATGCTAATACTCCTGTAAATATTGTTATTGTGAATAGTATGAAGAGAATTGTCAATTTAAAGAATCGACCGTACTTTTCTGATTTATTTGTCATATTTATCACTATTTGTTTTTTTAATTTAAAATAAATCAAAGATTTATTCTATTTTGTATGGAATTTACTCCATACCTTACATTTGACCCCAAGGTAATGAGTATAAATGTCTTTTGGATTGTGGCTGTGGAGCTCGAGATAGAATTATCTGGTTATTTTATACCGTGTTAATTCCTTAGTTTTTTTGAATTTATAATATAATATAATAAGTACAGTAGTTGAACCAATAAAAAAAGCTAAAAGGATGTAAAACTGCATATTGTTAGGATTTGGGAGATAATATGAAAATAAAAAGAGTGGAATAACTTGTTCGATAGTCCATTTATTTAAATCAAAAAGTGTTCCTTGGTGATCTAATTCCCGAACAAACGCTTTTTTAGCTGGTTCCCACCCGAATGAATTCAAATGAGTAAGTGAATGGATTAGGAATAGCTCTAAAACATCATCGTTTGAGTAATCTAAAATCGTACTTAAGGCATATAACCAAATGCTTAGGTCTGAGGGGCGTATCAAAGAACTAGGATTTGTTCCATCTAGCTCACAAGATGAATAAAATTGATTATTGAAATTATTCCATAAGTATTTTTTCACGAAACTAATTATGGGTACTAAATAATTATTCAAAATTGATGAATTTCCAGTTATATTATAATTTTTGGATAAAGTGAGAATAGCTGCAGCTTGATCTGTTAATGTAAAATATGTTGTAGGGCTAATTGTTCCATCGTCCGTTGCATTATTGACAAACGCCTTAAAATTATTATCCCATAGATTATTTAGCATGAAATTAATTGCATCCGTGGCATAGCTCAAGTAGGAAATATTTCCTGTCACTTCATAATATTCCATCAGAGCAAGAGCTGGCCATGCCTGATACCACGTATATTTATGGGTTTCTACCATCACATCATAAAAAGGATTATAAGATGAATAAAATCCACCATAAGTCGTATCCCATAAATTATTAATTAAAAAGTCTGCAACTTCTTTACCCCATATATTAATATATGTTGTATTTTGGGTATATTTATAGACTTCTATCAAAGTAATCAATACCCACGCTTGATAGGTTCCTATCTGATATATTGAATTATTAAAGTTGAAATCTGACGTCTCAAGGAGGCTACCGTTCCGCTCAACCCAATGATAGAAACCCCCGTTTGTTTTGTTTTGTGAATATGTTAAAATGAAATTTAACGCTTCTACTCCTAAATTATCAAAGGTTGAATTACTATCCATTACTATTGAATACTGTAATAACGCCCGAATCGCCCACATATTAAAGGATGTGTATTTTCGGAGTCCCCTATCCCCGAAGGACCCATTGTCTAAACGGTAAGAATAGAAACTAGAATAATTTTCATCCCATAAAGAAGATTGTAAGAAATTAACTATATCTGTTCTATATTCACGCTCTGTTGAATTAACATTATTAGCTTGAATGTAAAATTGTAGTTGATTAATCATAAGTGTCCAGAAAACAATTACAATAATGAATAGTGGGACAAATATCTTGGTCTTTTTTTTATCCATTCACACCATTCCAGCTGTCTTACAAGTTTTTAGATCATTAATTCTCATTAAGATTCTCTGATTCATCTAACTTGATTTTGATTTTATGTGTTTTAAATAGAAATAAAATGATTGCTAAAACAACGATTGCACCGAAATAAATAACAACAAATCCCTCAAAGGAAATGAAGCCAGCACGCTCACTTTCAATTATAATCGGGAATGTAACGTTAGGACCTGTTTGAGTACTATTGAGGAAAATGGCAGTAAGTGTATAAGGTTGTTGAGTGGGAATATGTAAAATAGGTATTAAAATCTCAATTGTTCCATCCGGTAGGCTTACATTACCTTTTCGAGGATCCCATAAATAATATGTTCTTGTAATATTGGTAATAAAGGTAATGTATGAGACTGTTTTGATTTCTAATGAGACCGAAGTATTTGTGAGTAATTCATCAATTGTTCCTCTGACCGTCAAATTTACTCTAAGCTCCATATCCCATGTTGGGTATTGATCGTTTACTCCAACTGTCAAATTCACACCTTGATCATAAACTGATTCTTGATAATTATTATTTACCAGGATTTGAAAAGAAGAAGAGGGATTTATAGATATCTGTAACAAACTGAAGAAAAGACCAATTATTAAACCAATTCTCAAGGTGTTCTTCAATTTCATCGTTGGTCACTCAGTTGCTTTTATAAATTTGAAAATTTTGATTTTGATAAATAAGAGTGAAATAGATAGTTATGTTAAGTTTAATAGCGGTGATATCTGTAGAAGGTTGCTCAAATGGCTCCCAAATGTAATTTGAATTTTTATAAAACACGAATAAGGAATCATTTTCACCACTCCAATCCGAAATCAACAAGTTCATACCTCTTACATAGAAATAATAAATATAACTAAAGGAAGGATGATAGTCATCAATATAAACCTGATATGTTGAATATTGCCTAATTACGTTCATTACATCATCATAACCATACCTTGAGATCCATAAATATGCAAGATTGGAAAAGTAATAAGCCGGATTCATTGCTTCGGTGTAATCATCTCCAAACTCCGCTAAAGAATGATCAATAGCTACAGTATTCCAAGAGTAAAATGTTGAAAAACCAATCACAAAACCCAACGCTGCGCATACTATTATTTTTCGCTTTCCTTTTCCAAATCTTTGAACCTTTTTTTTCAGTTCATGGGAATTAGTAGGAATCAATTTAGCGAATCGCGAGGACAGAATCGCAAATGGGACAATTAAAGGGCTCAAAGTGATGATTTGATACCATCTTAAAGTGAAAACTAATAAATATTCGACAATAAATACAAATAATATCAGATTAAATGTTAAGTGCTCCTTTTTATCGAATAATGCCAAAATCAAACAAAAAATTAAAAACCCAAAGGCTACAACTCCAAAGACATTTATTAATTGCATTAAATGTAATGGAAAAAATTGCAATAGACCTGGCTGAGACCCGATAGGTAATTCTGCTTCTCCTACTGCCTCAACCATCGGATCGGGAAGCCCTAATAATCTACTCCAAAATGAATCAGCATATCCAAATTCTATGTATGTTGCAATATTCGCGATAATAACTGGTAAATACATAATTAAGACGATTAAAGCCAATTTACTAAATTTTTTTAAAAGGATTTTGAATTTTTCCATATCAAATCGGAAGTACCGAACCAATAAATATAGTAATATCGGTGGAATTATAGTCAGAGCTGAAAATTTGGTTAATAAACTAAGTCCAATAAAAAAGCCGGCAAACCCCCATCTGTCTTTATATGCAAAATAGATAATTATGCCTAAAAATAATATGATTAAACATTCTTGATAAGCTACTCTACTGATAAAAATGGGATATGTCACTGTAGCTAAAAATAATGCACTTATGTAGCCTGCCCACTTGTTAAAAATATTCTTTACAATGCCATAATATACTAATACAGTTAATGTACCGAGAAAGGCGGGAAGGAATTTTGCCATCCAATCATACATATTCAACCAATCTCCCGCGTTTAGAAGATTTAAAGTGATAGTTTCCTGCACAAAAAATACATGCGGGTGATGACTTGAGAGAATTGCCCACGGCATCGATGGCAATCCAATGATGCTACTATTATCAATTACGGGAAAACTAACTCCAATAAAAAATGTTTCATCTGAAGTTAAATCGGGGCTATCCAAGCATACAAATCTTAAAATCGCTGCAATTATGATAATACCAATAAGGATTTTATATTTGTTGACAAATTCTTTCAGTTTAGAAAAATTATTTTGAAAGATTATTTGGTGTGATTGAAAAAACTGCCTTTTTTTGAAATACAAAATCGCGATAGATATCCATAAACAAATGATCAATTCTATACTGTATTCTATAAATGTAGGAGTCACTCCAATATAGTAGTCTGTAAAATATTGAAAGTAGTAGACTAAGAGTAGTATTAGGGAACTCAGCCCAAAGGATAGAAAAAGACGCTCCCATCTATTTATTTTAGAAAAAAAGTAGGTTAATGGATATCCTAATATGAAGAAAAACAAGGGAAGTATAAGAATTCGAAGAATCCAAGTATCAACTAAAAATAAAATTAAAAGAGACACAATTGAATAAATTATTATCAATGCGAAAATGTTTACTTGATATTTTTTCTCCTCTGAATCATTCAAAAAGCTTCAACTCAAAGGTGTCCTTTTGTGTTTTATTTTTTTTCTTCTATAAATGTCATACACATTTTCATAACTATAATATAGATGAGGATTTTTATAGGTCATAATGAGCAAATTTTCGATTATTATCCCAATTTTCAATGAAGAAAAAAATCTTGCCTCAACGTTAAACCAGATTTTCCAGCTTCTATCATATTATAAATCGATAGAATTTGAGATTATCGCCGTTAATGATGGTTCTACTGATAAAACCTCGGAAATTTTGAGCGAATACTCATTAAAAGTCATTACTCATAAGAAAAATTATGGTTATGGTGCCTCATTAAAGGATGGTATTAAAAACTCTAAATATGATAATTTAGTCATTCTAGACGCAGATGGGACTTACCCTCCTTTTGAATTACATCGAATAATAAAAAATAAAACGTCCGCCCCCCTCATTATAGGTACCCGGGCAAATTATTTTTCCTTAATCCGACATTTTGCAAATAAAATATTGGCTCTATTTGCCTCACTTTTATTTCAAAAGAGGATTACTGATTTAAATTCGGGGATGCGCCTATTTAAGAAATCTCTCCTTCAGCAATTAAATTACAAATCGTGGCCAGATGGATTTTCATTTACTACTACAATGACTCTTTCTTTTGTCATTAATAATTATTCAATAAAAAATATCTCTATTCGATGCGAATCACGCCAAGGTGAGTCCAAAGCGAATATTTCACGGTTGGGATTTAATATTCTGAAAATAATTCTCCAATTTTTTAAACAAAAATATAAATTTAAGACCTAAATAACTTAAAGTCTTAATAAGAGCTGAAAACCTCTCAAATTCATGGACAATTGTGAAAAAGATTTAAGGGATTTTAGTGTATTCCAAATGTAAGAGGGGCGAAAATAGTATTCTTTGTAGCAATTTTTTAGTATTTTTTCTAATTCTAACTTAGAGTATGTTTCCTCTAAATAGGGAAGCGGTTGAGTTTTCGTATTTCCAACGGTAAACTCTTTCCATACATCCTTTGCAATTAATTCCTTCTTCAAAGCGTATTTGTATAAATCAGTTCCAGGAAAGAGAGTAGTTATAAAAAAGCCTATAAAATCCGGTCCAATCTTTTTTACTAGTTGCATTGTCCTACGTATCGAATCGGAGTCCTCTCCAGGTGCCCCTAACATAATATATGCGAAAGCTTCTATCTCATTCATTTTCGTCCAGGAAAAGGCTTTTTCAATCTGAGTTGTTGAGATCTTTTTTCTAATTTTCTTTAAGATACGAGGATCACCTGACTCAATCCCATAGTGGATTCGTTCACATCCCGCCCGCTTCATAAATTTGAGAAGTTTGGGTGATACGCAGTCAACACGGGTTCTGCAATTCCATGAAATATCAATTTGACGTTTAATTAATTCTCTACATAGTATTTCTATTCGTGACTGGTTTAAAGTAAAAATATCATCGTAAAAGAAAATCTCTCGAATATTAAACTTATTTATTACTTGTTCAATCTCTTGAATGATATTTAGAGGACTTCTTGCACGATATTTTCTACCAAAATGTATTCCACTTGCCCGCAAGCAAAAGATACAGTTGAATGGACATCCCCGACTACTCATTAATGTAGTAAATGGGTTTCTTTTCCCAAAAGGGTAGAAATACTTCTCATTAGGCAAGAGGGACCTAGCTGGAAATGGTAAATCATCAAGATTTTCGATAAGTGGGCGATTTTCAGTTTGATATATCTTTCCATTTTTACGATATGCAATCCCTTTTACCGATTCGATACCCATATTCGCTTCTCGCTTTTCTACTAATTCAATTATAGTAAACTCACCCTCGCCTGTAACTGCTATATCAAATTCTTTATTGGTTAGAACTTCTTTTGGATAGATACTAACATGAGGCCCTCCAATCAGTATCATTGCTTCGGGTAAGATTTTTCTCACTATTCTAGCAGTTATTTTCGCTTGTAGAAAGGTAAATGAAGTTGTTGTTATCCCTACTGTATCCGGCTTGAATTTTTTTAATTTTGATATTAATCCAAGAAAGCCGCCGTCAGCTAAATCCGCATCAAAAATCTGAGTAGAAAAGTTCTTTTTCATTAATCCAGCTGCCAAATATGCTAATCCTAATGGGGGATATCTTCCCCTCGCCCGTTCAATACGATCTGGTAATGGCGAATATATAATCTTTTGAAATTTTGGATTAATTAATAGGATTCGACTCATGCTTTTCAACAAACTCGGAATATGAATCAATAGTTGGCGTCAGACAAGTTTTTTAATATATAAATCCTTTCACATTTTTCAAATCTTTGATTGTTTTTTACAAATAAGCAACTGGTTCAAGAATAAATGAATTTTCTTAATTTTGAAATATCTGATAAACTTTTCCATAAATTTAAAGGATCTTGGAAGAGGTAAAACGAAATTCAAACGATAAATTGGTAACAAATTGTACTTTTTCATAACCTTTTCTAAATCTTCTAATGCCCGGTTTGAATGATATACTGAATCCTTATATCGTAAGTGTAAAATTGCGAGGAGATGAAATATTTTTTGGAACATAATATTTGGAAGAGTTATTAGAATCAATTTGCTTAATTCACAAACCCTACTCATCCCCCGAACGGCGGTGTGTATATCAATAACATGTTCTAGAACGGCGGTACAAACAACAAAATCGAATTCTTCCTCTCGAAATGGAAGATATTCCAAATCTGCCACCAAAAATTGAGTAGTTTCAGAGAGATTTTTCTTCTTGGCAGTTTTTACAGCAATTTTAATTAGACTAATGGAAAGATCAATGCCAACAAAAACTGCATCAAACTTACCAGTAGTAACTAATTCAAGTGGAATCTCCCCATCAGCAGTTCCAATATCTAAAACATGTTTGGGGGAAGCTAAGGATAATACGTGCTCAACAATATCTGCTCTATTCGTAAGCGCAAATCTATTTTTCTTGAAATACCATTTCGTATCGAAATCTTTAATCTGAGCAAGTTTCCAATCATTTTTATTCATTTAAACGGCCATTCCCCTTGAATATTGAAACAATAATTTCGATTTTTTTTTAGGTGTTTAATAGTTTTTAATTGATTTTAAGCGGTTTAAGATGTAACTAGGATGTAGATAAAATAACCTATACGCTGATTTAAAGGTTCGTCTTATTTCCTTAACAGTTCGATTGGTTGGTATGTAGTTCGGATCCCAGCGAGATAAATGTTTCCAATCTGCATCTATCAGTTGTCCCTTTTGTTTTATCAGTTCCCATTATGCATAAATAATTTAAATTAATTTTTCCTATTCTAGTTATAAAAATAAGGAGATAAGTCTGTGGGAACTGTATTTTTAATACGCCCAAACTTCACAAGAACCCTTCAGCCTAATCCACCTATTGGTTTAGGGTATCTAGCTTCCTTCCTTGAAAAACATAATCATAAGGTTATAATAATTGATTGCAAGGTGCGAAACCTTTCTAATGAAGAAGTTTTTGATTTAATTAAGAAGTATAAACCGGATCTTGTAGGATTAACAGCTCTAACCGCATATTACGAAGATGTGAGGGAATTAACAAAATTCATTCATAAAAAACGTGAAGAGAATAATAAGCTAGATGATTTTTTGAACGAAGAATTAACAAAGTTGGTAAGAAAAAGTGAAAACACTTCTGATCCGCCCTCCGCCTGTACATAATACGCTGGGAAAGTTAATCAGCAGCGAAGTTCCTTTAGGGCTTGCCTACATCGCTGCATACTTAGAAGAAAAGGGTCAGGAAGTAGAAATTATAGATCTAATGTTATCCCCTAACCCCGTTAAGGATCTTAATAATAAAATAAAGAGATTTCAACCTGAACTTTTTGGTCTCACCGCATTTACCGTAGAAATTTGCAACGCTCATAAAATTGCAGAACTAATTAAGAAATCCTCCACCAATCCTATTGTGATTGGAGGATTACATGCATCTGCCCTTCCTATTGAAACATTAAATGAATTTCAGAGTTTTGATATTTCTGTTTTTGGAGAGGGTGAAATTCCCATGCTTAATATCATTTCCTCTCTAGAATCAGATGCTGATTTATCATCAATAAAAGGGGTTTGTTATCGGGAAAAGAGCGGGCAAATCAAAAAAAATTCTCCACAATCATTGATTGAAAACTTAGATACCCTTCCCTTTCCCGCTAGACACAAAATAAAAATCTACGAATACCGCCCTCTCATGGAGAATTATAAAAGATTACCAACTACTGGCGTTTCAACATCTAGAGGTTGCCCATATAATTGTACTTTCTGTTCAAAAAGTGTATATGGAATTAGTTATCGCTATCGTAGTGCAGAGAATGTAGTAGAAGAGTTGAAGGAATGTATAAATCGATATAAAATCCGAGATTTCAAATTTTATGATGAATGTCTAACTGTCCCACGAAAACGGATGATTTCTTTCTGCCGCTCCATTTTAAAAGAACGATTAGATATTACTTGGAACTGTTACAGTCGCGTGGACACAATAGACAAAGAACTTTTAAGGATTATGAAAAGAGCAGGATGTTATCATGTGAAATACGGGGTTGAATCTGGTACAAAGCGAGTTCTTAAACTAATCAACAAGCGAATTAATTTAAAACAAGCGTATAGCACTATTAGAATGACATCAGAAGTGGGTTTATCCTCTAAAGTCAGTTTTATGCTCGGTCAACCTTCTGAAACTGCCGAGGAAGTTGAAAAAACAATTGAATTTGCAAAAATTCTCTCTCCGGACTATGTTACTTTTAGTGTTACCAAACCCTTTCCGGGAACTAAAATTTTTAATGACGCCATGGAAAATAACGATCTAATTCATACAGATTGGCAATTATATGGGTTGGATTCAGCTCCTATCTTAAAAAATCAGATAAAAAGCGAAATCTTGCAAAATTATATTATTAAAGCTTACAGAGAGTTTTATTTGAGACCTAAATATTTTCTTAAGAGATTGAAGAGATTAATCGAAAATCCTACTTTATTAGAAATAAAAAATAATATTCGGGGTCTCCTGGTCATACTTCGAAGTGAAGTGGTGAAGCAAATGTTCTCTAAAAGAGGAAAATAATTCGTTATCTGCATATTTAGGTCTAATTTATTGACCTCAAAATGTAATTACAAATAACTATAGAAGAACCTAGCAAACTAATTTAATTAACCTTAATTAATATATTTATTAATAATCGGTGTGTCAAAGCAAATATTTACACAGAAATGGTTTAGATAATGCAAAAAGGATTCTGGGAGCGTCCCGCCCTTAAAAAACGTAGATCTGCATCTCATCCTGTTGTTGAACTGTATTCACATTCTATACTCAATTTAATTTTTCAAAAAATTGAGTATAAATCTTATAATTTTATTTTGGATGTTGGGTGCGGTAATGGTTTTTTCACCGTTCCCTTATTTCGAAGATTTAGAAATGTAATCGGAGTAGATTTCAGCAGTTTAATGTTATCGTTAATAAGAAACTATGATATATCACTTCTCAAAGCTGATTCCATGTCTCTACCATTCAAGGATTGCTCTTTCGATTTTGTATTTAGTTCAAATTTACTACACCATGTCAAGAATATCACAACATCAATTCAAGAAATGAAACGAGTTTCTAAAAAGTTTATCATCATTATCGAGGCAAACAGGCAAAATATGATTATGAATCTCTTCTCAAAATTAAAACGAGAAGAATATGAAGATAAAATTCTTACAATGAAGAATTTAAAGACAAAAGTCTCACAAGAAAACATTTCAATTTTGGATGCTTTTTCAACGGGTTTGATTTCTCCAAACAGAACGCCCTATTTTTTAACCCCATTCCTGAAAAAGTTAAATACGAAAAAAAGTCGATTTGGTTTCTATAATATAATTATTGGAATATTAGAAACATAGTTTTCAATTTGACTTTAATCTCGTTTTTAAAAGCCCTCTTATTAATTGGTAGGCTAAGGTAAAGTTTTTTTGAAAGTCGTAAAGATTTCGGATTTTCTTTATTCGTTTTTTAATATAGTGAGGGGTTAGATAAAATTGTCTGAACGCTAGCTTGTAAGTTTGTAAAATTTCTTCTCGAGTTCTTCCCTTCGGAGTATAAATCGGTGAAAATTTATCAAATTGAGACCAATTAAAATTTTTAATTGTTCCCATTTCCTGTGCAATTTCAAACAGTTCAGTCCCAGGATAGGGTGAATAAATGTATATATTGGCATAATCTGGATCTAATTCTTTTATGAAATTTAGGGTTTTAGCTGATCTTTCTCTTGTTTCACCAGGTAGTCCAAACATAAAAAATCCTCTTGTTTCTATACCAACTTTATGAGTAAGATTGAACGCATATCTTATTTGGTTTAAAGTAATATCTTTTTTCATTATATCTAAAATTTCTTGGTTTCCTGATTCAACGCCATAAGCAATCTGATGGCAACCATTATCACGCATTTTGACTAAAAGTTCTTTATCAATTTTATCTGCTCTTGTTAAACAACTCCAATACATATCCAATTTATTCTCTCTGATTAACTCACAAATTCTTAACACTCGTTTTTTATTTATTGTGAATGTGTCATCTGCAAAAATAACATCATTAATCTTGTATTTTTCTTTTAGATAGATCAATTCTTCAAGGACTTTCTCTGGACTTCTTTCACGAACTGTTTGCCCCCAAATTGCTTTGGAACAAAATGTACATCGAAAAGGACACCCCCTTGAAACAACTGCATGAGTAGCAGGGGGTTTTTTTACGACCCTTTTACTCGGTTCATATAGTTCAATTGGTAGTAAATGTCTTGCTGGAAGGGGTAATTCATCAATATTTTTAATATATGGCCTTCGTTCATTAAAATTTACTCGACCATTCTCTTTATATCCTATTCCTCTAATTTTTGAAAAATTTGGATTACTCTTTTCAAGTTCTTGAAGTAATTCTAGTGTTGTGTATTCCCCCTCACCAATTACTACGAAATCAACAAAATTTTTCTCTTTTAAAGTTATTTCGGGAAAAATTGTCGCATGGGGACCTCCAAAAACAATTGGTATATCTGGAAATGTAGATTTGAGGATTCGAGCCGCCTTTAAGCTTCGATGAATCATGACTGTCAGGGTTGAAACTCCAATTATTTTTGGTTTCTTGCGTCTAATTAATTGAATTAGATTATTATAAGAGAATCCAGTCACTTCGCAATCATAGATATTTACTTTATACCCAGACTCTTCTAAAACTGCCGCTATTGATGCAATACCCAACGGGGGAAAAGTCGTTTTAGGAAAAAACGGATGGTAACTGTCATCTTTTTCTAAAGGTGGAAATATAAAGGAAATATCCATGCTGTGTCTCCACTTAAGATAAATACTATCTCTAAATTTGAGCTTTTCTAATTCTATTTTTCCCGATAATTACCTTAAAAATACGTTTTTAAAATAAGTTAAGATGTATTTTAGTTGGCGTCTTGAATGAATCTTTGTCAATAAGGAAATTAATTTGCGTGGGCGAAAGTAAAATTCGCGATACGCTCGTTTGTGACCTTTAATTACATCCTCTCTTTTCAAATCCCAGATTTCAAAGAAAGGACCTTCGTAATGCGTATTCATTCCAATTAAAAATCTTTCTTCCAAAGGGAATGTAAATTTCCCGTGTTTTTCAATCAAATTGAACATTTCCGTTCCGGGTACGGGAATTGCCTTGTTGAAGATAGCTAAATCTAATTTACTATGTTTCGCAAACTTAATTGTGTCATTTATCGTATTGTTATTATCATAAGGTAGTCCGATAACAAAATATCCTGTGACTAACATTTTAAATTCCTTACAAATTTCGATACTTTCCGTTATTTGGTCCAGGGTAACGTTTTTTCTGATTTTATTCAAAACCTCTTGATTTCCTGATTCAATTCCCATTCCAACAAACCAACAACCCGCTCTTTTTAATTTATCTAATAAATCCCGGCTGATTACATCAGCACGAATACCGTTTGCTAAAAAGAATTTTATTTTTAGTTGAGAATTCATAATCAAGTTACATAGCTTTTTGACTCTCTGAGGATTAGAACCAAAATGATCATCAACAATCCCAAATTCTGTGGCATTATACTTCTCAATACAATACTTCATTTCGTTGAAAACATTTTCAGGACTTCGATATCTTATCCTATAACCATGTACACATTTGGTACAAAATATACACCTATTGGGACATCCACGAGATGTTATAATTGGAACTCCGCGAGCAGTTAATGTAAAATATTTATATTTACTAAGATCTGGAAAGAAATGCCATGCTGGAAATGGCAATTGGTCCAAATCTTCGATGAAAAGGTGGTCTTGAGTTCTCATAATTTGATTCTTATTTCTAAACGCAATCCCCCTTACCGATTCTACTGGTAAATTCTCTTGAATTTTTGTTAAGAGCTCATTAAAAGTGTATTCTCCTTCACCCAACACGACATAGTCTACAAATTTATATTTCAATATAGACTCGTATGTAACTGTAGCATACGGTCCCCCTAACACAATAATTGTTTTGGGTAATAATTCCTTTACGATTTTTGCTGTCCAAAGCGCGTGAAATATAATATCTACATTGGTTGTTATTCCAACCACTTGGGATTTTGTTTGAGATAACCTCTTTTTTAATTCATTAAATGAGATATTTTCTGCAAATGCATCAATAACTTCAACTTCAAATGCACTTTTTTCTAAAACTGCTGCAAGATATGCCAAGCCTAAAGGTGGAGTAACCGCATCAAGGTTCTTTTTACGTCCCAAATTTCTATTTGGAAAAATTAAAGTTACTTTCAACGCTGATACTCCCGAATATTAGTTAAATTTTTCGATTAGTGAAACGCCTAAATAAATTCCTGCTTACATTGATTGTCCAATGAAAGAACAGTCTCAAGTGCGAGAGGAGCACGTAGATTGTTTTAAATCTAAAGAAAAATGTCATATATGCTAAATTTCTGAATTTTAACAAGTCTTTTGCACTTATAGCTGATAAATTTTGACTTGGCAAATTTTCCTTTTTTACACCGAAATCCATTCCCTCCCATCGAAAATTTTTAACCTTAATATTTTTTTTCCATTCGTAGAATATTTTAGAACCTGGTAGCGGTACTGCAACGAAAAAGGCTGCAAAATCTAAACCTAAATTCTTTGCATAATTAATCGTCTCATAAAGTGAATTTACAGTTTCTGTGGGCAGTCCTAAGATGAAGAATCCCCTTGTTACAAATCCAAATCTTTTTACAAGCTTTACAATTTCAGGCACTTTTCTAAGATCTAATTTTTTATTCACTGAATTTAAAATCCTTTGAGATCCCGATTCAACAGCTAGGACTAAGTAATAAAAGCCAGCTTTCTTCATTTTATCTAAAACCATTGCATCTAATGAATCAATCCGAATCCCATTAGGACACTTCAGTTTTAAGTCCAAACTCCTTTTTATTATTTCATCACATATTCCTATGACATGTTTTCTAATTAATGTAAAATTATCGTCCCAGATATGAATCTCTCGAACTCCATATTTATTCATTAGCAGTTCAATTTCATCAACTACATTTTTCGGGCTCCTCCGTCGGAATTTATTTCCCCAAAAATTAGTCGATGCACAATACTTACATTTGTAAGGACAACCACGCGTTGTAAAAATAGGTGCATAGGGTGTGCGGAGATACTCATGACCATGTGGATCCTGTGGATAAGCGTTAGGGGGGATTAAATTCCATGCGGGAAAAGGTATTTCATCTATATCTTCAATTAATTCTCGTGCCTTATTGATAATTATTTTATCATTTTCCTTAAAGGCAATTCCTTTGATATCATGTCGAGAAGTGTTGTTTTTTATTGCAGCTGCTAATTCTACAATAGTTAATTCCCCCTCTCCAATTACAACGAAATCAGCGTTGCATTCCCTAATACTCTCTTCGGGTAAAAATGTAACATGAGCTCCTCCTAAGACTAACGGAATATGTCTTAAGTTATCTGCTTTTTTTATTAAATGTGATAATTTTTTCATTTGATCATAATGTGAAGAATAAGCGGTTATCCCTATGAATATCGGCTTTATTTTTGCCATATATTCTAATACTTTTTTATATGAAATTTTAAGCAAACTACAATCAATTATATGTACTTTAAAATCATTCTGTTCTAATATAGTGGCTAGATAACCTAAACCTATGGGTGGATTTGGCTGTAAGTATTTTGGGAATAGTGGCCTTATTAAAACAACTCTATCCAGTTCAACCAAATCCTTCAATTCGTCTGATACACTGTTCTAATTCTAAATAGTTATGCCAAAAATTTTATCCTTAAAATTAGTAATAATAATTTAAGGTAAAAAGTTTGAGTTGAAGAATCATTGGATGGGAATAATAACAAAAATTACACTATTAATGTTTTTTGGCTTATAATTTTGTACTCCATTATATCTATATTGATTATCTTTTTTGTAAATTTCTGGCCCATCCGGATTTTGACAATACCATTATTCTTTTTTCTGTTAGGTTATCCTCTAAGCTTTTTTATCTCAAATCTTAATTCTTGGGAACGTGTTTTCCTTTCATTTGGAATGAGTTCCTTAATAATGCTTCTCACATATTATTTTCAATATTTCACTAATTTTTATCTGGGAATTACACCTACTTTTCACCAATTTGTTATTGAAATGGTTGTTGTGCTATGGATTATTATTGGTATCCTGTACTTCAAAAGAAGAGATCTATGTAATTCAAAGCAGATTGAATTTAAAAATAGCCTCACGAAGGTTAAAAACTTAGTTAAAGAAAATCGATTTCTCCTTTTAATTATTATTATTGCGATGGTCCTCCGATTTACTTTCCTTAATTACTCAGATTTTGCTACTGATGATACCATTTTCTCTGCAGTTACTTACCCCGTACTTCAACCAGATCAAGTTATGGGATTACCTTCTCCCCCAATCCAATTTTTAGCAGGTCATCATCCTCCTATATTTCATCTTCAAGCAAATATAAATATCAATCTTTTGAATCCTTCTGGATGGATTTTTATGGAAGATTGGATGGTTAAATTCCAATCGGCGTTTATCGGCATCCTTGCGGTAATTTTCTGCTATGGGATCGTAAAAAATATTTATGATAAACGTTCTGCTTACATTTCGACCTTAATTTTCGCGGTTTGTACATTTGCAGTTGTTATGAGCTTGGTATTCTACCAAGAGGCATTATTTATTTTGTTAGTCGGAATTACATTCTATTTTGCTTACAAGGAACGTTGGGGTTTAACTGGATTTTTCGTTGGAATAAGTCTCCTTGTTAAATTTTCAGCACTTGTTCTCATTCCAGCGATAATGGTTTATCTTGCTATTCGATATTTGAGATTTGATATGGATCAATTTAAATTACTCCTGAAAAAATTTACTAGTTTCGCGCTAATAGTTTTAATCCTTTACCTCCCCATCATCATCACCAACATTGTTTCATATATTGAACTAGGTTATATGGATACCTTTTGGAGCCGAGTATTAGGTCTCGCAGATCCAATGACAGAAGCGGTGGGTTCTGTGGAAATTCCGATCTATGGAACAGGACCTGGTATTCTAAATTATTTCTCCTTTCAAATGTCGGGTTTGGTAAATATCTTCGGCATTGTATTATTTATCTTCCTAGTGTTCTGTGCTGTCCTATCCCTTTTTGATAAAAAGGAACATTTATTTTTCAATTTAGCTCTAATCTCTTTCGTAATAATCTATCTCCTCATTTTTACTTCCCGGGGGTTTCAGATAATAACCTTATCCCCTATTATTTTCCCTCTTATTATCCTTAGTTCTCATATTACCAAACTCCTAAGCAATATAGATAAGAAGATTAAAACAAGAGTCTTAAAATACATTTATAATTCACGGAAATGGATTATTTATGGAACCTTAGTTGTTGTTGTAGGAGTCTCCTTCTTCTATTCTGTGACAACTGTCGCATTTGATCATTCGGATGAAATAGGCACTAAAGACCGTGACGCAACCCATCAAGTTGAAAACCCCGCCTATTATTACTCCAATCTCGGATATCTCTGGATCTCGCGATATGGTTATGACGATCTTATGGGTGTAATCCGGAATTATCCTACTCATACAGTATTTATTGATGACGACCATCCACGTTTCAGCTATATCTATTATTTCTGGGTTCGAAATTACACTAATCTAATCTCTGATTGGAATTATGAGAATAATTCGTTATTTGTCATCTATAAATCTCCATCGTATATTTGGGAAGCGTTTCAACGCACCTCTGCGGATGACTCTCGGCAAATAAATATTGAGGGTAATTACTCTCCTATCTTTGAAAATTATAATTTCAGGGTTTATGTAATAAATTGAGGTTTACTTGATGAAAAGAAAACAAGGTAAACAAATTGTATTGACTATCGTCATTCTAGTTATTAGCTCAATTTTCTACATACAACCAAATTCAAGTATAGAAACAACTTCCAATGGTCCCTATCAGGAGTCTGTTCAAAATCAAGGAATTAACTTGACCATTAGAGTGAGTAGTCGCTACTTAACGTGGGATCAAACTCTCACCATCCAAATTTATTTATATGACCTCTCGAATAATACAGTTCCCAGTTCCAAAGTTTTCCTAGAAATAAGTACCACTTCATATGTTTTAATAGGGTATAATATCTCACTTCCCTTTACCTTATTTAACAATAGAGGCCTTAATTACACTGATATTAATGGTTCAGAAGAGGTTCAAGTACCGATTCCACATGTCCCTACACAACAACCCTACGCACTAACTGCTATTTTTTATAATGCCACCCAAACGGGTCCAAATGTTACCTATTCCCTATATATTTCTAGTATTCGAACGAGCGTGATCCCCCCTGATTTATTTATCTGGGGATATGCTGGGTTGTTGGGGGGGGTTGTTTTGCTCTATATCCTCTTTAAAACGGGTAGGATTAAAACAAATTTGAAGACTTCATATAAACCTATAAATAGAAAAACTTTGACTAAATCTCAAAAGTAAATTCAATCTCTTTCTCATTTAAGAAAACTTCTAAACACCCAAGAGCAATTAGTAGGTGTACTTTCAGCACCTCAGAGGAAGAAAAAAGTAAAACTCTTCTTAGACTCATTTAAGGAAAGTTTTGAATCTCTTCAAGCATGAAAATACCCCCAAATCAAAGTAAATCAACTAGCACGAATATCACTTAAAGCTGGGTACTGATCTAACTCATAGTAATTAATTCTGGCAATATTGAGATGGAAATACAGAACTCTTATTTTAACCACATCCAATTTTCATTTATATACTATCTATCTCACAAATCCTGAACCTATCGCTATTTTGAAAAGATATATATAATCTTCTTACTAATAGAAAATTCAACACTTGTATATCTTCACTTAAAATATGTCTCCAACATTCTTCTTAAACGCTAACATAATTGCAAGCATGTAATTCTCATAGATGTTGGGTGACTATTTAATAAAGAAGTTAGAACATCTCCCAGAGAGTTATTTGGTGCCGACAAAAATAGCGACACCCCTCTATCATAGGAGTGGTTAATATGATTAAGAAAAGAAGATTTGTTTTAATGGCATTACTCTTTGCCATCACGTTTTCTGGAATAATTTTGTTATTGCCTATGGAAAATTATAATTCCAACTCATCAAACAATCCTCCTGAGGGGCCAAGTTACCCTGAGGCTAACCTAGAACTAACTGAGGTAGGTCAACCGCTTTCTGTCACTCATTATGGAATTGGTCAATTCTACGATCAAGAAAATCAAACGCCTGGTACAATTTATGCCACTCTACCGACCAACTGGGATGGATATCAGGTTTATAATAATCTCTTCGAGATTTCAGATTTTGCCGACTACCTCACAAACGGCGATTTTAGTAGTGGCATAACGGGTTGGACTGAGGCTGAGTATGATCAAGACGATGGAATAGGTGGTCTAACACCCAATACCGTTGATGAGGCCGACTCGGGGGAAGTTGGAGGACAAGCTTATATGATGTTGTCTCACCAATGGGAAAATCAAACAGAAGAACTCGATCATTGGAACAACCACGTTGCTTGGCACTATTATGTCCGAACTGAATTAGGTGATCATGTAAATATCTCCCAAACCATTGCCTCCTTTCCACGAGGGACCGTATTAAGTGCGGATCTTTCATTTGATTTTGCGACCTTCTGGGGAACCATCAATCCCCCGACAGTCTACTCACAAAACACCGATCTGGGTGGAGTAAAATTACGTGTTTATGTGGAAGGAGTACGGTTATATGATAATAATATCTTCCTTGCACCTAACCCTCAGACAAACAACACACAAACTTCAGCTTCCTTTTCAATCCCCGGTGCCCTTTTCAATACTGGTGATGGGATAGATGTCGTTTTCCAGTTATACCAAGGCACTAACGTCATCTGGAGTTCCACGGATGATGCAGCCTTGAATTACAAGTTCGGTGTTTTTATAGATAACATTGTCCTGGATATCCAAGCGGAGGTCAATCCTACTACCAATAGCTTACAAATGGATGGGAACGTAGTTTCACCAATCGGCGCCTACGGAACAGGTGATGTAGGTTATTCCAGTACTTGGAGTGGATCTCCTTCTGCACCGGTTAACGTTCCCTTTTCGATGACAGGTTCGGCTACAACATATTTTGATGCAGATCTGGATCTTTATGCTCGGTCTGTCCAAGGAACCAAATATACGTACTCCCAGATCGCAAACGGAACCCATTTCGAGGTGGAGAGCGGAACGGATGTAAATTGGGATTTCTACGTCTTCGGCTTAGCGCCTTCGGGTTATTATAATTACCGCTTTGAAATTACCAAACCGTCCGACTGGACAAATATCACAGTTCTTAATCCTTACGAGATTGATGTTACAGCGAGCTGTGCCATCAGTTCCACCCTCATTAATGTCACGAATGCTGCATATAACGATGTGCCGGGTTGGTACAAGATCACTGCCACTTCTCACAACTACGTGGATGCAGTACGACCCCAAATCTTAGATGGTACTTGGCAAAATAGTCAGAGCTTCCGCGTTACTAACACCACCCGAATTCAGGCTGATATTTTAGATGGAACCGATACAGCTCCGGCTGGTGTGACAAGTACTAACGCATATCTCGAAATTTATTTCCCGAACGGGACTCTTTGGCTTTCTGAATACACCGCCCCTGCCGCGTCTGGAGTTGTTACTTTCTCCCAACTCACAATTCCTTCAACGGGCGCAAATGCCGTTGCGGGTAATTATTCTGTGATTGTTCGCTGGAATGACACCACCGGGCTTGGGGCTATTGAAGCAGGGCGTCTAGATAGCTGGTTCGTCGTAACTCATGGTGCATCCGTTATTCCACGTACTGGCTATGATTATATCTTCGGGTTAGTCGGTGATAATTTATATCCTCGAATTGATTACATTGACACAGAAATAAATGCCACGATCCGAGAAGCCACCATTGTTGGAAATTGGAGTGGTGGTCCAGTTACGTTTACTTTTCTAACCAGTTATTATGAAGCTGAGCTTGATACTTCCGCTTTATCTGCGGGGACATATTATATGGTTGTCAACGCTTCCAAATTCGCTTACGATAGTGATCAAACTATAATTACCGTTGAACTAGGCTACGAAACCTACCTTACCTCACCTCAATCTCCAGCTGTTGAAGTCGCGTGGAGAAATAATGTAACTATTGAGGTCGATTATACACGCCAGTTCGATGGAGGCGGTATCAATAACTGTGTCTCTTACAGTGAAATAACTGCCAATTGGAGTGGCTCTCCGGGGGTGGATTATTCCATCACCTTCATCAGCAATGGACGATATGAGATTGAGCTTAATACCTCCGAGAAGGCCATTGGAAATTATCTTCTTAATATTACTGCTAATAAAGCCGGATATACGGCACAGCAACTCTCTCTCCTCGTTAAAGTGCGCGCCCGCGCCACCTCTATGTCTTCACCACAATTCCCACTCGTCTCTGAGTATTACAACGAGTATACCTCCGTTTTTGTCACATACCGTGATGAAGATGCTGGGATTGATATTACTGGAACTGTAATTAGTAATTGGACTGGTGCAACGGTTACATCTATGGGTGGTGGAACCTATAATGTCACTTTCAGAACTAACTTAGCACTTGGGGACTACTTCTTGAATGTCACAGCAACTCGTGCGAATTTCCAGTCTGCTCAAATCCTCATCAAGATCCGGATTAACGAGAGGATCACTGATTTAACCTATGATCCCCCAGCAGCTGTCCCGATTGAATCATTGATTAATATTACCGTTACTTTACTGGATGGAGTGAACGGGAGTGCACTTCTCAATAGCACATCTCAGCTTTACATCTCCGTTAATGCGTCACTCTCTGGGTATTGGACTAGTTATGATATGGGTGCTGGTGTCTATAATTTAGAGATCGATACAAGTGCCCCCATTTTTACTACCCCAGCTAATTATTACATTGATATTGATGTCACTTGGACTGGTGTACCCTATTATTCGAATGAAAGTGTGCTTATTCGATTGACCGTGCGGACCATTGGGACGACGTTAAACTACGATCCGCCTGGACAAATCCCCTACGGAAACTATCTGAACCTATCTGTATATTACACCGTGAGTGATTCCGAAAGTATCTATGATGGGAATGGTATTGGTGGTGCCACAATTGGACTAAGTGGCTATACACCTGGAGTCGATTATAATGTATTTGCTGGTGCATCGGCTGGCGATTATATTATTCAAATCTTTAGTGCTACCCTAAGTTCTATTACTACATACTCATTTACCGTAACCGCTAGTGGATTGAGTGATTATCAAGCCACGAACCGTGCGATCGATGTGACCGTCCGAAAACTCCAAGGGGCTATATCCGCTCAAGCAGTCGGAACCGTACCTTACGGCAATGAAGTTAACATCTCAATTTCCATCACCTATGACGATCCCGATAGCTATGTTTATGATGGTCAAGGAATTGCCGGCCTCACGGCTACTGAAATCACTATTTCTGGCGGACACAGCTACATTGTGTCGGAACTTTCTGGAGGCGACTACGTCGTGACTCTCCTTAATGGTACCCTCCTTTCTATTACTACGTTTGATGTTGGTATCCAGTTTGCCTCTGCTGCTACATACACTGGTGATTATACCAATGTAAGCTTCACCGTGCGGAAATTACAGACATTGCTCATCGCCGATCCTGTGGGATCCGCGCCAACTGGGAATGAAGTCAATGTGACAGTCCATTTCACCTATAACGATCCTTCTTCTCTCTTCTGGGATGGAATAGGGGTAACGGGACTCGTGAAAGGCGACTTCAATATGACGGTACCTCACGATTTCAACCTTCATGAGCTAGGAAACGGTGATTATGTCCTTGAAATCATTAATACAACCGTCATCACCATCCAGACTTATGTAATCACGATAACAATTATCGATACTGCAACTTACAATGGGGATAATGTAGATGTCTCCTTCCAAGTTCGCAAGCTCTCGGCATCGCTTACTATCAGCCCGATCGGCTCACAACCCTATGGTAATAACGTCAACTTAACCGTGAACGCTGTTGTCAATGACCCCGCCTCCTTGTATTGGGATGGCTTAGGGATTACGGGTTTAGTGGATGCTAACTTTACGATTTCGGGAGCGCACTCATTCACTATCGAGGAACAAGCGACTGCCGGTGAATATGTCTTCACTATTTCGAACTCGACCTTGTTCACAATAACTTCCTATCCAATCACAATTGACATGGCAACAAGCCAAACCATCAGTGCTGCGTCCGCAGATACCACGATCACTATCAGAGAGATAAGTACCTCTCTTACTGCTACACCTGCAGGCAGCAAACCAGTCGGTAATCCAGTAGATATCTCGATTAATGTAATATATTCAGATGGTAATAGTCAATTCTATGATGGAATCGGAATAACCGGGTTAACCGTTGCAAACTTCCAAGTTTCAGGCGGTCATTCCTTCACGGTCAGTGAAGTCGGCAATGGTGATTATACTCTCACAATTTTGAATGGAACAATCTTAACCATTCAATCCTATGTGATAACAATCACTCTTAATGCTGGTGCAAATTACACAGGTGATTCCGTCCAAACTTCTTTCGATATTCGTTCTCTTGCTACTTCTATTATCGCACAACCAGTAGGTACGCATCCATATGGTAATGAAGTTAATGTATCCCTCTCTGTAACCTTCAATGACCCTGAAAGTCTCTTCTATGATGGGGATGGGATCGCGGGATTGACAACTCCCGACTTTTCTATCACTGGTGGTCATGTGATTACTGTGACTGCGGGTGCAGGTGCGGGAGATTATACGATGATTATCGCAAATGGGACAATCATCACAATTCAGTCGTATTCTCCAACCGTATCAATAAATGCAGGTACTAATTACACAGGATCTAGCACCCAAGTTTCCTTCCAAATTCGCCAACTAACCACATCGATATCTGCCACGCCCCCAGTACCGCAACCCTATGGTAATGAAGTTAATATCAGCATCACTGTTGAATACAGTGATCCCGCCTCCCAATGGTATCACGGAATGGGTATTACTGGATTAACAACCGGTGACTTCTCAATTAGCGGAGGACACAGTATCACAGTTTATGAAGTCGGCAATGGTGATTACACGGTTGTTATTGACAATGGAACTCTGTTAACTGTTCAAGCCTACTCGGTACAAATCACCCTTAGTGCAGCAGTTGCATATCAGTCAAGTAATGTTAATGTTGATTTTAACATTCGCAATCTCATCACACAATTGAATGCTGATCTTGTGCCTGATCAACCTTATGATGAAGATGTCAATGTCACCGTTTATTATACAGTAAATGATCCAACGAGCATTCATTATCATACTAATGGAATTACAGGTGCAGATGTTAATATTACGGGGTGGACTTATTCGACCGATTATGTGACATATGATTTGGGGAATGGTGTCTATATCCTAGCGCTATCTAAATCGCGGCTCACATTATTGACTCAATATTCTCTCTCAATTACCGCAAGCAATGTAGCAAATCGTGATTCCGCCTTAACTACTTCGATCTTCAATGTTCGCGCAATCTCAACAAGCTTTACGTATGTTGCGCCCTCCCCCACTCCTTGGGGCTACAACATCACCATCGACTTAACATACAAAGTTGAAGATAGTTTGAGCAGTCAAAATACCAATCCGGTCACTGCGCCCTTATCTGTCACCGTCAATGAAAGTGACTCCTTCTCAGGTGATTGGGTAGAAGTTGGTGGAGGTCTCTATCAAGTTGAATTAGATACGGCTGCCCTTTCCTCCGGCACGTATATCACTAATATTACCATTTACAAGCAGAATTATGTGAATAGATCAGTTATTGTTACATTTACGATAATTCCCCACAGGACTCAAGTTACCTATGATATCGTCGATCCATCACCTTGGGGTAAAAATACGACTATTGTAGTCTATTTTATGGACCTCGATAATGGATCTCAGCAAATCAGCTCCGTTTATGATATAACCTTGAACGAATCGCAAAGTCTAGGTTACAATTGGGTTGATAACGGGGATTACTTCACAATAACACTCGATACAACCGATCCCGAAATTTGGTTCGTAGGCAGCTTCAAAGCGAATGTCTCCATTTACCAATTTGATTTTCAGAACTCTTCTACTTTAATTCCAATTATTAAACAAACCCGAAGTACCGATATCTTTTACGAAACTCCTGACATTGTTCCTTTCCAACAAAATGCAACTGTAAAGTTCCGCTATCAGGATCTTGATAACTCGACGAGCGCTGTTGGAATTAATAACAATACTAATCCACAGATCCCAGGATTAATAAATTATGCAGGCAATGTTAGCATGACTCTTCAGGTCTTTGATTCCTCTTGGGTTGAGGTTGGCAGCGTTACCCATTGGTTCTTTACCATGGAAAACGTAGTAAGCTATGGTGATGGTTGGTATAATGTCACGATTGACACCAACTCCTTGGGTCTCATCGGTACCTACTACGCACGAATCTTCATCAACTGGATGAGTAATATACTATATTATAATCAAACAATTACAATACCTTTTAACGTGCGCGCAGTAACAGCTCTATTAGAGTATCAACCCCCAGGCTCACAGGCTTATACAGAAGGTGGGTACGTACCTGTCTGGGTGAAATATACTGATATCGATAATAGCTTACCTATTGATGGCGCAACTATTAATATCACTTACATTGAAGATCCTAGCAACGTTCAGCTCACAAATTTTGTTTTAGGGACGAATTATACTGTCGAGCCGTTTGGAGTCGGAGATAACACTCGTGGGCAAGGATGGTATCTAATCAAAGTTACGATGGGTTCAAGCTTCCTCAATGTTTTTGGGAGTTATGATTTCCGTATTAAAGCAAATAAAACCAACTACGATACTCGTGAGCTTCTTAATGTCACCTTTGCGATTCGACAGGGCTTTACCCAGTTTACCTCACCATTTGCTCCCGCATCCTTCATAACTGATGGTCTCACAAATATTACCATTTCATATTATGATAGTGAGAGCGGTATTGGAATAGTAAATCAATCCGTTGGGAATGTTATTCTTACCTGGGTCTGGTACAATGCAACCCATCCAAATGTCACCGCTGTGTATGGCTGGTCTAACACTAACAATAGTTGGATCGCTTCAGGTGACACAGGCAACTATCCTATGGGTGATGATGGGCGGTACCAAATTCTGCTTGATGCGAGTGGGATGACCATTGGTGATAAATTCATTATAGGTCTAAACATCAGCGCGGGAGTTCTAGTTGAATCTCAGCATTTAAATATCAGCTTCATTATTGAGCCCCAATCTTCAGTTATGGGTGTGACTCAACCCCTCGAAGTCGTGTATGGCGAAACTGGTTCCTTCAATGTAACCTACCAGAAGACTGATGGGTCCGGTATTAATGGTACTTCTATTTCCCTCTACGATTTGGATGCTGGAGCATCTGTAAATCCAGCGTATTATCAGGTGGTTACCATCGATAATAATACAGGATTATATCAAATTAATATTAATACCACCTTCAAAGCCCCAGCTGCCTCAGGATATCATCAAATTCGTGTGGATGCTACGGGCGCTCCATATACACCACGATCCCTCAATGTTTACTTACGTGTGCGACCTATAGATAGCCAAGTAGTAATCACTCCCTCGGCTGCGAAAGGTTACAACGAATTGACTAATATAACCCTCACTTATCGTGATGTCTTTTATGATCGTCCAATAAATGATTCGAATCTTCAAGATTTAGACGATGTAATTATCGATGTAACAAACATCCTTAGTACCCATTGGTCATTGTATGTAGGCTCCGATTATGGACAATATATTATCGAGATTAATAATTCCTACTGGGGCTCTATAAATGAACAAGGTTTCTCAGTATCAGTAGATGTTCTGTGGAGTGGTACTCCATACTTCCAGAATTGGACTGGGATGTCATTCTCTTTACCTGTTAGGGCTCGTAGTACTGACTTCTCTTATCCTCCACCAACACAAGCACCTTATGGGGCCAATTCATCAATTACATTCACCTACCGCGATATTGAAGCCGGCGCTGGTGCAGGGATTTCAAATGTCACGGGTGATATTCGCTTCTATATATATGACTCCTACATGCAACTCTGGAATTCTTCAGGATTTGCTTGGGTTAGTGATGCGGGTAGTGGAGATTATGATGTGGAGATCAATACTTCTAAATTACCAACGATCGGATCCTATACCTTCACTTCAGTAATCCAATGGCTCGGAGAACCCTATTATAATAACCAAACAAGTATCTTCAACGTTACAACTCGTCAATTGAATACTATCTTGAGCTTCACACCTTCTGCACCTATCCCCTATGGTAACCATCTTGACCTTGACTTCCTCCTCAATATAAGCGATTCCTACAGAAACGGAGAGGCTATCTCCACAGCACAGCTCAATATTACCTCTATTAGTGGAATAGTTCAAGGATCACTGACCTTTTCCTATGGCACTGATTATATTGTTACTAATCAAGGCGCGGGACGATATACCCTTCGTATCTTCAATACTTCGCTGCTGGTAGATACTTATACAGTAGCATTACAGGCATCAAATTATCATGTAAATTTGATTTATACGAATGCCACAGCGAATTTCGGCTTTGAAGTTAGAAAATTAGTTACCTCGGTAATCATTACACCAATATCTGATGTACCTTACGGTAATTCGGTGAATATTTCAGTCCTAGTTAAATATACCGATTTTGGTAGCACTTACTATAACAATCGGGGTATTACAGGGCTCAATGACTCAACTCTCGTGTTAGCTGGGGCTTACACCTATCAGGTCATTGACCTGGGGAGTGGCAATTACATTGTCCAGATTGCAAATTCATCGATTCTTACAATTCAATCTTATTCAGTTAATCTTACATTACAAAGTACTTCAACTCACACTTCTGCCAACGCTTTGAGTTCATTTAATGTCCGAAAATTAAACATTATTGTCACTGCTGATCCAGTTGGCTCGGTACCTTATGGTAATGAAGTCAATATTACAGTTCATGTGACATATGTTGATCCAGATAGCTTATACTATGATGGTCTTGGTATCGCTGGTATAAGCTCTAGTAATTTCAGCATCTCGGGCGGACATTCCTTTAACGTCCATGACCAGTCAGGCGGAGATTATATCATAGAAATCTTGAATACAACAGTTCTAACCATAACTTCTTATATTGTTACTATTACTATCGCTGCAACGCCCACTTACAATGGGGATGATGTAGATGTAGCCTTTGATATACGCAAAATAGTCGTCTCCATCGGAGCTTCACCACTTGGTGAAATTCCCTTTGGAAATGAAGTCAATGTTTCCTTACTTATCAGATACTCTGATTCAGATAGTAAATACTACAATTTACAAGGAGTAACTGGTCTGGTAACGGCCAACTTTTCTATTACCGGTGGTCATACTTTTGTGCTTTATGAGACTGGAAGTGGCAATTATATCTTATCTATCAACAACAATACCGTTTTAACCATCCAAGCCTATTCCGATATTATTACATTACTCGATTCTGCTGACTTCACTGGGGATTCCACAGATATTTCCTTCACAATTCGCAAGCTAGTTACCTCTATAACTGCCGATCCTATTGGAACTCATCCCTATGGAAATGAAGTGAATATTACCGTACATGCAACTTACGCAGATCCTACATCTCTTTACTATTCAGGTGGTATTACGGGACTACCCGCAAACAATTTCTCTGTAACGGGTGGGCATTCTTTCCTCCTATTTGAACTGGGATCTGGGGATTATGTTTTGGAAATTCAGAATTCTACTATTCTAACAATTCAATCATATGGTCTTACTATTACGCTTGCTGATACACAAGATTATACTGGATCTAGTTCAGCAGTATCCTTTACAATTCGGTTGCTTCAGTCTCTTATTACAGTAGATCCGATCGCTGCTCAGCCTTATGGGAATGTTATAAACCTTACTGTTCATATTACGATCAACGATGGTGCTTCCCTCTATTGGGATGGATTGGGAATAACTGGTCTCACTAGTGGTGAAATTTCTCTTACAGGCGGTCATACTTATACGGTACACGAACAAGGTGGCGGTGATTATGTCCTCGAAATTGAAAATGGAACCCTTCTAACTATCCAATCTTATCCCATCACCATCTCCGTTGCTGCTGGAGCAATATATGTGGGTGACGCTGCTGATACAACGATTGTCATTCGAAGATTGACCGTTTCATTCACTGCGAGCCCCGTAGGAACCTTACCTTATGGTAATCCTGTAAATATAAGTGTTCATGCTGAAGTTGTTGACTTTGATAGTCAATGGTATAACGGTCTTGGCCTTACTGGACTTACGACGCCCGACTTCACGGTTTCTGGTGGGCATTCCTTTGTAGTTATAGAAATCGGTAATGGTGATTATGTTATCAATATTGCAAATGGAACAATCCTAACCATTCAACCCTATAATGTTTTAATCACCTTACTTCAAGGCTCCTCTTATTCTAGTGATGACGCTCAGGCCTCCTTTACCATCCGCGAACTCGCTACAGCTCTTGTAGCTCCTCCTGTAGGAACGCATCCTTATGGAAATGAAGTCAACGTCTCTCTGACAGTTCAATATGACGACCCTGAGAGCTTATATTGGGATGGCGTTGGAATTACTGGGCTAACCACACCTGATTTCTCTATCACTGGAGGTCATTCCATTAGCGTAACTGAAGGCAGTGGTGGAGCGTATACATTAACCATTTCAAATGGTACAATCCTTACGATTCAATCTTACTCACCAACAATCTCCATTTCTGGCACTACCAATTATACTGGTTCTAACACACAAATTTCTTTCACAATCCGTAAACTTACAACTTTGGTAACAGCAGACCCTGTTGGGGATCAACCCTATGGAAATGAAGTGAATATTACGGTTCATGCTACGTATAATGATCCTGCTTCACTATATTACCATTTAAATGGTATTACAGGTCTTGTTACCAGTAACTTCACTGTAACTGGTGGATATACTTATCTAGTTTCTGAAATAGGTTCTGGAGACTATATTATTACTATCGAAAATGATACAATCTTAAATATCCAAGGATACGCTACTCAGATCAGTATTCCAGATACCCAATTTTATACTGGGAATTCCTTTAATGTTTCATTCTCAATTCGACAACTAACGACCTCAATCATAGCCGATCCAATTGGTACGCATCCGTATGGCAACGAAGTCAATATAACTGTACATGTGCGATACAGTGATCCTGCCTCACAATATTACAATGGGCGTGGAATTACAGGATTGCCAATTAGCAATTTCTCCGTTACTGGAGGGCATAGCTTCACCTTAACTGAAACCGCCACTGCGGGTGATTACATTTTAACCATTCAAAATGGAACAATCCTCACAATTCAAACTTACATAGTCTCAATCACTGTTGTCGATTCAGTCAGTTACACGGGATCAAGTGTTCAAGCTTCCTTTACAATTCGCGAACTCCAATCCTTACTAGCGATCGATCCGATTACAGCTCAACCATACGGTAATGTGGTAAACCTCACCATTCACGTAACAATAAACGATGGTGCATCTCTATACTATGATGGTTCTGGTATAACTGGTCTTACCAGTGGTGAAATTTCACTTACGGGAGGTCATACCTATACAGTGCATGATCTGGGTTCAGGTGATTATATCATTGAAATCGAAAACGGTACACTTCTATCGATTCAAGCTTATCCAATCACCATTTCTTTAGCAGCTGGGGTCACATACGCGGGTGATTCTGCAGATACAACCATCGTTATCCGACGTTTATCTACCTCTATTACTGCAAGCCCAGTAGGAAGTGTTCCATACGGAAATCCTGTTAATATTTCAGTCCATATTGAATATACCGACTTCGATAGTCAATGGTATAACGGTCTTGGTGTAACTGGCTTAACTGATGCCAATTTCCAAGTCGATGGCGGGCATTCCTTCACCTCAACGGAGATCAGTGGTGGCGATTATGTTATTACAATCGCAAATGGGACTATTCTAACTATTCAATCATATATCGTCACAATTACACTAAACCAAGGCGCAACCTATCTTGGAGATAATACATTAACTTCCTTTACAATTCGCCAACTGGCAACCTCTATAGTTGCTATTCCACTAGGAACACAACCATATGGGAATGAAGTCAATGTTTCACTTCAAGTCAGCTACTCTGATACAGAAAGTCTTTATTGGGATGGTGTTGGAATCACAGGTCTTACTACTCCTGACTTTTCAATCACAGGTGGTCATTCAATTACCATATTTGAAGGTTCGAGTGGAAGTTACACGTTGGTAATCGGAAATGGCACCATCTTAGGAATTCAATCATACTCACCGACAATCTCCATTGGTGCAACTACAAACTATACTGGGTCGAACGTTCAGATCTCGTTCTCAATCCGGAAACTCACCACTTCACTAACAAACGACCCTGTTGGGATAATTCCTTACGGAAATTCTGCGAATTTCACCATTCATGCTATCTATCTCGATCCTCTTTCCCAATTCTATGATGGGGATGGAATCACGGGCTTAACGAACACGAACTTCACGGTCAGTGGAGGTCATAGTTTCAATGTCTTCGAGATCGGTGGCGGGGATTATTACATCGTGATTGATAACTTAACACTATTAAATATTCAACAATACTCCATTACCTTTACTCTAATTGCACAACCCACATATGTGCAAGATACGACCGATGCGCTCGTAACAGTCCGAAAATTGATAACAATCGTGACCGCCGATCCCATCGGCGCCATTCCTTATGGAAACTATGCCAACATTACGATTCATGTCAGTTATACGGATCCTGCCTCACAATATTATGATGGAGATGCAATCACAGGACTAACCAACGCTAATTTCAGCTTAACTGGTGGACATACCTCCAACATAATTGAGATTGGCAGTGGGGATTATTCACTCATCATCCAAAATACGAGTTTATTGACAGTAACAGCCTACTCTATGACGCTTACATTACAGGGAATCACAATTTATGTGAGTGATGATGTAGGCATCGCTTTCAGTGTGAGACGGCTGATAACCTCTACAGTAGTATATCCTGTAGGGAGCATGCCGATTGGTAATTATATTAATCTCACAGTGTTAGTGAAATATAGCGATTTGGACTCGATGTGGTACCATGACACGGGGATTGTTGGGCTTACACAAGCAAACTTTTCATTAACTGGCGGACATACTATTAGTTTAGTCGAAGAGCAAGGGAGTGGGAATTATCTCATCCAAATCAATAACAATTCTTTCAACAGCATTCAAACTTATAACTTCTTGGTGATATTAGCAAGTTCAGCCTCCTACTCAGGCAGCAGTACGAGCACTGGAATCATCATTCGAGAATTAACTACTGCTCTTACGGTAGAGGCCGTTCCGGATGTCCCGTATGGAAACGAAGCGAACTTCAGTCTTTATTTCCGAGTCTCTGATCCATTCAGTTTATTCTGGGACGGAGATGGCATTCCAGGGCTCTTCTCAACAGATAATTTCACAACTGACGGGGGGCAGACATTTGATGTCTATGACCTGACAGGAGGCTATTACATCATATCCATCCACAACACCACGCTTTTAACTGTGGGTTCATATTCCATAGATGTTACTGCGACTGGTGGTGCCGCATTGGGTGTGTTCTGGGAGAACGCCTCATACACAGTTAACTTCAATGTCCGCGCACTCCATACTGCCCTAACCTATCGCGCTGTTCCACCCTGGTACCTTAACACACCTTTTGGCGATAATGTAACTTTAGGATTGGACTACATCGTCAATGATCCTGCAAGCTTATATCATGATGGAGCACCAATAGACAATTCTGGTTTTGAGATAGGAGGAATGACAAATGGCACCGATTATATTTACACTGGAAACCTAGGAAATTACACGATCGAAATTCTCTCAACCGCCGTTCCACTCATTCAGACCTATTATATTGACATAAACGCATACTATAAGGGTATAGCACAATATGATAATGCCTCACTCCTTAGCGTGCCCTTCACAGTCCGAAAGGTTTACACCACCCACACCGTCTGGATTGGCAATCAAAGCTTACCTGGCTTTAGTGGCTGGCCATGGGGTGAGAATGTGACGATTAGAATCTACTATAACAGCACAGATCACCCCGGACAAGTAGTGCAAAACTCCAATATTTCAGTGGTTGGAAGTGATGTCTATCAAAATGGAAATTATACTGTTACTACCTATACAAATGGAACCTTCATCATTTATGTTGATGGGTCCGCAGGCGAGCATGGAGTAGGATATACTTTTGATGTCACGCTATTTACCCCTGCGGATACTCACTTGAACGAAACATTCCTAGTTTCACTCTCCTTCCGAAAATCGGTTGGGCAAGTTTTCCTTAAAGAATATCCCGTTTATATCCCCTGGGGTGACAATATCACAATTATGTTCTCCTATAATAACACCGAAGCCGGCGGTTATCCTGGAATCGATGATGCAACTGTCAATGTGCTTCTGAGCAATGCATCTGCTAATCCATTCTTCACCTATTATAACGTTAGTGCCACCTATGGTCCGGGAATGTGGATTATCACGATGAATACGACATGGGCTGCAGTAACCCCAACGACCGATATTCCGATTACCTTCATCATTCAAGCCGAATCACTGAATACAATCTATTCTGAAACGTTCCACACTGTCTTCATCCAAGCGCTTGAGATGAACCTCGTGGTGCGATCGCAAGATTACTCCGTGTATCTTGATGAAGCGTCTAGCTTCAATGTAACATTGGCATTACGGGACCGGTCACATTACAATAAAATATTTGGTAACTATCACTATGTTGAAAACAACTCTTATTGGGTCAATGGAAGCCAAGGTCAATACGATGATATTGAATTTTATGTCACATCCCGTGGTTTTGAATACACCAATATGACTTGGTATTACGGATCGATCGATCTCTACCCTGCCCCCTCCCAAGGCAATTATACCTTGCGGTTCAACTTCAATGAGTCAGGCTACCCACCGATTCAAGAATTATTAACATACGTCATCCAAGTTAGAACTACAGGGAAATATGTTCGAGAAACTCTAGATTCGGAGATTACAATATTCACCATTAATCTGATCTTAAGAACGCATAATACCGCCCTCACATTTGATTGGGCAACTGCCAACGCGACGGCATCTTACCCAGTTGCCAATTTCAGTACTCCGGACTTCGCCAACGCGGAATTCATAAACGATTCCCAATATATCTATGGAGACGTGATCAATATTACCTTTTTCTGGTGGGATCTTGACGCATTCCCCGTTGAAGGGATCAGCCCTGGAAATATCAAGATAAACTATAAAGAACAGAATGGAAGTGATTTTTATTACCGGGTCTTCAATCTTTTCGAGCTTTACGATAATGACCAATCTTATAAGGGGCTTTATACCATTCAAATCGATACCCGAATACCATACAAGAATATGGTTAAAAATTGGACAATTACCGTGAATGCTACATTAGACACATTTGATCGCATCTATAAACTCGTTCAAGGAGTAGTCCAGTTTGAACTCCTTCCTATCAACACACTAGTCATGGACAAACGCGAGCCGAAATATTTGCAAGTACCATTTGGTGATGATCTTGAGCTCCATTTCAATGTCACAGATATCGATCACAACACACCTATTCCCTTGAGTGGTGGAGATATCAATGGAACTATAGCAGGGGCAACCGCAACCCAGGCGTATGCATTCTACATGGATGCAATTGGCACGTATAGGATGCGATTTTATTCTCTGGGTCTAGATTTCGGAACACATAACGCCACTATCATCATTACTAAACAGAATTACGTCACAACAGTTGTCAATTTCTCCTTTACAATTCGTCCTATTCTTACTACTATTGAGATGTATCCAATATTAGGGAAGGTTAATTATACCGATAGATATCGCCAATTCCAGATCATTGAGTTCAGATATATTGATATTGAAGATAGTGTCTCATACGACTTAGAATTGCACACGTATCATACCCCCGGTCGAATTGTCTCTACCCCAACAAATCCTTTGCTCTTCTTCGGGGTCAATACCAGCTGGGCTGATGTTGGTGGGACCTATAGCCTCATTACTGACGAAACGATCAATGGAGTCTATAAAGTTAATGTGTCATTATCGGCTAACGTAAACCGCTACCAAGTGGAAGTTTTTGTAAACTTGACACCGTTCGCGATTGCGTACAAAACTATTTGGATTAACGTGACAAAGGCAAATACGTACGTAACGATAAATAGTCCCGCTGAGGATCCCACGTCAATCTATCAATTATTAGAGGGTGAATTACAAATTACATTCTTAAATGAATACAATGAACCGATGACTGGAACAGTTTATTGTCTTTTCAGGGATACTGGAACTGGTGGGATTAAAAGAAATGTTACTCTCACACCCCAGGGCAATGGAGTTTATACCGCAAGGATTTTAACTTCGGATCTTACACCTGGCGGGACATATAGTCTGGAAGTTTATGCAATCTCAGGTAATTCGAATTACGCAAATGCGCCAATGGCGGAAGTTGGAATAATAATCAAGCCTATCTGGGAGCATCCGATATTCATCATCACCATGATTGCAGTTGCAGTGGTTGCAGGTGCTTGGGGCTACCGAAGAGTCAAATGGATAATGCTACCAAGGGAGATTAAAGCAATAGAAATCGCCAAGAAGAATATTAAGAAGAATAAGGAAGTAGATCTTCCGTTCCGGGATATTAAAGACCGTGATTGGATGTTTGCCTCTATGTTCTCAGATGCGTGGAACGTGATTGGTATTAAACCACCAAAACTTGTACGACCCGAGGTGGTACTGTTCGCATCAGAGGTAAGCGCAATTCTCCGAACAAGAATGACCACTCCTGAAGCTGAAAGTATGATTAATACCCTGAAAACAATGAATGTTGAAGAAGCTGAGCGGCATTTAGGTGAAATGAAGATTCCACCTGAGGCAACTCGCCGTCTCCTGACCATTGCAGGGTTGATCGAGAAAGAGCGCATGGAAGTTATCAACTTTTCCCAGATTCTCAGTGAAGTTAAGGGCATGGAAATTTCATACAGTCAAGCCGAAGAAATCATGATCACCTTGCAGTCGATGTCGCCTTTTGATGCTGACAAATATCTCGAAGCAATGGTAATTCCGGCAGAGGAGCGACAAAAAATCCTTGACAGCATTGGCGTCAAAACTATTTCAGCACCGAAGAAGGTAAAAGCGCCTAAGAAGGAGAAACCTAGAGAGAAAGAAAAACCAAAGGAAGAACCTATGGATGCAGCACAAATCCGTGCGGAACTCAATAAATTATCCGGATTAAGTGACGAAGAGAAAGATTCCCTGCTTAAGGACATGGAGAAACTTACCTTAAAAGAACAAAAGGATATTTTAAAGAATTTAAAAGGTTAATAAAGTGAAAGTGGAGTTTTAAAAAGTGCCATTTGGGATTTTGGTTTATCGGTTTGATGAAAAAGCCGGAATGAAAGTAGTGGCAAAACATCCTGATGATATTTTAGTTGATGACAAAGCGACAATGCAAATCTACACTGCTCATGCTTTTGAAGGGGAAAAGGGATTCCTTACTATTTCAATCGCTGATCTCAATATTGCTAGCTACTTCACGGGGATGGAGAGTAATTATTATATCGGACTTTTACTTTCCATTGACGAGAACGCAGAGGATTATGAAGATGTGCTTACGGATAGTGTCCGCACTATTATGAGTAATCTCGAGTATCGACGGTATATGCAAATGCTTCCGGATATTTATAAAAAAATTGTTACCTATCCAAAGATGACCCGAGAACAACACTATGCTCTCACCTTTTTAGATCCAGTTAAAAAAATGATACTTGACCGATTAATCGAAGATGGGAGTGCAACAAAATCCGAATTGAATTCCTGGCTCAAAGAGAAGCTAGCAAAAGAAGAGCTAGATATGGACGCAATTTTACATTCTATGATCAAAATGGGACTTATTGTTGAATCAACACTGAAAGAACTCCCTAGCCCTCTAGTCTTCCTTGTAGGGGATATCTTTGCGACTCGGATTCCTCCGCTAAAAATTGTGAACGATGCGAAAGCAGGTAAATACCCTGGATATTTATCCGATGAATACACTAATGATGTTCGGACGTATTTTGAGAATTATAGTCCCACACCAGAAGACCAAGAGATTATTTTGAAAGTGATTACAGATATGGATGCTTACACGTTAATCTCGAGGTTAGCGGAAAATCCCCTCAAAAGGGAGGACATTGATGAGCTCAGTAATGAAATTGAGAACATTGACGGTATTCTAAAATGGCTTTGGGATTCTAAAGTCATTAATGTACTCCGCGGTAAAACAGGGCAAGAAGTCTACTTCATCCGTAGCAGTATTGCCGTGAAGCTTGTGTTTCCAGAATATATCATTAACCTCATTCTTGAGAGCTACAATAACGGCACCAAGAGCAACTCTGTTCTCATTGAACATCTTAACGTTTTGAAAGAGACCTTTTACAATGTTTACACCTAATCTTTTTTAGTCAATTCTTTCTTCTTTTTTATAACAATGAATGAATCTCAAAATGAAAATAGGGACGTCTTCCCTATGTTAAGCTCAAAAAAGGATAAATCTAATCTATTTACTGAATTGATCGTTCCAATTATATTGATGAGTACGATAGGGGCCTTCTACTGGGCAATCAGGGGATCATCAGGTTTTGGTGGGACTTCCGGGGGTGTTTTTGCAGGTATTGGATGGGCACTTGCATGGTTTTTCTTATCCTATAAATCACTAGGGAAGAATAATAGGCCTTATAGTTCAGGGTGGATTGTTCTCGCGATTACTTTAGGAATTGGCATTGGTGGCATGCATGGGTATGGGCAATTTATGTCTTGGATTCAAGGAGTGTTTTACATTAACGGTCCCTCGGATGTGGCAGCAATTGATCCTGCAATAGGGTTTCTCTGGCTATTTCAGTGTGGATTAATATGGGGTGGAATTACTGCTTTGTTTATGGGATGGACCAGATCTAAGAAACCTCTTCATTTTAAAGATTGGATAATAAGGATTGCATTCGGGATCGTGGGTGCTATTATAGCATTCTCAATTACTATTTTTAAACCAGAATGGATTTATCCTCTATACGGTCAAGTTGATTATACAGCTTGTACTGATTGTGCGAGAACGTTTTCTACATTGCAGGACTCAATGATCTGGATCGGATTATTTGTAGGTTTATTTGTATATGAAATATTTAGAAAAGATTGGAGAAATATCAAGCTAGCTTTAACAATGGGATTAGGTTTTGGTTTAGCCTTTAGCATTTTCGCATTTTGGCATTTCGGTCCTAGTTTTTCAACCTTGTCAATTGATTGGTGGAAAAATTGGGAAATCAGCATCGGTTTTTTTGGAGGTTTAACCTTCGCTTTTTGTTTCTATTTCTTTAATCGTCCATTACAGAATTCTGAACTTAAATTAATAACAACTGAACCACAGCAACTGAATAGAAACATTGAAAAAATAATCGGTATAGAACTTGCGATTACTCTCGCATTGGGTTGGTCTATCTATAATGGGATTGGTGGTTTTGTAGATAATTTTGGATTGAATGAGTCCTTGATACTTTTAATCTCGATACCCCTTATTTTAACCATCCTTATTTGGTTTATAATTTCCATCGTTAAAACTGCTAAAACCCCCTATCGAGTTAATGATGGGCGAATAAACCTTGGAAAACCTGCATTAAGGTTTCTAACTATCCACGTGATCCTAGTTACTTTAGGTTATTTAGTTTCCCTGAATCCCAGTATGTCTTTTGCTCATTGGTTTTTAATCTGGGTTTATACAGGACTGTTAATAGTTGGTGGGATATTTTTTATCATTCGTATCATAATATCGAAATCTAATTAAATTTCCTTACAATCTTGTATAATGCCGGTATCCTTGCTCGTCGATGCCATTCAGGAGGAACCCCTTGGTTTCCGTTAGCACTTCTTCGCCCCGCCTCAATTGTTCATAAAATTCAGGGATTATTTTTACCATATTATCAAATTGCTTGAATAATTGGAAACTATTCTTGAAGTCCGGATTGACTACTCCACTGAAAAATTTGGAGCTACTACCACTTCCAAATGAAAAAAGCCCCACTCTTTTTCCTTGGACTAATTTCTTATTAATTTCAAGGAGACTAGCCAAGGCTAGATATAATGAACCATTATAGATATTGCCAACAAGTGCAGGACCCTTGAGGGAGTTGGCAGTCATTGCCTCAAACCGTCCTTGAATCTCAGGCACCACGTCTGACAGTTTATTAAAAGCTTTCTTGACCATTTTTGGGTAGGGCGTGTGAAACACTAAATAATCGAAGGCTTTCGTTCCTCCATTCGCAAAATAATTTTGAAAGGAAGGTGTTAGAGCATCGAGATAGCTTAACACACTAAGCCGGCCATTTTCCGGTGTTACAGCACACTCTTCTCCAAGAGGTTTCCAGAAATCTCTCACATTTTTCTTATAATCTCCCGTTTCAGGGTCAAAATTGATAACTTTTGCATTCTCGTCCACAAGAAACGCCACCGCACCTGCACCGCCCGTTATTTCTGCACCCGACATGCACTCATAAACCGCCCTATCAGAACAGACTACCAAACCTTGTTTTCCTTGCCCTCTACCGCTAAGAATCCAATCAATTACTTGCCATAGAGCGTAAGTGCTCGCCGCACATGCTGCTTTAACGTCGTAGGCCTCACAATTCTCGGGTAAATCACATAGCTCACATATATAACTTGCATTATCTTTGGCTTGATCAACCCCGCATTCGGTCGCGAAAATCAATTTTCCAATTTTTTCCTTGGAGAATTCTAAAGATTCAATCGCATTCGCCGCCATGCTCACACTATCTTCATTGCTTGCGAGCATAGCCATCCGGTGTACCCCCAAACCCGCAGAAGCTTTTCCAGGCGGTTCCCCTCTAGCCTCAAGTAACTCCTCTAAAGAAATATAATTTCTTGGGAAGTAAAAGCCCATTGCTGAAATGCCAACCTTACTAGAATACTTATCCACAGATAGCTATAAACTGGACAAACTTATAACAATTGCGGGAGCAATTGAAGAAGTTGTCAACCGTCGCCATATCCGAGACGGACAAAGTTTGTTTCATTTTTTCGTACCTTCTCGCATAGCTTCTGACACGCGAGAATGTGCGAATTGATTTTCAGTTGGGGGTAGGACACCCCATCCTTTACGGTCGCGGGGATCGTGACCTCATGCCACCCGTGCTTCCCGCCGCGCTCGAAGTCTAGCCCCGTGGGAAGGTGCGGTGGGCTCGACGTGCCCCCGGGGTGCACGCCGTAGATTTTGGTTTGGAGGGAGACCCCTTGGGATTGGGCATACAAATCCGCAACTTCCACTGCTTCCGCGATGAGGTCTGCCATCGCGGGCATGT
>JAEOSY010000321.1 GCA_016840125.1 Candidatus Helarchaeota archaeon | reverse complement strand
TCAGCTTTTCTATCTCGGTTGTGTATTCGTTGCTGTGCTATCACAGGAGAAACTTCCATGTAGATTATTATGCTAGGAGGAATTAATGAATTCGTCATTACAGAATATGCTCGTTCATAAATCGCCCACTCAATTTTGTCCATTTTCCCAGCATTAAAAAGCATTTTGGCGAATACACGATCTCCAGGAAGACCTCTATCAATTACCACTCCTTTTCCAGTAATAGATTCAAAGGATCCCAATTTCTGTAAAGCAAAGCGACGATGAAGTAAATCAATCTGCATAGCAAAAGCCCAGCGATCTTGATCTTTATAAAACATTTCTAGGAGTTCTAAATTCACTGGTTCGTATATTGCACGAAAATTAAGTTCGCGTGAAATAGTTTTGGTAAGTGTAGTTTTTCCACATCCAATTAATCCTTCAATCCACACCACAGGTTTCGGTTCTGATTCAAATAATTTATCTAGCTGAGATTCCACTTCATCCGACTTCCAGATAACATTTTTATAAACAATTTTCTCTTCTTCAGTGATTTCATCAGATAATATCCAATTTATTATCAGTTTATTGGGTTAATGATCTCTATTTTCTCGAGAAACATTGGGTATTTTATGAGAGGAGATGAAACGAATTTTGTTCTGTCGCTTAAAAATACTTTTATCAATTCTAGGGGTAGTACCCACTTGATACGACATGATTCGGGGTGTTGGTAGGCAATGAAGTAAATTCAATATAGGAATCAAGTTCGTAAGATTGGTAGAAAATCTCTTACCTCCTTAATTTCTTCGGTGATAATTTCACAAATTTCTTTTAAATGGTCGTAAAGGAAGCATTCAATCGTCAAGATCAAAGTTTACAGAGAATCTCCCCTTTAAGCAATTAAATTGTTTATTTAGGTGTGGTGAAAGCTGATTCAGCGGAAGTTTAGCTTAACAAAGGAAGAAATAATCAATTTACTTGTTAATCTAGCTACTTTATCAATTTTTACCTTTGTTCCTTTATGGGGTAAGGAATTAGGTCTGACAAATGAAGAAATCGCATTAACCACCACTTTTTATGCCCTTATTGCATTTTCTACAAGTATCATCACCGGAAGACTATCAGATATCCTGGCCACACGGAAGTTCTTCGTTGTATGTGGGTCAATCACAGGAGCAATTACTCTGTCAGGATTACTAATTCCAAATAAAGTAGCCTTCATAATTTTTCGCAGTATAAGTGGCTTAGGATTTGGGATGCTTGTTCCATCTCTTGTTGCGATGGTATCAGATAAAGAGGATAAAATCGGTAATTTTTCCTCTTTCGGATCCGTTGGCTGGGCATTGGGGGTACTAATCAGTGGAATATTAGGATTATTTTGGATCCCTGCTATTTTTATATTTGGTGTACTTGCATTAGTGGGATCTACTACAGTAGCATTTACTCTACAAGAAGAATTTTCGTCAAAAAACAAAAAATTAATTGAAGATAATGTTTTGATGGTTTTTTGGAGAAGAAAATCAGCTTATCTATCATTAGGAATTCGTCATAGTTTTGCCAGTGCTATTTGGACCTATTGGCCATTGTTTTTAGCTGATTTAGGAGCTGATACTTTCTGGATTGCTATTATTCAGTGTACAAATGCCCTCACTCAATTTATAATTATGCAGATCTATACAGATAGATTAGGAAGTGAAAGAATGATTATTCTGGGTTTATCTTTTTCAGCTCTTGCGTTTTATTTATTCACTCTTCCAACAGATTTCTGGGGAATCATCCCTACTCAAGTCATTTTGGGAATATCTTGGGCGTTTTTATGGGTAGGATCACTCAGATATAGCATTGAAAAAAGTAATTTTGATAGATCAACTTCTGCGGGGATTCTAACAAGTACACAATCAATTAGTGGTATTTTGGGCCCATTAATAGCCTTATTAATAATTTCTTGGGGTGGAAATTATGTGGATATCATGTTGATAGCAACCATTGCTACTCTAATCACATTACTCATGTTTCTATTCAATAGTGTAATCAGAAATAAATCGCTTAAATAAAATAATCTAGCAGTAAGAAGGCATTTGAGCTCTTATTCAGTTATAAGTGGGAGTAGAAAGAAAAATGTATAAGGGGAAGAGAAGACAATTTGTTAATTATAAAAGGTGTAACATCAATAGATTCTGAGAATTAGAAACTATTGAAATCTACTGGTTCCCATATATATCAAAAAACCATGAAATTCAGTACAGAGGGCAGTTGTCAATTCTAGAAAGCAGAACTGCCTTTTCTCTTGAAAAAATGACATTAAAAGATCTAGTTTCGCAGGAAATACAATTTAATGAGCTCACGAGTAGAAAAAAATAAGCTGATGATAAAGACCGTCATCAACCAAATTGGAACATATCTTCCTCATTACTCTTTGGCAGAGCAGCAATTACTTAAAGAATTCCTCGAAATCCTTGGCTCCTACGACGAAGCAGATTATAATCGCTCTCGACTATTTGTTCTCTTCTCTGAATACAGTCAAAAAATGTATAGATCAGAAGAATATTTGCAAACACCATTTTTATGGTTTACAGAGTCTTTTTTTGCTCGTGCTTATAGAATACTGAATTCTACCAATTTTCGAGCTGAATCATTTTATAGATACCTCGCCTCACACTTACGAAAAAAAGGAAAAATACTAGGAGTGTTCGATCTAATCCGTGACCGAACCCCTCTTACAGATCTGGCTTGGGAGAAATTACAACACTCTAGTAACGCATTATTAGACCCCTTGACAAAAATAGAAATTTTAATTATCCAAACAGTCCAAGAAACGTTGAAAAAGCTTGGTCCTTATGCGTTAGACCAAGTTCGCCTCAAGAACTTCATTTCACGCCATATTACGTTGTCTAAAAATTCAATAAAAGAATTGAATGGCTTTTTCAATGAAATAGAAGGGCGTTGGTCACTCTTATTTCATTCTCCGGCATTTGGAATTGAAAAAATCTTCTTTCACATATCTCTTTCAAATTCCATTTCCATAGAAGAATTCCTTCCTTTAGACTCCTCAACCAATACCATTCTTACTTTGAGCGATATTTATCGCATTGAAGGGGCTTCAAATTCATTCTTAGGTATTCTTTATATTCCAAGTCCGGATCTTCAGTCATTAACTGAATATTTTCAGAACGCAGAACTCAAGCAACGGTTGAAAATTAATGAGTTATCCCCAATTGAAACGATCCATAGAAGCATATCCCTCAATCAATATTCAACTGATCGGGGTTGGAATAAAATTAAGAAAAATCAAATTTTGGGTTTGAAGCAGAATATTAAAAATAGAGAAACTAATAATTCTCTTCCGAAAAATACTTCTTTAACCATAACCCCAGCATTCAATCGGAGTTGGAATTACCGAAATCACACCCTACCAGCAGAAATCATTCGGTTTTATTGTAGAACAAGATTTAATTACTTATTTAGCGAACTTCCACTAAGAAAATACAACGATAAAAGCGAGGGGGCTTACTCATTACCAGAAATTGGAATATTGAAAAATTTGTATAAAAAACAAGTTATTCACATCAATTTTGTGCCCTGGCAAATAGTGTGGGAATATTCTCATGAACCCTACTGGATCAATCTTCAAGGAAATTCGACCAAATATTTAACTGAATTACAAAAGCTTATCCCCTTTGGTCAAAGTTATATTACCACAAAACACAGCCATCTGTACACTTATTTAACACCTCAATTAGCAAATTGGATTGGAAATTCTCTTCAATGCCAGATTTACCAAATAAAACTAAGTAATTTTCCAGCTTCACCACAATATAGCTGGTATGATAATGAAAACAAGTGTTGGTTGACTCCACAGATTCTAAAGTGAGAGAAAAGAAAAAGGAAAGCAAAGCTTTCCCTTAAAAAAGGATAGGG
>JAEOSY010000320.1 GCA_016840125.1 Candidatus Helarchaeota archaeon | reverse complement strand
TCAACTTTAGTGAGATTAATTCTCGGTAGTGGTTTTGCCATATCAGTTCCTCCCTTCTTTATATTTAAAGGGAGGCTATATCATAGTCAATAGTATTAGTCAAGTTATTTATGGTACGTTACACTAGCATATCAAAACTCACCCGCACATGGCTCTGAGCCCCGAGGTTATATATTTCATTAGGTTGGATATCATAGAGTAATTTCATTAAATGGTTAGATACAGAAAGATCCCCATAATGAAGATACATACGAGCTTCTGGATCATGAAAATCTTTATAAAGGTGCTCTATGCGGCCTGTATTAAATGTACTCGATCTTCGGATAAGGCCGTGTACCTCATAGCCTTTCTCAAGGAGGAGTTCAGCAAGGTAGCTTCCGTCCTGACCTGTGATTCCAGTTATTAGAGCCCTGGGCATTGCATTTTTTCTCCTTTAAGGATAGGCAGTCCCTGATCCCCTCAAAACCGTCGGCTCGGTTTTAGCCAAGATTTTGAGGTCAAACCTTCCATAGCTCATAGTTCTTAGCTAATAGCTGATAGCTTATGATTGAAAGTCCATAGTCCATAGGAGATAGCTGATGGGTTAAAAGGCTTTTATTCGCCCAATTATCAGCACAATTTCATCTTTCATGAGGCCTCTGAGCAACCTATTACAGATGGAAAGGATTTTGCGGTAGCCACAAGGAACACTTATCTATGTACTGCATGTCTAGTAACATCTATCTGTCGAAGGGTATGGAACTCCTGCCGTCGACCTGTCAGAGGCAGGTTATGCCAGGGCAGGCACTAAAGCGGCGACGGTGCCAATCCTTGTCAAAGCCATTGTAGTCTCTTTCAGTCATTCAATCTTTTTTTATTATAATGAAAACATTAGATCTGCCATGGAACCTACTGTCATCAGCAGGAGTAAACACGAGTTTCAAAATTGAACAAAAAAAGTTTCTCACATGCTCCTTGAGCTTGGAAAATAAAAGAAACGCTGAGCTATTACTGATTCTGCCTTACGTTATATGTGTGTTAATGGTTTCAGGTTTACATAATTTTGAAAGTCAAACCTTTTAAAAAACGCCACTACTAAACAGGCAAAATCTTAGCGGTTAAATTCATGCATTCAACTGTTCGTCGAATTTCATCGCTATATATAGGGTTCATCACGATAATTACGTCGGGCTGATAATCGATGAGAAACTCCGGAGGCACAATTTTTTGCCCGGTTCCTGGCACGTACTTTTCATGTTTGTGGGGATTAATATCGACTACAAACTTAATCTGCTCTAGTATCTTTAGTGTATTTAAAAATGTAACTCCCTTGGAACCTCCTCCCCAGACCACTATACGCTGTCCTAAATGCATGATCTTTTCGAGCTTACTTCGCCAAGTATCTACTTTACTTTGATACTTATCTTCAAATGCTTTTATTTCATTGGTTACTCTTTTAAGATCACTCTGATAATCAAAATTGTCATTTACTAAAATATCTCCTGGCAATGCATAAATATTTAAAAACTGTCCTCCAAAAGCCTCGCTTATATCACAAACTTTAAATCCACAACTCGCAAATAAGTAAGCAAGAGACCCAACACTAAAATAGCCACAGTGTTCATAAATTATATCCCAGATACCAAGATCTTTTAAGGTGAACATGACATTTGGAACTTCAAAGAATAACACTGTTTCATGTCGATTACCAATTGCACGACGTATGGACATCAAAAAATCACGAGGAAATTGAATATGTTCCAATACATGTCGGCAGCAAATAATGTCTCCTTTATAACTTGAATAGCGTTCTGAATAATAATCTTTAATGAAAGTAAGCTGACTTGTTTCTGTGCTGTCAAACCGTTCATCTTCATAAGTGGGGTCAAAGCCAGTTCCTCTATTTTTTCCCAGTTTACAGAGCGTAGCCAAAAAATCCCCCTTTCCACACCCAATTTCTATGATATCCTTATCATATAAACCATACCTGCTGATCAACCTTTTTGCCAGGGTATTCGCATATTCCTGGAAACGTGGTGAGTAATGCAGGGAATTTTCATACTCTGTGCTATACTTAATAAATTCTGGATCAAATTCAGCATTAAAGATATGCCCGCAGGATTTGCAGAACCCCAGCTTAATGTCTCCTTTTGGCGCATTGATAGCTTCGTTGTAAAAAGGCCAAAGACGGTTACACAGGATAGGCATTTGGCATACTTCAAAAAACACCGTATATTCTTGAGAGCTGCAAACGGGACATGCAATTCGTTTTAAAACCAATTTATCATTCATAATGCCATTTATTAAACATAAATTTCCGCGTTACATAATTTTCGAGAAGGATGCAAGGGATTATGAAATTCACGATAACCAGAATCCATTTCAAGAATAAAGAAGATAATTAAATTGCCTTAAAGATTAGATGTGGGTGGGACAAAAATCTAAAATGTTACACAAAACCCTTTCCAAGGACTAAAATTTCTGGGTCTAATCCCATCTGCACGAGATCTTGCCGAATTTCATCCAGATAGATCGGATTCATTATAATCACAACATCTGGTTGATATTTTTTCAAAAAGTATGGGGCGACAATGAGCTGTCCAACTCCTGCCATATATGTGTCTTGTC
>JAEOSY010000319.1 GCA_016840125.1 Candidatus Helarchaeota archaeon | reverse complement strand
TCCCTAATCTCTCTTTTTTCCTTTTTTTTTACTTCTCGGTTCAAATTCCTTTGTATTGCTTCAAGCAAAATTAAGGCAGAATTAACCCGTGAATACCCAATAAGAATGCTAATAGCCCAATAAATGCTGCAAACTTAATGGTTCGTTTGACTTTATGCCCCATTTCAGAAGTTGGGGTTCTAAGGATCAATATACAATCTACAATTAGAATTCCGTCTACTATTAAGGCTAAAATGAGATATAGAATATTATACAATCCTAAAGTAAATGGAAAGGGTGAAATTATAACTGTAATGGAAAGGAATGCAACTCCAACATAGCTAGCTCTTCTATTTCCCCATCGTACCGCGAGTGTTTTAGCCCCTTCTGCCTTATCTCCCTCGTAATCATCGATCCCCTTCATTATTTCTCTCCCAACATTGAGGGAAAATGCCAATAATGCCGGCCATATCGCCATTTCCATGTGTCCCACGGACGCACCGCCAACGAGCAGACAGAAACCAGTAAGAATCGCCACCACGATGTTGCCAGCGAAACCTGCTTTCTTCAACCAGAGCGAATAAGCAGCGATTAACCCAGAGCCAATCATGATAATAAGAATACTTTCTAGGTTGGTAAACCAGATAATAACATCTCCCACTACCATAAAAGCAATTGATAGGATAAGGGCTGTGTTTTTAGAAATTTTTCCTGAAGGGATCGCTCGGTGGGGTACGTTAATTTTATCAATTTCTACATCTTTCCAATCGTTTAAAATGTAGCCAGAGGTGGCTGTACAAAATGCTGCTAGAATTGCAATAGTAGTATTGATTGGATGATAAAGTAAGCCACTAGCCAAGGCCCCCACAAGGACGGCTACGGCAACCATAAACCCATTCAACAGACGCATGAGCTCAAGTGATCCTTTTACTGCTTCCATAATCATCAATCCTTCCTTTTTATACTAGTTCAAGTCCTTCGATCCATTGTTTTGTTTGACCAAAAAAAATCTTCTTCGCCCCTTTCAACTCTTTCAAATTGGCCGATTTGGTGAGAAACATAGTCGTTTTGAGCTCTTTAGTGAACATCTGTAATTGAGCTCGCAGGATATTAACATTTTCCATAAATGCGGGTTTCAGAAAGGGGAGTGCGAATCCCGCCATATCAGCGCCACAAGCAATAGATTTGGCAATGTCAATTCCAGACCTCACTCCACCTGAGGCGATTACATTTAATCCCATTTTAGCTGCCAACAAAACGGACGCAACCGTTGGAATCCCCCAGTCTCTAAAATTCTCAGCTATCATTGCTTCAACACTACCACTTTCATGGCGATATGATTCAATGGCTGCCCAAGAAGTACCTCCTGCTCCAGAAACATCTACATATTTGACACCAATATCTTTGAGAGATCGTAATGCTTCTTTACTTAACCCATTTCCTATCTCTTTTACAATAATTGGGACTTTGACACTTTTGACAATTTTACTCAATTTACCTAAAAGTCCTTCATAATTCACATCGCCCTCCTTTTGAAGGGCCTCTTGTAATGGATTAAGATGAATCGCCATGGCATTTGCATCAATCATTTCAACACATTGCTTCACTAATTTTACGCCGTTACTGCCTGCCCCTGATTCTCCAAGAACTTGTGCTGCGCCAATATTTCCAATCAAAAAGATTCCCCCTGAAACATACTGGGCGGCCTCTCGTGCAATTCGATAAGTTTTGATCAGGTCTGCATTTTCAATCGCAGCTCTTTGACTTCCAACTGCCATGGGTATATTGAATTCGGAGGCGATCTGGGCTAGAGCTTTATTAATTTTTATACTTTCGGCATGACCCCCCGTCATGGCATTTATCAAAATGGGATAATTAAACTTAAATCCCAAAAACTGGAGGGATGTATCAACTTTTGCTAAGTCAAGCTCTGGTAAACTTTGATGAACGAGTTCCATCTCCTGAAATCCCGCGATTTTTCGTTTGAATTGAACCTCTCGTTCCAAACAGATTTTGATATGTTCTAATTTACGACTTTCAGTTTCCTTGGAAATTGTGTCCACAACTCCTAACGGTTCTATTTTGTCTTTCCTCGACCGAGCCGTTCATGTGCGCTTGCTAGATGCCCCGCTGCTAGTGCAGCACAGAGACTAATCTCGCCCGCTAGGGCTGCCGCTGTAATAATTTCACCCAGCTTCTTACTTTTCGTTCCCGGTGCTCGATCTTTGTAATACCCATAACAATCCATAATACTTAGAGCTTCTTGTTGAGTGGGAAGATGTGTTCCGCCACCAGTTGTTCCAATTTCTAAACTAGGTAGCATGAGGGAGAAATATAAATTCCCATCTTCCAATACTTCGGCACTCACAATCCCCATCGATCCCTCAACAACCTGTGCGGGATCTTGTCCTGTTGCAATGAACATTGCCGCAAGAATATTTGCAACATGAGAATTCAAGCCATAAGCTGCAGCTTGTCCCGTTCCTAGATAAATTTTCCGATAAACAACTTCCACCATCGCTTCAGGAGTTGTCTTTAAAACCTTTTCAACGAGGTTCCTTTCTAAGACTACTTCAGCTTGGGTTGTCTTTCCCCTTCCTAGAATATAATTTAATGCACTTGCCTTTTTATCCACACACATATTTCCGCTTGTGGCTATAAGAATAGTTTTAACCGGTGCATTTTTCATTATATACTGGCACGCCTTCTCAGAGCCCGTAGTGATCATGTTCATGCCCATGGCATCCGCTGGAAAGACCAGAAAACGAATAAATAGTGTTCTTCCCACGAGCCAAGTTTGGATCTCTTGAAGATCCGCATAGTCATCAACTTCTAGAAATATTTTTTGTAATTCCAGCAAGTGAGTTTGAATCCAATTAATTAAAATTTGAGCGTTCGTTACATATGGGGGATCAAGAATTTTCATTGCTGGGGCTCGAGCCATTAAATTCTTTAGTATTCGGACTGTGGCTCCTCCAGATTTAGTAATAATCGAACACCCTCTACTAACAGATGCAATCAATGCTCCTTCAGTAGTTGCGAATGGAAGAAAAAATTCTCCCTGTGCGACTTCCCCATTTAGTTTTATTGGGCCTGCAATACCAAGTGGAATCGATGCGCATCCAATGGGATTTTCAACATTTCTTGCCGCAGTCTTCGAGATATCCATAGAATAACTGCCAATATTATTCAACTTAGTATTTGTTACTTCTTCTAAAAATAGCAACCTAATTTTAGTTGCTCTATTAATGTCTCCATCTGTATGTTTCTCAACTTCGTGAAGACGGATTTCTCTGCTCTTTAATTTCTGAATAATGTCTTTCTCGTTCAAGGTCGCGTCATCTGACTATTGATCTTTAATCATACCTTTGTGGAAATACCTAGTGAGGAGGGATACATATTTCTTACCGCCCAGCTGTTCACTTCGCGTTATCCGCCTCGAGAACGGGATGGTGCATTCAATATAGTTCGGATAATTATTGGTAACTTTGAAGAGTACACACCCTCCTGCTGCACCACTTCCGTACCATCCCGCTAAAATAATATCTTTAGGTTCTAATTTCAATGCAGGTTTTTTAGGATTCTCAAATCCTAGCTTTTTTGCGGTAGTTTCATCGATTTTAAAGTTGTGTTTTGGCTCGTTCACTATAGATGCCACTCCTAACATAGTCGCTGCGGAGTATGTATTGCCTATTTTCCGAACTGGATCTCCGATGATGCAAGGTTTTAATTCTTTCTTCTTTCTGGATTTCAAATCTAACCCATATTTATTAACTTCCTTTTTAAGAAAATTATAGTTGGGTTGATGGAATGTAGCTGCCTTAATTTGATCCAGCTGAACATTGTATCTCTTGAGTGTCTTGTTGATCGCTGCTTCTTGATACGCAAAGTAGCTTGGGGCGCCAGTGAGACCGTACCCATGTTTTGGGTAAGCACAACCCGCTCTACGCATAAAATCGGGGTGATCACCTACACTATAGTGCATTCCAATATATTCTAAAATTACATTGTATTTTGAAATTACGAAACAAGCTCCTCCAGCCCCTGTATCCATGTCCAACGGATCACCAGGTTTTCCCTGAGAAACATCTGCTCCTATTATTAATGCAGACTCGATTTCTCCAGATCTGATCAATGCTATTGCCGACTTTATCTGCATACCCGCGGCGATACATGCAAATTCGGCATCATAGCAAATAACATCATCATTAATTCCCAGAAAGCTTTGTACATTTGTTGCTGTTGGCTTGACACTGTATGGTTTCGATTCACTTCCAACAACAACCATGCCAATAGTCTTGATAAATTCGGGTGGGAGCCGAGTTACCGCATCTAGTGCAGCGTCAATAGCAAAAGTACCGGTGTCCTGGTCCCAAGCGGGTACTGAAACTTCCTCAACACCTAGCCCTTTTTTAATGTAATTAGGATCGATGTGAAATTCACGAGCTATTTCGTCTGCGGTTGTTCGATATCGAGGAATACTGATCCCTATGGATGCAATGCCAGGTTTTTCTGATTCAACTAGTTTATTTAAAAAAGGGAATTGAATTTCCCTACTCATTAAAACCGGACGAAATTTAATTCCATAGTAAAGTGCACCCTCGGGATTATGATCTAGGATTCGGGCTGTGGGTTCGACTGGTTGATGAATCCATTTCCTAGGGAGAAATGGGGCATTATTCGGAATTGTTATGTCTGAGAACTCCGTAGGGACTCTCACTTTTTTACCATCCATTTCAATTTCAACAATTCCAACTGCTCTATTTCCAATCCATTTCTCTTTTTTTTGCTCTCGATTAATAGAAATAGCATCTATGATTCCTTCTCGAACTAGAGAAATTTCTTTTATATTCCCCGTTTTCCCACAGCGAGGACAAAATTCACGTTTCTTAGATGAAAAGAAAATTTCTCCACAGGATTTTATGTTATGTAAATAACCAATCAATCTATGTCTTAGATTTACAGTACGGATATAATGAGGCAATCCATAAGATTCTAATACCATCACTCAACCTCCAAAACATGAATCATCTGCTTCATTCCTGATGCTGATTGCTCCTGAAGAAGTGCCAATTTAGGATCTTTATTTACTTGGTTTTCAGCTTGTCCCGTTAATTGATTGTATAGGGCTATTAATCGATATAATCCGGAAATCCCTGGGATATTCCCAAAATAGGGAGTACTTCCGGAAGGGTTTATAATAATTTCATGCCCTAAATCATTGAGATAGGTGATATGAGACTCATTGTATTCGGGATCTAATATTGTAATATATTTTGATATCTTCTTTAAGGCCGGGAATTCCATAAGTCCTAACCCCTCTAGTACTAAGGGGCCAACAATAGTTACTTTGTTATCAACACTCACAAGATCAATATCTTTCGGCTCAATACTTGCAGTTTTATAGGCTTTATCGGCAGCCCGTTTTAATGCAGGATAGCATAGCATATTCTCCTGATTCCAAAATTCCGAGGAACTTGTTACACTGGTAGAACTTTTAATAAAGACAGGGTTCTTGGTATAATCATAAGCTCGCTCGGAGGTGCATAATATCAAGCCTGCTGCGCCATCAAAAAGCGTGGGCGCAAAGTCATCCATGGTTAATGGATCATATAGAGGGCGTTTTTCTGATTTTTCAATCATCGGTAGGAAATCTTTTAACTTTTTCGGTCCTTTTTTACTATTGTATCTATCATTTATCGCCATAGTTATTAAATCGTCATGAATTAAGTCAGTTTCGTACAAATATTTCGCAGCTATGCAAGCATAGACATTCTGCCACTTCCAGTTCCACAGGCGTAGGTTTGGATCAATACTCTTGCTGGAAACATCAGTCGCATATGCGACATCTGTGTTTTTATCACAGCCAAGGAGCATTACTAGATCCGATTCTTTGGCTTTTAATTCTGTAATTAAATGGTGTAATGCTTCACTTCCTTTGGGAAATGCATGTAATCCAATATTTAACCCAAAATTGGATGCAAAAATAGCCTCCCAATTATGCTGCCCCTCTTTTCCAATTACATTTGTGGCCGTTGTGGAGGAAAGAAAGATTGCATCAAGATCGTTTAAAGTGAACTGCCCATCAAACTTTTTTAAAGCACCCATGGCTGCAGAAACTGCTAATTCTTCAAAAGTTTCTAAATATCTTTGCTTGGGTTTTATGTAAAACGCGCCTACGATCGCTACTGGGGCATCCGTGAAAATTTCTCCCATAATCTCATCTTTCCTAAAGAATTCTATCTTGAACAAACTTGATTAGATCATTAAAAAACAGAAATGACTGTGCCTCTAATTTAATTTCTTTTAAAACAGCGCTTGCTCTTTTTGCCAATTCTAACGCTCTTGATTTGGTGCGCTCTAAAGCCCCCGTTTCTTTCAATAGTTCCCTAACCCTAATAACTTCTTGGTTAGTTATATCAGCTTTACCATATAGGCTTTTCAATTCTGTATTGGAGCTTCCATAAATCGCGAGGAGTGTCTTTTTTCCCTCGCGGATATCTCCTTCTGTAGACTTTCCCGTTTTCGCAGAATCCCCAAAAACCCCTAAAATATCATCCCTAATTTGAAACGCTTGCCCTAATAATAAAGCAAACTCCGATAAATTCTTCTTATTTTTCTCAGTTTCATCTGCAAGAACTGCACCAATTAGGATCGATTTCTCAAAAAGGGCGCTCGTTTTCCCATTTATCATGCTTAAGTAATCATTTTCCGTCACTTTGTCAATTGGAATATTTTGTAAATATGATTCCGCCACCACTCCGTCAATTAACTCTTTGAAAGCTTGTTGATAATACATGACCGCCTTCAATTTTTTATTGGAATTAAAATCTGCCCGAAAAATTGCTTCTTGCCCCAGATCGATGAGTAAATCCCCCCCTAAAATCCCCATCGCCATCCCAAAGTCAATTTCCTTTGAATCCTTCTTGAGATTTTTGTTAAACCAGCTTTGATAGAAGGCATGGAAGCTTGGTTGTCCTCTACGAACTAAATCATGGTCAATAATATCATCATGCACTAAAGACGCGTTGTGTAACAGCTCGACACATATAGCAAGATCATAAATAGTATCCTGAACTCCTCCTAACCCCTTATATATCATCACCACACTAACAGGACGGAGTCTTTTTCCGCCGAAAAGTATGTACTTCTTTAAATCTGTATAATATTGTTGCACAAATTGGTGTGAAAAAGCCCCCGGTTGTAAACAGGAGTCAAAAAACCGTTGAATCCTCTCCTCAATCTTAACTTTTTCTTCCAGTAGAATTTTTTGGAACGACATTAATAGCACTCAAATCTTTCTAATCATAAAATACTCTATAGGTTATTTTACAAGCTAACAAATGAGCTCTCAAGCGTTTTCTCGCACGATTTTTTATTAGCTAGCTTTCTTTCTTTAAGAGTTTTCGTTTAATAATTATAAAATAGAATAAATGATGAAATATTTTATGAACATAAGAAGAAAACTCAGGGACGTAATATTAGGAAAAAAATCTCATTTTATATAAAATTTTATACTCATAGAATTCTTTTCACCAATTGTTACGTCCCCCATCTGTCTACCGTCCGCTTGGACAGCTTTCGGTAATGCTTGTGCCGGGGGGATCAAATTAACAAGCTGCTTTAGTTGCGTGAAATCCTGATCAACTTTCGAGAATTTCACGGCAATCGGAACTAACTCTACCCCCTCAATCCCGTCCTTCGAGAATTTCGGGAAGGCTTTTCGAAGTATATTATATGCACCGTTCACATCTGCATTGATTAATTGTCCATTAGCCGCTTTGAAAAGTCCGTGGGAAACTTTCCCATTTCCCCCTGATATTTTGGATCGATATACCCCCCGCTGACCGATGTATGTATCGTGGTGTTCAATGGGCTCATCATCAAGGAAAGAGCATTTAGAAGTATAGCTTTCATCAATCTGAATCACTTCAATACCTTCCAGCTTTGCTTTATACTGGATTTTTTGTACTAACCTATAGAACGGGACTCCTACGAAGTTCTGATTACTTAGCTTTCCCATATTACAATTCTGCTTCCAATGGGGGTTGTAGCCGATTACTACCATCCCAATTTTATGAGAACAACAATATTGAATAATTAAATGGGATAATTTATGAAAAATATCTTCGATCTTATTATTTCGTTTCCGAGTAAGCCGTGCTAATCTTTTAGGAGTTCCCTTTATCCCTAAAGTACTATATTGCTTAAGGAGGTGAGAACGCTGTTTATTATAAAAATGGTTAATGCTCTTCATGACACCACCTCGCACAATTACAGGACGCAACCCCGGAATATTATTTACCATACAAATTATATTCCTAATTCCTAAATCAATGGCAGCGATACGTGATACATCCGCTTTCTTTATTGGAATTGCCTTCTTATACACAATTTCAACGATGCAAAATCCCTGTCTAGGTAAAATTCGAACTTGCTGTAATTTTTCACCAATCCGAGTTTTATCAATTTTAATAGGGGGTATCACTGACTTTGGAAAGAAAACGTAATCTTTCTTAGAAACTTTATCCTGTTTTATTCTACATTGTTGATTTGTGAAAATTAGATGATAACCCTCTTCTTTACAACCAGGAGGATGAGGACGCCCCATAAACTTTTCTGGATCTTTTTTCCATTCTTTAATTGCTTTGAAAAATGTATCCCACCCATGTTCTACTCCACGCACAATGTTTTGGCTAGTTTGTGAAGGTAGTGAGCGATAGACGTTCGAATTTCGGAGTTCTTTATCTAACTCGTAGTACCTGATCCACTTTCCTGCCTTCTGAACTTTCGGAACTTCCCACAAAACAAACTGATGAAAACCTGCATATACCAACCGATTTGCTTTATTGAATAATTCTCTTGCCAACTGGAACAACTTTTCTAGTTGGGGGGTTGATTTTATTTGTATCCGCTCTGTTAGTCTCATTTCCTGTACATTTTCTGGAGGTTTAGGAATGTTATTGGATACAAATTCATAAACTTCCTTGAAATTAGAACCCTTTTCCCAAATTAATTTCACAATTTCTTCTTTTGTACTATTATATGGAATTTTAATATTTTTAAATTTACAAAACTGCCGTAATGTCTTCTTTCGAAATTGATGGTATGTCATCACAAAATAGATTTGATCTGCTATTCTGTTTTTCTTCCACTTTTTCTCGCTCTCATTATCTGGTAGTTTTAATTGTCTATAGGTGTTATTTACTGATTTTGCGCATTTATTTTTCGCTGTAATCATTTTATTCAATTCATTATTTGCCCTTCCTTGTTTTTCAACCTCTATGACTACCATTTTTTCCACTGGATATCTTTTCCTAAAATCCTTTATATGGTTCCAGCTTATCTTCCTAAAAGGGCTCTATTAGATATTAATATTCGAACACATCGGATTTAGAAACCTCTATCTTCTCAAAAAGATTGTAACGCTTCAAAATAGAATTTTTCTCGATTAGAAAGGCATTTTGAGTTGTGTTGTTAATGAATAAGAGTTTATGTGGCATTGTTTTCAGTAAAACAAATTGTAATATATTCTTAATTACTTTATCTGTCTTGTAGTGCGCAAGGATAACAGCTAAATCCGGTTCTGTTTCCCATGTGGAAATCAAATCCTTTTTCCAAGTACCAGATGTCTCTACTTCTATTGACACTCGCGATGATCCTTGGCGATCATACCAAATTAAATCCACTCGTGTCCCTTTCTCAGTTACTTCCCGTTTTGGAACATATCCTAGATCCTGCCCTATTTTTTCAAAAGCACCTATCAGCCGATCATGCTCTTTACCCCGGATTTGATCCGCATATTTATAGAGGTTTGAAACAAGGTGGGAAACAATTTTTTCAACTGATTCCTCCATTTTTTTATCCTTATTGAAAAGATAGTAATGTTGAGGGGCATCAATAACATCATCTACAATTATAATATTACAATCAAAACCTAAACAATCCACAATATCTTGCGATTTACCGAAAAGAAGGATGATCTCTGGTTTTAGCTGCGCCACGCTCTCAGGAAGACCCTTTAGTTCATTGACTGCTAGAATATCAAGTGTGGATAAGTAAAAACCAAATCTGTCTTTGAGATGTTCAAATGCTGCAGAACGGTATTCTATCTCATTTGTTTTTAATAAATTTTGGAAGAGCATCGTATCGTATTGACAACCTCGAATATGATATCCAAACCCATGCCGCGTAACCCGGTCAATACACCCAAGATTTTCGATTCTATTGTAGCAATCCTCGCATAAGAACTTTAATTCAACTGAATCGGAATCTCCATCCATCTCAGTAAAATCCCAAAGGGTAGGACTGCCATCAAGTGAGTGACCTACACGTCTGTATCTTTTCAAAATTATAGGGGTTGATTCCTCCATTAATTTCGAATCTTGCACGTGTAAACAAAACCTGAGTTGAAAAAACTCATGGTTGAATAGGTTTGCGAAACTATTATTTTTAAAAGTTGAAATGGGAATAGTATATTCAAATTTCTTGGGTCGTTTCTTAATACCAACCTCTCGAACAACCCCAAGAGGAGGGATAAATATTTTCCCTCTCAAAGTACCAATCTTTTTCTTCCAAGATACAATAAAAACTTTTTTCGTATTACATTGTATCTCGGTGACTTGATTCTCATTGAGCCAACTCAAAAAATCATGAATGGCCATTAAAGTTTTTGAATCAAACTTGGTTACACTCATAATTCTACGATATCTGCATTTAGCACAAATCTCGGATGGAATCTTTCCATTATGAATAATATCATCTAAAATTTTATTTTTTCGTTGAATGAACTCATCAAGTAGGGGTTTTAAATTATCAAACTTCTCCTTTAATCTATTCATGTTTTATTTTCCTCTTCTTAGAGATGATTAATTCTCTCAATTGGTTAATACAAAAAATATGTTAAATCTACAGAATTATGTTCTTTGATTATTAACTCAGAAGCTTCTGAATATCATTATATAGAGTTGATGCCATCTTTTTCAGATCTGGTTCAAATTTTAAGGCCCATGCGACGCGAGCTGACAAGGGGAGAATATTGAAATCTTCCGTAACTGAAATAATTTTTTTACTCAAATATTTCGCCATCTTGTACTCGTCTTGAACAGGTCCAGAGTCTGCAGCATTTTCCGAATAAAACCAAACAAAAATGTTGCACCATTTAACACTTTCTTCCATGTAGTCCAAAATAGCTTCACCCGTGGTTTTTGATTTTTCAAAATATTTAACCTCTACATTCGGATACCTTTTCATCATAAACTCTGCAATTTTCTTCACATGGAATCGTTCCGAATCAACTTGACAATAGCTAAAAAAAACCTTATAATTTTCTTGGATTTCATCCTGAACTTGTTGTAATTTATCCTCGAGCGATTCCTTGCGTTTGGGTATTTCGTAGGGTACATCAAGAATTTGCTTCCTTAACCTTTTCAAATCAAGAAAAATTAGTCCTAACTTTACATTATTATTTGAATTTACGAGAATCATTAATTCTGGACTTATTTGATATATGATTAAATATCCTTGTTCACAACGCAAGAACTGTACATCTAGATCCAATCTAATCATTTGAGTTAATTTTTGGATTGATAACTGTGCAACTGCGGAGGATACAGAAATTGATTGGAGATTATCCCAATTCGTAATAGAAGCAATAACATTTCCGTTTATATCCAGAAGTACAATGTCAGTCACCTCAGGTTCAATTTTCATCAAATTTTTAAGTATCTCATCAAAAGGATTTATAAGCTCTTCCATAAAATCACCTGGTCGTATTATATATCAATCGAAATTGTAAATCCTAACGCTCAATTGGAGCACTTTTCTCAAATAATTATGCACTTCATCGAATTCCCTCTTTAGGTGCAATAGTTAATTTTCACTTATTAAGTTTTTTTAAAAAAATCTTAAAAGACATATATTAATTTTGACTAACGATTTTCTTAAGATACTCTTCAGCTTTATGGATTTTTACAAAGTAGGGTCTTAATTTATGTTCCTCGCAGGAAATAATGGCTTCACCCGTATCAGCATTTGCAATAAACTCCTCTAACTTTTCTATTGAATCTATATGTACTCCACGCAGCGCTACCTGTCTATCGTTTTTTTGAGGCAACCCCAAAACTATATTGAACCCGCCTAATTGACTTAGCACAATTGGATTTATATCTCTTAGAGATTGAAATACATAAACCGTTCCAAGATTAAATTTTCGAGCACCAGTTGCCTGTTCAATATCTGGTTGTAATTCATCTTTAGTTTTTCCCGCTATTTGCAAAGTAGCTTCTTCGTTAATTAAAAAAATGAGCGGCATTTCAATCCTAAATTTATTCAAATCTCCTTCATTAGCCTTAAGGTATTTTTTAAAATCGGATTTTCGTTGATCATGTAATTTTTCCCAAATAAGATCTGAATAGAGCTTTGAGGCAAGAGATGAATGAATCGCGGACATATCAATGATGCAAACTTTCCCATTCCTTTGTACTCCATAAATTACTTTGGTAAAATCTTTTTCTTCATGCAAATCAATGAAATTATCAGTAGTTTCGTCCCATTCAATTTGAAGTATTGGTAAGTATTCGTTAAACTTATTTAATTGACGTTTAATTGCATTAATTTGTCCAGTTTGATAGGTTGTTGCTTCTTTTATACATTTAATTTGATCATAATTAGTAGAACGTATCCAGTTTAATGCTTCAACACTTAGACGGTCTTTTCTTTGTCTTTTCCCTATGATTGGAATTTCTAAACCAATTTCATCGTAAGTATATCTCATAATTTTTTTAAGGATTACATCTGGACTCTCAGCAGAACTTTCTTTTACAAAAAATTCAATGGGAACTTCCGAAATTTTGAATTTGTAACGAGGATCTTCCAGCGGATTTGCAATTGTTAAGAATCTTTTAAAATTTTCTTTAAATAAGAACATTTTAAATAATGGACTATATTCACCATGTCTATCGAATAAAATTGCCCCACATCTAGGTCGACCTATAACATTATTCTCAATTATACTGCCTAAAAACACAAAAATCGTGTTACTTTTTCCTTTACTGCTTTCACCAATCAATAAACCATTAGCGAGCTGACCTCGTCTCAGTACTAGATTGTACGACGCATCATCTCCATTCTCAATCCCCATTAGTTTTCCCAGTTCTAAAATAATCAAATTTTGTGTTTGAGATTTATCAAGGGTTAATGTAGGTTTCAGATCAGTGATAGAAGAATATCGCACTTGGCTACCCAGAATAATTGGATTTCTCATTGATATTTGACTTGCACAATCCAATGCAATTAATTGATGGCAATCTAACTCATAAGGATTATGGGCTGTCTCTATAAGAACAACAAAAGTCTTGCCATCTTCATTATCAATTGTAATAATTGGGTAATTTTCTAAATTAATTGGTTTATTTAGCGTAATTTTCGTCTTATGTCCATCGGTCCACGTGACATGTCCCAGGAGTTTATCATCCTCTTCATTTGAGAGCGATTTAATTATTTCTACTTTTTGGCCATCAGTTATTTTGTCTGCAATTTCTATGATTTTCTGATAAAATAGTTTGGAGTTAAATTTTTCAAATTGCCTAAAGAATTGTATCAATAACGGTAGCAACGTAAGTAAAATTCGTTTATTTGGGGAATTTTTAAAATAATATAACCAATTAAAATCTGTTGTCGCTAAAAAAGTTTCTATTAAGTTATTAGGCGCTCCGTAAACCGTTTGATTTATATTCAATCTTTGGTTAGGGGTTTCTATCTCGAAATGAAATTCATTCTTTTCATTAAAATAAATTCTAGCAACTCTAACACCACTGAATTCCTTGGATGACAATAAATCTTCTAAACCTCCAAATATCTTTTGTTGTTCTTCTACTTCATCTGGCATATTTATTGATATGTCAACATTTTGTGATTCTGTAAAAATAAATCCCAGCTCAATTGAATCACGACCATTAATTGTTTGTGGAATGAGAACTATTAATGGCAATTTATTTTGTATTTCTATTGCTCGAACTTTATCTAATCCTGCAAAATCACCCTTAAACCAAACTAAATCGTCTGATCCAGTAAGAGTTCCTATCCTTTTAAGGTTGTTTAAAGGTACTTTAGAAAATATTCCTTCCTTTTTAGTGTTACTTGGGAGATTCTTTTCGACTTTTATCTTTCTAGACATCAAAATCCTCCTTTACTTATTAATTTGAGGGATGGCTTTGCACCCGTCATTTGCAGAAAGATTTTCGTTAGAAGTCTCCTAATCTTTCCACCAAGATATGCTAAGTGATGAGCGAATGAAATTATAAAGGGATAAAAAGCATGATTAAAGCTCGATTGAATTAAATAGTAACGAGCTGCATCAATTGGGCTTACATTTAAAAATTCAACTCGGGCCCAATTTTGAATATATGAAATGTAAAAATATCGAAAGTTGTTATTTGGGAAGTTTGAATTAAGGAAGTTATTTTTTAAGTGAAATCCGGGAGTTCTGTATTCAAAACCACTTAATAAATGTTTAACTATAGAAAAATCAAAGAATCGATGGATAAATTC
>JAEOSY010000318.1 GCA_016840125.1 Candidatus Helarchaeota archaeon | reverse complement strand
TGTCATCTCATCAAAAAGCCGATCGAAGGCGTTTGCGATTTGGGGAATCGCTACGCTAGTTGGAGCTGCTGTCGGAGCAATACTTGGGGCAGAAATTTATACCGGATTTGGAAGGACAGGGCTGACAGATTTATGGGGAGAGCCTTTTCTTATCATTGGAGTTACAGGGATGTTCTTAATAGCCATTTTGGTTCTGTTTTCGGAGCCCAAACGGGCGGCGATGGAGGATAAATTAAAAGACATCCTCTCCAAACAGGGGCTTGCGTATTCATATCGCATCAAGCGGAGCGATTTGAAAAACCTCTATAAACGGAAGAGCAATTTCTGGCTAATCATCAATTTTGTGGATACTATTTACCCAGGCTTATTGCTACTTTGGGTATTTGATTATTTAGCCGATTCGTTTAATTTAGCTGCGGGGATTCTGTCAACAGAGTTGTTGATCTTTCTGGGTATGGTTGTTCTAGGACTCCTCGGGGGTACCGTTATTTTCGCCTGGTTAGGAGATAGACTGGTTAAAAGAGGAGATATAGGTGGGCGAGCGAAAGTTGCAGTTTGGTGTGCAATATTAACCAATCCATTTGTTGTTGTTGCCTTCATTCAACCCCTTTCACCTCAAAACTTTATCTGGATTGGGCTTGTATTAGCAGTAGGGATGGCGATCAATTCCGGCATTGGACCTAACTGGTACGCTTCGATTATTGACGTTAACCTTCCCGAAAATAGGGGAACGATGATTGCATTAGCGAGTTTCGCGGATAATCTAGGGCGATCCATGGGGCAAATCATCGGGGGAATTATGATAGCTGCATTTGCGTCCACCTTTGTGGCGTTCCAATGGGCGACCATCTTCGTGGTGCTACAAATCCCGTTCTGGCTTCCTGTGATGCATTATGTTCGAGGAGATCTCAAGGAGATACAGGATATTCTGGAAGAGCGGGCACAACAAATGGTTGAATCTGTTAAACAGAATTCAGATTGAATTTAGTACCCACTAAAATCTAGAATTAGATTATATTCCCCTTTCGCTGCATCAAATTTTAGGACGGCATTCCTTATAATCAGCTCTATAGAATCGATCTCGAGTTTTTTGATAAATTCCTTTGTCATTTTTGACCAAATGGGCAATTTCTCAAAATATATATTGCAAATGGCTTCTTTTTCAGCTAAATTTCGTTTCTTAACTTCATTGGATAAGAGTATCCAAAATTCCATTAATGTGGGCGAGATCTTTTGATTCGGCTTGAGCCGAAACCTTTTGAATTCACCGAGAGCGAGAATTAATAAGAAAGCTAGGGCATATTTCATTTGAAATTTATAGATATTTGACAATTTGGTATTCTTAATTACAGACCAATCAAATTTATCCCCATAGATGGGACGTATGCTTTCTTTTAGTACGTTAAAATAGAATTCTTTAGTGAGATGAGGCTTAGTTCCAACGAATTGGAAAATCCGCAGAGCACCAGCGAGCCTCCATTCAGTCCAATCTAAGGAATATTGTGTTGCAAGTGCAATCATTTCATCACGATTAGGCCATAATCTAAGCAGATTTTGAAGTTTTTGATTAATTTCACCATAGTATTTTAAGTAATGATCGAAAACTTGCGCATAAGGATATCCCAGAATATCTATATAGGTAAATATTTCCAATAAATCTATAAAAAGTGACATGTTTTTCCGATCAGAAAATAGTTGTATGAATTCTTCATCATTTAAAAGGGAAATTAAACCGTAAAAAGTGGATTCCCCGGTGTAAATTGTTGCGAAAAGTAAATGGTATTCAATAACCTTCCTGAGTAATAAGTTTTCATCATCAGAAATGTCAAAACAATCAAAAAGGTTATTTTTTTTGATTAACCTGCTACTTTGAATCGTATGAGTTTTTCGATCAAATAGCTTCCCAACATCATGGTACATCAATATAATAAGTAAATATTTGATCGGAAATTTTGTTAATTTATTTTGTAAATTTTGAATTGATTCTTTTGATAATGTTTTATAGGTGAAGTTTCCATCTTGGAGGAGAAAAAAAATCTTTAAGGATCTGAAGATATGTCGCATAGTACGATAAAATTCGAAGGGATCGCGTTCCAGCCCGTCTTGATTTAATTTTTGTAAGTTTGGAAAAATATCCATTAATCGCTGATAGTTTGTGGTTTTCTGGATCTCTTTTTCAGGATTATCACACCATACGAGATCAATCTCTTCAAAGAGCTTGGCTAGTTCTGTTTCCATCGGTCCATCAATTTCGTTTTTATTAATAGAATACCTTAATGTTGATTAAAATAACTGTGATTATTCAAGTGTTTTTAGACGGTGATTATCATTCATTCAGATGAAAATGAAGAGAAGACCGTGTTTTTTCGTGTATTGACAGAGAAACAAATCCAAAAGATTAAGCAAGCGGCATTTAACATTTTAAAAAATACTGGGTGCAAGGTGAGCCACACTGAGGCATTATTTCTATTATATGATGCGGGAGCAGAAGTGAAAGGTGAACGAGTAAGGGTTCCTCAAAAAATTATAGAACAATGTATAGAGTCGGCTCCGAAAGGATTCACTATTTATGATCGCAACGGGAATCGCGCGATGGAAGTGAAGGGACGGAACTTCTATTATGGAACTTCCACTGCAAGCCCAAATACACGAGATCCCATGACGGAAGAAGTAAGAGAAACGAGAGTTTCAGATATTGCATTATCCGCAAAGGTTGCAGATGCATTACCGAATATAGATTATGTCATGCCCATGGGTTCACCTCAAGATGTGCCTGCAAAAGCAGCAGAATTACATGAATTTTTTGCTACAGTTACAAATACAACTAAACCAATCGTCTTTCTCAGTTATTCAGCGAGGGGATTGGAATTAGTTTTCGAAATGGCGGCTAAAGTGGTGGGAGGAATAGATAAATTGCGGGAGCGTCCCTTCGTTTTAAGTTATCCCGAACCAGTTTCACCCCTTCTTTTTCCAAAAGATAGTGTAGAGAAAATGTTGATCGCTGCAGATTTGAAATTACCTCAAATTCCAGGTTCAACGGTACAGCCGGGAGCAACAAGCCCCGTAAGTATAGCAGGATCAGTTGCACAGTTGCTTGCTGAAGGTCTAATGAGTTTAATCTTGATACAACTCAGAAATCCAGGAGCTCCATGCGTACTTGGGGGCAATTTTAATGTATTTGATATGAGAACGACTCTTCTCAGCATTGCAGCCCCAGAAATGAGTTTAGGGATTGCAGCTCAAGCTGAAGTCGCACGATCATTAGGACTACCATCTTGGGGTTTAGCAGGTTCGACTGATTCGAAGGTTCTAGATGCGCAAGCTGGGATAGAGAGCCTTTATTCAATCCTTACGCAGGGTTTGGCAGGATTAAATCTAATTCATGATGTGGGATATATGGATTCGGGAATGATCTGTTCGGCAGAAATGCTCATTCTCGGGAATGAGGCAATTGGGATGGCGAAGCGGTTTATACGCGGGTTTGAAATTAACACTAATACTTTAGCAGAAGATGTTATTGATAAGGTTGGTCCCGAAGGGCATTTTATCCAAGAAAATCATACCTTTCAGAATTTCCGTAAAGAATTGTGGTTACCGACGTTAATGACTCGTGAGCATTATACGAAGTGGAATGAAACTGGGGCAAAGAATATTGTACAGCGTGTGAAAGAAAAGCTGGAGCACATTCTTAAGACGCATGAAGTGCCAGTTTTGTCAGATAAGGTTTTGAGTGAGCTAGAACAACTTAAAATAGAAGGAGAGAAAGAGTTAGTTGGAATTGAGAGATAAAGGGGATCATGATAATGGAGGAAAATAATTTGAAAGAGAGCAATGCTTGTATCCCTACTTATAGGCTCCTGACACCGGACCAGATTGAAAAAATACATAATGCTTCGATGGAAGTTTTAGAGACAGTAGGTGTAAAAGTCATTCAAGATGATGCAATTCAACTCCTGGAGACCGCTGGCTGTACAATTCTGGATAAGAATATTGTTAAGATTCCCAGCTCTCTAGTGCAAGACTGTATCAAAAGTACTCCTTCTCGAATTGATATATTTAATCGTAAAGGGGAAAAAACGATGCAGCTGGAAGGGAGGAATAGCTACTTTGGTTTGGGAACTGATTTAATTTATACTTATGACCTTGAAACAGGTAAAATAAGGGATTCAGTACTGCAAGATGTCGTAAATGCTGCAATCGTAGCGGATTACTGTAAAGACATAGATTTTGTGGCATCTTTTGCGTTACCGCATGATGTACCAACGAATTCTATGTATATCGAATGTGCAAAAGCAGAAATGGAAAATACAATTAAGCCAGTCTTTTTTACCGCCGCAGGAAAAGAAGACCTTTCGGTTATTATTGAGATGGCAGAGGTCGTAGCAGGTGGTACCGAAAAGTTTAAAGAAAAACCTTTTGTCATCCATTATTCTGAACCGCTGGCACCTTTGACCCACCAACAAAGTGCAGTGAATAAGCTACTCTTCTGCGCAGAAAAGCAGGTCCCGATTTGTTATATTCCCACGGTGCTTATGGGGGCAACGGGACCTGTAACGTTGGCAGGTGGGGTCGTCCAAGCGAATACTGAAGCGCTAAGTGGGATGGTCATCCATCAGTTAAAGGCAAAGGGATCACCCATTATGTTAGGGTGGGGTGTGGTGCCTTTGGATATGCGAACAACCATTTATTGCTATGGGGCACCGGACTACCGACTAACAAGCAGCGTTTTTGCAGATATGTTCCATCATTATGAAATTCCCTGTTGGGGAATTGTCGGAACCGATTCTTACCGTCTTGATCAGCAGGCTGCTATGGAACATGCGTTCAGTACTCTAATCGATGCCCTCTCAGGAGCTAATTTGATTCATGATATAGGTTACTTAGGGAATGGCCTCGTAGGAAATCCAGCAGCTATTGTAATGTGTGATGAAATGGTGAGTTATATTAAACGCATCCTCCGTGGTTTCGAGATCAATGAAGATACGCTTGCGGTGGATGTAATTAGGAAAATCGGTCCCGGAGGTG
>JAEOSY010000317.1 GCA_016840125.1 Candidatus Helarchaeota archaeon | reverse complement strand
TTTTTCAATAGCTTCAACAAGAGTTTTTGCCAGTACAAGACGATCTGCATCTACTCTCCCAGACATTTGGATCGCTAACTTTGCAGAACCATCTGGAGAGTAAAAGTTAGCGGGTGCAGACTCCCCTATTATCGGGATATATTTAGCAAAATCATAACCCTGTATGCTTTTAATGTCGACCCCATCAAACCAGTCATGCCCCAAATCCTCTTTGGCTTTTTTCTCTAGAATAGTAACTGAAATATTTTTATTAAGGGTTAGCGCGAAGACACACCCTGCCGGTCCTGCCCCTACTATAATGACATCTGTTTCTTGCATCTTTTCCAATACACCAACCAATTTCGTGACTTTTTTAAAACAAAGATATAGAGGCTTTAAAGTATTAAGGATCCTATTCTAGGCTAGGTGAATAGGAAAATACTAAAATCGAACTCCTGTCTAAGTGAAACATATGAGACGATCAGATAAGGAAATCACTAAAATCCACAAAATGGAGGCTATCTTAAACGAGGCGAAAACTTGTCGGATTGCCTTTTCTCAAAATGACTCCCCATATATTGTACCAATGATTTTCGCGTATAATAACAATTCCATTTATTTACATTCTGCAACTGAGGGGAAAAAACTTGAGATCCTCAAACAAAATAATCGAATTTGTTTCGAAGTTGATGAAATGCTTGGAATTAAACAGGGTAAGATGGCATGCGCCTTCGGAGTTAAATATAAAAGTGTCATCGCTTTTGGTACTGCTTCTTTGATAACTGATCCCTCGGAAAAAAAACTGGCTTTAAATTCATTAATGGAAAAATATTCTGGTCAGTCTCACTGGGAATTTCTCCCATCTGAGCTGGAGAAAATACATGTTATTAAAATCAACATTGATGAAATGACAGGGAAAAAATCGAGATAAAACCTATAAAAAAAAGAAGAACTTGAAAAGAATGGATCTCCTGATAACCGGAACCGATGGGTTTATTGGAGGATACTTGAAAGATTACTTTATTTCCTATGGCCACAATGTAGTTGGCACCGTCTTTGACCGGGAACCGATTGGAAATGAAGTTAAATTAGATATTACAAAAACAATTTCATTCCAAAACTTGCCACAAACTCGATTTGATGCCATCATCCATTCCATTGGGATTGTTGACCAAACTGCCCCAAAAAAGCTTCTTTTTGCAGTAAATGCTGAAGGCACCAACAACCTGCTTAGTTGGGCTAAAGATATAGACTTTAACCATCTGCTGTATTTAAGTTCGATTTCGGTTTATGGACGTAGAGCAATGGGGCAAAACCGAACTGAAACCAAAACAAAGCGCTACGAAGGACGGTTTTCGATCGCTTACGGTCGCTCCAAAGCAAAAGCAGAAAAATATATCGAAGAAAGTGGTTTAAATTACACCATCCTGCGATTGCCTGCGGTTCTTGGGGCAAAAGATACCTTTCTTTCACCATCAATCATTTCTGCCCTCAAGGCTGACAAATTCTATTTTGCAGGAAAGAAAGACCACCTAGTTTCTACATTGTATATCAAAAATCTCGGGTCTATTCTCAAAAAAATCCTTGATATTGGACCTCTGAATGATGCCTTCAATTGTACAGACTATCATGTTTCATGGAAGGAATTCGTTGGAGAATTTGCTAAGAATTTGGATGTCCCATTAGTGATAAAACGCAAATCTATGCTCTCAATTCTGACTCATTTGGGTGATAAAAACTACATCTACATGATGGTCAATTCCTATTTTGGCGCACATTTCCCGAGTGATAAGTTGAAACAACTTATTGACTTTGAACTCAGTTTTCCATGGCAAGATGGGGTGAAAGAAGCAGTAAATAATTATTTCACCAATCTTACCAAGTAAAAGGTTTTTTTGCTTTTCAAATTATCTTACTTTTAATCGTTTAAATTTAATTTCTTTCTAAATTCTTTTAGTTTTATTGAAGTACGTGGCATTTGTGTTCTACGAATTATAGCATGAAGAACGATTCCTGCTGAAATTATCCCGCTCGCTAATACAGTGGAAGTTAAAATTGTATCATCATTAGAATTACCATTAAAATTCACCGAATTATCTATATTTATTACAATTCCTGTTGAATCAATCAAATTCCCAGCTCTATCGAATACCCTCGCATATACATAATGAACACCATCATCGGAACCCTCAGGATCTGTTGCCCAAATGAAATTGAATGAACTACTTGAATCAAAACTAATTCCCAGTAATTCACTATTTTGATCTGATGGAGAACCCTTCCAATATTCGACATAATCAATCCCCGAATCAGAATCAAAAACAGACGCATAAAGGTTGATGGCATCTCTGAATGGTTCATAAGCTCTAACATGATAAATTGATGGGAGAATGTTATCAATAAACACTGTGGATGTGCCAGAAACTAAAGAATTCCTAACAGGACTTGCCCCGTCATATACAATAGTAAATAAATAATAAGTACCATATAATCCCGTAGTGTCCCAAAGAATATTGTAGATATTGGAATTATTTGATAGTGCTGAATCTTGATAACCAATGAGAATTGAGTCCTCGTCAAAAATTGGGTCATTATCATAATAAAATTCTACGCCACTAATTCCAGTTTCCTCATCAAGAGTTCCACATGTTAAATCTAAAGTATTCCTCACGTAGTAATTCAAGTTGAATAATTCTGATTGAGTTGGTGATCTACGATCTTGTGTTCTAAATTCATATGGTCGAGATGTATAAGTGTAGTTTTCATCAATTATATATCCGAAAGTATTGTACCGTAAATCTTTGTAGATGTGAACCAAAAATTGGTCATGTTCCCCAATAGGTATTCCGTCATCATCCTCCAAATGACATTTAATCTCCTTATTTTCCACTGTTGCCGTAATAGATGTGGTAGTTGATGAAAAATCAAAATTCATCCCAATTTTTCCACTTGCCGTCATTACCTTAATAGATGCAATTCCTGCCTTTAATGAGAGTGCAAAATCCCAGCAAAAGAAATGCTCTTGGTGAAATTCCACTGTGTAACTTGTAGTTGTAGTCCTCCTTGTAGTATTTGAAAAAAAGAACTCAATGAAATATTCGGGTGTCCACAGTAATGGTGAATCGTCAATCTCCTCCACAAATTCCTCTTCTGCAGATGAAATATAATTGTCTGCGAAAATGTTATTATCTTTTAAGTGAGTCAAATTATATTCTTCCAAATAAGCGCCTAATACGCTGAATTGGGATGACATATTTAACCCATAATCAATTCTAGAACCATTTTCCCATATTTTTTTATCATCTAGGTGACCATTAATCGGATCAGTATCATTTATTACAATATAATAATTATCCATTAGAATAAAATATTGAATTATTAGTCCTGCACCATAATATAAGTCCCCCCTTCCCGGTCCAATTAACTCTGCATTTTCGGAATTTAATGATGAAGTTAAGGTTTTTTCGTACATCAATTCTACTTCTACATCATATTCTTCGCTCGAATGTGATTGAGAGCTCATATCCATACCCGTACCAATACAAAAAATCGTAAATTGGCTCTCTACAAAATAACCTGAACTAGATTTTGATTCGAAGCTAAACCCTTTTGTGACTTTGGAACCTGCAGTATAAGAACTAAAACTGTGATCTCCGGGTGGATCATAAATGATTTCTAATAGATAGTTTGGTATTATGAAAAATCCTTCATCGACAATTTCGTTTCGCTTGTCTACATCCAAATTTATTGGGTAACTTTGATTATTATCTATAAGAGTAAAGGTAATAATTTGGCTTGAATTGACTGTATCATCCCAACATTCAAAATGTACCATAATTCCTGTAAAGCAATCAAATCGAATTATAGCATTATCTGAAGAAAATTTCATAACTTTACGATGGAAATTTGGAAAGCTCTCTATTCCATTAAAAGTAAGATTCAACATTGATCGAGTAAACATTAAATTTCTATTTTCAAAAACACTATCAAAACATATTTCCGGAATTGAAATATTCAATACACTCATATTGAGTGATAATATAAATGGGCTTTGAACTTGATGACTTAAGTTGAAGCTAGAATCATTAATTGATGGAATTTTTTTGGATTCTTCTTCAATAATATGGGCTATTTTTGGTTCTTCGTTACAATCTACACTAAAGTTTCTTTGTAAACCAGTTAAATTATTAAAATTTAGAGAAATATTGGTATTAGTTATTGGAATCCATGGATGGAGAGTTGTATTATACCCCTGATCAGTAGCAATTTTAGTTTCTACTTGTGCTTTGTACCAAACACTATAATTTAATGTTAATTGATAAAGTACAGAGCTGACTCTTTTATGAAAAGCGCATGATCTTGCTTCACTCGCATTGTACTTAATACCATCTTGAGTCCAGTAATAGTTCTGAAGAGGTCTAGACTCTTCATCAAACTGATTAAACTGTAGATAATAAAATAAATCGTCATTTGTTGTATAGTTATCTTTCCTTATAACAAAATTTGACGTTATGTGTCCATAATCACTACTGAGATGATATGGTCCTTTCCACAAATCCTGATTTATTTTAAAATAAAAAGAACTATTAGTCCAACTGTCATAATATGGGCCAATCCTTGTCCTATAACGTAGTGAAATGTTAAAATCCTTTTCCTCACTTAATTGAATGATTCCAGGAGGGATATATTTTCCATTTTCTAGATGATAGAATATATCCAAATAATAGGCATAGGGACTTACATTCAGATATAACTGATTGATAAAGCAAATAAACCATAGTAAATTTGTAAAATTTGTTATTTCAACCTTTATTTTTAAGATACACCCATTATTGAAGAAATGTGAGAGATTTTGATGTTTTATTAAGTCACAATTTAGCGGTCCTATCCCAGTCTCATTTAAAACCAAACGCCAAGTATCACTTGAATAATTATAGAACGATATTCTGGTATTTAATAAGCCTAGCCCTCTGAAGACTTGAATTCTTTGATTACCTAGATCAGTTACATAGATATGACCTGAATTATTTATCGCAATAGCCCATGGGGAGATAAACTGCCCCTCACCAGTTCCTTCCGTTCCCCATCCATAAAGATAGTTACCATCTGATGTATATACCCGAATCCTATCGTTTCGTTCATCGATTATATGAACAAAACCTAATGGATCTATCTCAATATCAAGAATATAGTGTAATTTACTCGCATTTACATCTCTTGAATCCCAGCTATTAATAAATTTGCCATCAGGTGTAAATACTTTGATAAAAGTATTACTAGACAGAACATACACATGATCTGTTTGATTGATTGCAACACTCCAAGGTCTCGTTATATCCCCATCACTACCAATCGGAACTCCAAATTTAAATAAGAAATCACCATTTGGGGAAAATACTTGAATACCATTTTTATCTGCATCTCCAATATATACATGACCCGTACTATTGATTGCAATTCCCATCGGTCTCAAAAATTCTCCATCACCAGTCCCCCACGATCCAAATTGTGTTATGAATTCGCCCCCTGGCTTAAAAATCCGCACACGTGGATTAATCCCCATTTCTCCTTGTTCAGCTACATAGATATAATTTGAACTATTCACCGTAATCCCAGATGGATCATTCAACGATATTCCTGATTTTTCCTCTAAATTCATAATATGAGTCCCATCAGGCTTGAAAACTTGAACACTATCATTGAATGGATCTGATACAAATATATATCCCGAATCGTTAACAGTAATTCCTCTTGGATTCATTACATAACCCCCTTCTATGCCCCATTCAAATAGAAAATCCGGAGGTGTTGTATAGGCATTTGAACTGTAATTAAGATTAATCGATTTAATACCTTGTTTATGGAAATTTGAAAAATTATAGTTATATTCTACTGCCACTTTTTGAACACCACCAACTTCTGTCGAATTGATGATGTGGTATTCTTCATCAATATTCAATAACGAAGTTTCATTGAAATCTCCAATTTGAGTACCATTTAAAATATGCTCAACTTGTATCCAGCTATCTTCATTAAACATCAAATCCCCCTTTTGGATGTAGTTTTCTACTTGAGAGGTCACGATACTAAATAAAATTAAAAAATTTCCAATAAATAGCAGCAATATCAAACCGATAATTAAGGTAATATTAGATATTTTTTTTATATGATTCATTTATACCACCAGAGCTTAATAAATACACAAAATTTCCTTCTTATTCGAAAAAATTGCATAATCTCATGTTATTTTAAAATTCATTTTAATCCACTTGAACCTAGTATTACTAGTCGACTTTGTCTTTATAAATGGTGAAAAAGTGGGGTTTCTATGAACTCTAAGCCTCTCATTTCAGGATCATAGAAAATAGAGATCACGTTCTGGTACCTTGTCTTTATAAACGATCTGATACGATGCGTAAAAGCGAAAAAAATGAATGTGCTTTTTAAATGCAAAAAAATACCTAGGAACTAACCTAAAAATATGGACTGATATAGAATTCTAGATAATTTTAAATAAGTAATTCATACGAAGAGTAATATTTGGTTTTATAAGTAAAAAAAAGAGAAATTTAGGCAAAATCTTTAGGTGCGGATCTAATAATGGCTCCAGCGAAGATTTTGATTAATGCAGAAACAACTAAGAGAATACCGCCGAGGGCAAATCCCCATACAAGATCCATTGTCACAATACCCGCGTAGAAACTAAAGAATTCTGCACCTCCAAAGGGTTGTGCACTAATCGCATTAGCTACCTCTTGAGCTTCCGTATACCCTGTTATCGATCCCATAATTGTACCTAGTAATGCTATCACGATAATTATCACGAGAAGGTAAACTACGAACATTACCCCGCTCTTGATATATCCATTGCCGAGTTTCTTAGGATCTTTCACGCCGATTATATCTAGTATATTAAAAATTATACCAGCTGCCAGTAGGATACTGAATGGAATTCCCAAGGTAAATAGAGGTGTCATACCCGTCCCAGTTACTAGAAAATTAACTTGAACTCCATTTAAACCATCAATAAGGACTACTTGTCCCGCGGTTGTTACTGTTGGCGAAGTTATATCCGCGGTTACTGAGTACCAGGGTTGAAAGAGTGCATAGATTACGATACCTATGGCAATAAATCCCATAAAAACACCAAATCCGGCTCTCGTTTTCATGACTTCACCCACCATTAGACCTCCTTCTTTGTTCACCTTGTAAATCTTGTAGAGCTTCCACAATCCCATCAGGACTATAATCCCTATAACTATATAGAGCAAGTTATACATAATCCAGCAAAGCACAAACCATAGACTGTCTACGAAAGGGACACTGCTTGCCCAAACACCAGGATCATCCCACTTTTCTGCATTTTCGGAATGTCCAGGACCATGAGGACCTGCAAAACCTAACTCTGCATCAGGTTGTTCTGCCCAATCACCCCATCTTCCTCCGAAATCCATCCAATCTTGTGCATTTCCAGGTGCAGGATGATTACCGGCGCCCTTCTCACCTAAAAGTTCGAATGTCATATCTGCATCGTTATATGGTATCGTGATCCCATCACTACCAACATCATCACCAGTAAAACCTAATCGCCCTTCATACCCTCTGAAATAATTAGCGTGAGAGCCTTTCGCAACATATACATTCGGATGTGTGCTGTCCGTTTTTTCTACCTCTACCCAGGAAGTATTTTCACCCGTATGGTGTTGGGAATATTGTGCAAACAGAGGTTCTTGAGTGGAACTATCAAGCTGAATCTGTATCATTTCCCAATCACCCTCATGCTGGTTTATCGATCCGTCATTATAAGCGTAGAAAAACCAGTATTGAACAAAAGTAAAACCGGAATCATTTGTTACATGGGTATAAACCGTGTAGCCGTTTGCCCCTTTGTAAGTATTATAACCCGATTTAATCGCGTCTAAGTCCGCAAAAGTTCCTGTATCATATTTCAGAAAGTAATATTGACCTGGATAATTATCAAGATTATCCTTTGCAGGGACAACAACGATTGGATTTACCACAAGTAATCCACCTGGACGTTCAAAGAGCTCGCTGTTAGATATCATAAAATCTACGTCGACCGGGTAAAAACTCTCTCCTGCCCTAAAGATAAGGTTTGGCTTATAAAGATTCATTAGATTGTTTTCTGTAACATCTGTGATTCCATCGTTATCACTACCTGCGATAGCTGTGAAATTCGCGAGAAATACTGATCCTATTATGAAACCAAGTAGGGAAACAAGTATAATCCTGTCGAATACCTTAGTCGTTAGTCTTTTACTCATTTTATTTTCTCCTAAAATTAGAATTTAAGTTAGTTAAGTTTCTTATCTGTGTGTTCCTCTATTTAAAAGTTCTTAGGGGCAAGATTAGGAATGAATTTCAAAAAGAAAAGTACTAATATATCTCACTTCTTATTATACCTAAAGAACTCGAGGGAACTCCCATCGCAACCCATTATAAATTTAAACTAATTCTCTTAGGCGAGCCGGATGTAGGCAAGAGTGCGTTTAATAAGTACTGCAGTAGCCGCTTCGACAGCAGTTTAGAAGAATTACATGAGCAGGTCTATGGGGTCTCGTTCGCGGTAAAAATTCTGAAGAATGTCAATATCGAAATGAGTCTTGTCGTCTGGAACTTCACTGGACAGGAGCGCTATAAGACTGTCCAACCGCATTACATGACTGGAGTTTCAGGGATTTTACTATTATTTGATTTAACACGGTTCGACACCTTCCAAAAACTGCCTGACTGGCTACACTTTATCAGAAGAAATCATGCGGATGTGCCCATTTTTCTCATCGGCACCAAGGCCGATCTCTTTCACAAGAAGGATGTCACGGATACGGGCATAGATAATTTCATAAAGGCGAATCATCTCCAAGGCTATTATGAGGTCTCGTTTAAGACTGGATTAAACGTCGAAATTGTGGTCCAAAAAATGAGCGAACTGATTTACCGGACGAGGATTAGGAAAGAAGAGCTGCCACCCTCATCGTTTAAACGAATGGATCCCGAACGGCCAATGATTTTAGAGGAAGAAAAGATCCGTCAGGAATACTTACTCACCTTACGAACGATTTTTGACATGAGTTTTAATGACTTGCACACCCGCCTAAAAAGATTGGAGGCACAGCTAAAGGACATCCAACAGAGTCAAGACCCATCGTACATCAAACAGGCCCAAGATGAATTTAATAGCATTTCCAGGGAGTTAGCCACTCAAAATAAGGGTATTCAAGGGATGCTGCAAAATCCCCCTGTGCCACTTCCCACGTATCTCTCGTTAGACCTCTCACGGGAATGGAAGAGACGCATTGATAAGTTACGCTATCACATGTTTATCTTTAAAGATGTGTTCAGTTTCACTGTTAAAATTCAATTACCTGAAGATTAACTTAGTAAGTATAAGGACAAAAAATTAATGTCTCCTATCACGGATTAATTCAAATACCGCCCCGATCCTGGTTTTGACTTGCGCAATATTGTCCTCAATGTTTTGAAAACCTATATCGACTAGGGCTAGGTCTGAGCCATTGAGGCGTTCTTTAAATAGTTTTAATGAAGGAGTAATGCTCTTGCAGCCATAGATCGCATTGAATAGAATCCCATCAACGTTATATTTTGAGGCCACCTTGATATACCGATCTACCAGTGTAACATTATCCCTCCACGCTCCCTCAAATTGGATCAAGTACCGTGCATAGTTCTGTAAGATATCTCCTTGTGTTTCAATCGTATCTAGAATTCGAAGTACTTCCCAATCAGCTATTAAAAGCCGCCCCCCTAACTCTTCCACAATTCTTGGGAGATGGGGCTCATAACCCCCGAAAGCATTAACCAAAAGGACTTTAGGTCTCGCCTTGGTATCATGACTTCGTGATTTAGTCACCTTCTCTAGATCTTTTGCTAGTTGTTTCAGGGTCTTATTGAAGAATTTCGGCTCACATAAAAGGTCGGTAAAGGCTATGTGTAACAAAGATAGCAAGTTTGTGAACGTAACTGGATGGACTCGAATGAGGTCGCGGCTCCAAATTTCTAAAATCTTTAAATAACTTTCACGGATTTCATTGGCGAGAATTATTTGCTGACGCAGTTTCTCGTTAGTGATTGTGTTGCCAGTTATCGCCTCTAGTTGTCCAATGGCTTGATTTAGACTGTCATGCATCATGTCTTCTCCATGATCTGCATCAACTAGAGGGATTTCCAACATTACTACATTGGATCTTTCCTTAACTTCCTCAAAGACCTTGGAAAACCAGTTACACCGTGTTCCCAACCCCATTGTGCCGTGAATCTTTTTCAAATGAAACCAAGTACCCCCAAGCAATAACCGTGTTCCGAAACACGCATCCAGAGGTGTGCCCTCGTTTTCTGCCTTGTCAATAAACTTCTGATAAGTCGAATAGGTGATGGTTAAAAAATTATCGATGAGATCTGAGAAGAATTTCTCTCCCACCAACGGTCGGAGAAACCGAATCCCACTAGAGAGTTGGTTCCAGCCAAAGAGATTTTTATATGTCTGAGCAATTCTAAGAAAAGGTTGAGAAGAATAATCTCCCATACGAACAAAAAATACTGGAACGGCTCCCGCCGCGAGCACAAGCTCGAGCCCTGGGGGGAGCGCCATCGAAATGAGCTTCTTTCGTAATCTTTTCGCGCGTCGTAACT
>JAEOSY010000316.1 GCA_016840125.1 Candidatus Helarchaeota archaeon | reverse complement strand
ATTCATCGGGTTCCTCCTATTTATTTCCACCTTAATCGGTGTTTGCAATAGGGATATCGTGTCTTTTCTGTAATGAAATCCCCCAATAGCAAAGTTTCAGTCATCAATGCTTTTGTTCTTCGTTGCTATCCTCGCACGAATTATCCAATTAAAAATAACCCCCGAGGCAATGGAAAGTTTCTTGGAGTAAGTTGATGGAAGAAAACAATCAATTCCTGAATCTAACTTGAACAATCTCTTCGGAAAGGCGGCCACTCCTTAGGATTCCCCAACTTCCACCTTTCTCTAGACCACCTTTTGATTTCATCCACATTCCACCCCTCTTCAAGCAAATGAGCCAACTTCTTCCCCCACCCTTTTTATGTGTTCCATTGTTCTATTCAAACCTGACACAAACCAGACATCGTCTTAGAGAAAATCAATCAAAAACTGAGTCAGGTCCCTTTTGGGGATTCCATCAAACGGAACATCCCCCTCGGGAAAGTGTCAAAATCTCAAGTTTTATCAGGTTTTCAGACTTCAACCACCGGATACCCATACTCCCCTGCACGCTTCAACACGTATTCCCGCAGTTTCTCAATCTCCGGTTTCAGCAGCCGCCACCGTTCAGCACCACACCTTTCGAGTGTCACCCGAACCACCTGGTTGTCATCTACTAAATTGATTATGAATGGAATAACAACCTTGAAATTCTCAGCCAATAATCTCTACTAATATTCAATGAAATATGAGAGCACTAAAACCGAAATTAGACAAAACATTGGAATTAGTGAAAATACAAAAAAGAATATCTTCCCAATTTTTAATCTTCTTGATGTAATATTTCCAATTAACAATATACCAAGCGATATTGGTAATCCTAAAGATGCTAACATAATGAATATTGCACCAAAATAGTCAGTCTGGTTAATCGCATTATAAATAATGCTTAAAAATGAGATAATTGCATTCACAAGAGATAAAATCTTTGCCCAATTTTTATTTTCCAACAGAAATATTGCTAAGATTACACTTATCACTGGAGCTAAGAATCCTTGAAACTCAAAACCGAGTGTAAGAATGTGGACAATAACCATGTAAACCGCATTAATAATTAAGATTAATGCAGCGAAGCGGAAAGCTGATATTATATTTTCATTCTGCCTAATATCATCATATTCTTTAAGGGGAAGAGCTTGTTTAACAATCTGATTTGAGGCATCGACTTCTTTTATATTTTCTTCTACCGTATCCATCTGTTTGAGTTTTTCTTTCGCAAAAACCCTTACTTCAGAATTGTTGTCTTTCTCCGAAACAATCTTTAAAAAGCGAGGAATTTCCATTATCTCTATTCTAATTTTTGATAGTTTATCAAGCTGTCTTAGCTTGGATTCAGTTGATTCTCCAGAATAAAAATTATCCATAATATCAAATGCTTTCCCAACATTCTCTTCAACTTCAATGATGGATTTCATTGATAAAGTTTGCCCACAATAGTAACAATTCCATGCAGTACCTGTATTTCTTAATTCACATTTAGGACATTTTCGGATTTCCATATTTAACCTCCACAGAATAAAAAACCGCCCTTATCTAGAGTGAGCGGTTCCAAGTCAATGAAATATTAATGTAAGTCAGGTCGTCTCACGTAAGTTGCATAAGACCCATGTGCATAAATTTCCTTTATCAGTATAGTATTTATTCGGATACTTTTATCTTAAAATAAAAATTCCTTTGCTCATTCATCTTTCAATACCCCAACCCATATCCATTTCAAGACATCCCATCTTCAATTATTAACTGGTAACATCCCCCACGATTCCCCAGATTGACTATCCGCGATTTCCATCATCTTAAGGTCATCTAATCAATACCCTACACCGAGGGCGGGAGAACGGCTCTCAGAAGGTCAGTTACAGGGGTATTTCAGGAATGTCACAATTCAGATTGTAGTCAAACTAACTGAGGACACTAATTGATAAAGTCACATTACCAAAAAAAACCAGCAGCTTAGCGATGTCGCTAATAAGCAAACCAAAGGCCTTTTAAGCCATTGGTTGCAGGTTCGAGCCCTGCCGCGCTCATTCTCGCTTTTAAGAGGTGTATTGTTATGGGGAATTACTAGAGTAAATCTCAAATTATATGGCGGTAGAAACCATCGAAAGGAGAATTACCATGATGGTATCTACCAAAAAAGACCAATGGACTATAACGGATTTCAGCCAGGAGACTCACCTGTTAACTTGGATTGAGGCTTTCCTGAAGGATAGGAAATCTCAAGGGCTGGCAGCGGGGACATTATATTTTTACTAAAAGAAACTCCAATTGTTTACCGTTTATTGTGAATCAAAGTTAATCACGGATATAATCCAAATCACATCCAATGACCTACGGGAATATATGCTTATGCTTGAGGATAAAGGGCATAACTCAGGCGGGAGACATGCCTGTTATCGTGCCGTCAAGACATTTCTATTCTGGTGGGAGGATGAGGTAGAACCCGTAGGATGGAAGAACCCTATCCGGAAAGTAAAACCACCCACCCTGCTGGTCGCTGTTCATACAGCACTTCTTCGAGTTCGTCCAGATACGCCAGCGCTTTTTGCTGTCCTTGTTTGCATACCTGACGAAAGATCTTCCCTTCCCATCCCCTTGCTTCTTCCGGCGCAAATGCCCCATCCAGAGGTACAATTGTTTTGCCCATGGCTCTACCTCCATTCTTGTTTGTTCTCTCTTGGAGGATACCCTAGATCCATGGGCATTTTTATTTCTCCTTGACAGTCACCTACTATATTGAAACAGTCTCCGCGAATGAGGGTGCATCTCAGTTTGGGGGAAAATGTGGGAAAATGAAGCCACCTGAAAACGGAGGTGGCCGATGAAGAAAAGCCAGGAGAAATTGAAAGCGGAATTCATAGAAGAGGCAGAAGCACTGTTTGAT
>JAEOSY010000024.1 GCA_016840125.1 Candidatus Helarchaeota archaeon | reverse complement strand
CATCAGATTGAAATATGACAATTAAGAAAAAAACGCCACCTGATGAATACTTCAAATTCTGTATTTTGGACCATTTTTAGGTCTATGATCGGTTGTAGTAACAAACCTTATCAAATATTCGTTTGAGTTACTCTGTACAAGAGTCTAATTGCGAATTATTTCGAATAACCAGTTAGTTTTAATTTATTGAAAATCTCTTGATAGTACGCCCTTGCCGTTGCTTTATCCAAACCGTATCGTTCTTCCACGCTATGTATGATGACCTCCTCAACTATGTATAATAATTCCTCAGGCATGGTAATAGCACCATTCAACATCAATTGAACAGTTATAAATTTCCTTATTTCTTCAAGAGGCAATTCCTTTTGCCGAGAAAGTTTTCGTAGATAGTTCATTTTAGTGACTCCTTTCAAGCTGATTCAAGAGCTGATATAGTGCTGGTGAATAAGGTACCAGATAAGTTATCCGCCTCACTGCACCAGGGATTTTTATCGACTGGATTCCCCTATTCCAGCTTCTAAATATCGGGTTTCTCCCGAATCTCCCGATTCCCGCAAAAAAGGAATCCACGCATGACAAGAGGCTAAGACTCCACCACGTCCTTCCATAACTCGCAATAACGCTATGGTCGATGTTGCCTACCCCATTCAGGCACATGGTCATAGTGGCGCACCCAGAAATCTGTGATTTTGGAGTTCTATGTCCGTGAAACATGCCTACGCTTTCCCCTGTCAACTTTACCGCCCGAAGCCGCGATGTTAACATCGCAGCCGCATGACTCGGGGCTCATGTGATTCGCTAAATCTTCATGATGAAGGAGTTTCACTTTCTACCTCCTGCCGGTTTTAGTCGGCGCTTTCATCTGACCCCATACATTACTTACTGCAAATCTAAACTTAATCATCATCTTCAAGCAAAAAATTCAATTTATCATCTAATCGAACTCTCATTTCATTTAGAAGTTCATCAAAAGTATGTATTTTCACTCTTTCACTATTCGATGCCAATGACCACCTCCATTGTTCATGGGATATCTGAGGTGAACTACCAATAACTAAGTTCAGCGATGGTTCTAAGTATTCTATACCATTCCGAGCCAATTTATCCCTAACATCTTTTTGCCTAAGTATTCGTTCATAATTTTTTAATTGGTGTACAGCATAAATTACTTCTCTTGCTATTACTGGTACATCTCTATAAATACCTATTAGGGGAATGATTCTCTTTATTTCAAAGAGTTCCCAATCATTTTGTATACTATTTCTTAAAAAAATATCGATCCGCCTGTTTTTTCTTGCTATATCAAATTCTGGGAATCTTAGCCATAATTGAGTTTCGATTCTGTCATATTTACAACCAAAGATGTCTTTATAATGTGCAGTAAGAAATTTTTCTATTTCATTTTCTTTTACATTTCTTTTTAACAAGTGTTCAAACTCTAAAATAGCCTGAGCCTTCTTTTTCAATTTGTTAATAAATATAGGTTCGACTGGTTGCTTATTAATAGGGAGAATTCCAGCATCAAGACTGTTCTCATAAGTGAAATTTCTTACTTCAAGTTTCTCTCTTCCTAGAGATATAGATAGCCCATCTGAGTTATTAATTAAAAATTCTTTGAATGCTTCAATTGTTCCTTTTGCATTTAATTCTAAAAATGAATCATAACTGCCTATATATAATCTTGAAGGAAAAAAATCAATCTCTTTAAGTTGTTTTTCGAATTCCCTAAAAAGCACATCCTTGTAATTTTTTGGATGCATGCTCAAATTGACCAACAAATTAAGCGCTTGAAGCTTTTGTGCTTTAATTATAAGTTCAGATACCATTCCAAAATACCCAGCTTCCCCTTTATATATGCTCTTTACCCCTTTTAATTTTGAGTTAAATAATGGTTCGTTTAATAAGGTAGTTAAGTCTGGATGTTCTAGTAATCCGACAGGTAGGTACTGCATTAAAAATACGGAATGCAAGGAGTTTCCATATGATTCTAACAATGGGGAGAAATATACATCTTCACCAGCCTGATGAAGAGGAGCCATATAGCTATAATAATCTCTATCTCCAAATAATTTAATGATAAAATTCCCAAATGCTTTTTTGTTTAAACGTGATAAAAGGAGCTTTATTATTTCAACTTCGTTTGAATTTTCTTTTAAATTATCATCCGAATTCAATATAGGAGAATAGCCTTCACAAAAGTTTTCTACTTCTCTATTAAAGCCGAGATTTTCATTTAGCAAATTAATTGAAAAGTGAGGACGTTTTTCAACTGGATTAAAAATTAATTCTAAAATGTCTTCTTCATTGTCTTCTTCACCACGATTACCAATAATTACTTCAATTTTATACCATCCAGTAGGAATATTGAAATGAAAATAGCGTATTGGAAATTCTTCATCTTCCCAAGGATCCCAAAAAATGAGGGAGCTATAATCACATAAGACCAATTTACCTGTATCTGTTCCTAATATCCATCCACTTGAAATTTTTTGACGTTTATATTCAAAACATTTTTGAGCGTTAATATGACGAACAAGGGCCTTCACCGTTGAACCCATTATATCAATCATATTGATTGGAATTCCAATTCCATCTCTACATATTTTGTCCAATTCTTCTACGGAAAGAAGTCCAGACAAATTTCCCCCGCGTGATTCATCACCTATATAATCAGATATACGAGTTGGATCACATAAAAGTAATCCTCCCCACTTTATATCTACCTCAAATAATAAGCTCTGAAATGTTTCTAGTACTTCCATTATAAATCTAATTATAGTACTAAACGCTCATCGGTCAGTATCGACTTATAGGAGATAATCTGATAAATTATACAATCTCTCACCCTTAGGGAGTATCACTTTTACTGCTATTTTACTGCTACCCACATTAACACAGACAAATCAGTTTCTCTCCAGAAACATCGCCGGTCTAGTTATGCATATGCTTCCGCCCTTGAAGGTTGAGCACTGCTCTATCACCTTTTCTACAGTTTTTGATTTTATTTATCCACTTCAACTTAACCACTGCCTATCTTCCAACTCCTGCTTCAACTGAAGCTTTCATCATCTACTTACTATTCTTCAACTCTTCCATTCTAGAAATTATAGATTATCATACAAGAAATATAATTTCAAGATATTTCTGAAAAACAGGTAAAAATACTTATTGGAAAATAGGTAAAAATACTTAGCCGATAGGGAAGCTCAAACATCCTCCTGTCTGCCGTCAACATTTTATTGCGCTGTGAAAATAGGTGAGTTAGGTGAGTAGGGTGAGTGAGGAACTTTCTGTGACCTCTGTGACCTCTGTGACCTCTGTGGATAAGATAACCTTTTTGGTTCCGGAGCATAAAATTTCTGCTCAAACGAAGAAAATTACTGCGTGAACGCAGAATATTACTGCTTTATCACAGATAATTTACGCGCAATCGCAGATAATTTCTGTGCCGACGTATATAATATCTGCTAGCTCGCAGATGAATTCTACTCGAACGTAGATGATCTCTGCTCCAACGCAGATAATTACTGCTGGGGAACAGATAGTTTCAGCTAAGGAACAAATAATTGCTGAGGGAGAAGAGAAAATTTCTGTTCGTTGCAAATTTTTTCTACTGGAATGCAGAAAATTACTGCGCGAAAGCAGAAAAATTCCAGGGGGGAGCAGAAAATTTCCGGTTACAAGCAGATAATAGTTGAGAGGCAGCAGAAACTTTCCGGTTGCAAGCTGATAATATTTTGAAAGGGAGTAGAAACTTTCCGGTGAAAAGAAGAAAATAACGGATGAGGAGCAAAAATTACCTGCTGGAGGGCGGAAAATATTTGTTGAAAAACAGAAAATATCTGGTGGGGAGAAGAAAATTGCCGCTCGAGAGCAGATCATTCCTGGTGGGAAGCAGAAAATTTCTGATCCGGAGCAAATAATATTTGATGGTGAGCATAAAAAGAATGGTTCCAGGTAATTTATTTATCCTTATTGGGGCTTGAAGGATTTTATTTCGTCTCCCCCAATCCGTCAACAGTAAACAAAAATTTTTTTTCACT